>CAKKQM010000110.1 GCA_919902125.1 Actinomycetes bacterium | reverse complement strand
GTCGAAACTTTCGCCAGACGCCATGACAAATGACTCCCCCAATCCCGGAAGAACACAAAAGGTTGCAAGTGCTCGATCGTTGATCGCTGACGGAAGAGTTCCCTTGGTGACTCCGTGGGAGTTACTTGGCGAAAAAAATTCTGTTGGGCCTTCCGGTTTCATGCGCATTTTGACCCGAAGTTACACACTTCCAGATGGCAGAGCCAGTAATTGGGACCTGCTAGATGGGAAACAAACCGTCGCGGTGCTTGCTTTTACTTCCGAATCAAAAATCATACTTGCGCGCCAATACAGACCAGGACCCGATCTCATACTCAATGAGATGCCTGGTGGTGCGGTTGATCCAGGTGAGCAACCGGCCGAAGCGGCCATTCGCGAACTGCTGGAAGAAACCGGCTACGCAGGTGAGATTGAAATGTTGGGAAGCACATGGCTCTCCGCCTCCGCCACCACTCAACGGTTTGTAGCGATCGCGCGTAACTGCCATCAGATCAGTGCGCCGAGACCCACTGGCGATGAATTCTGCGCCCCGGTACTCGTCGATCTTCAAGAATTCCGGCAACAACTGCGCGAAGGGGCACTAACCGACGTAGATCTTGGCTATCTGGCGCTCGACCTTGTCGGTTACTTATAGAGGTGCTCGCAGTCTGAATTGCGATTTCTCGTATTTTGCAGGTGCTGTGTTACAGGGGACGCACCTGCAATTCGATCGGTCGACCCGAATTTGGCCCGTGGTGGCGTTCGACGAAGTCGAACTTTCCCCCATCGGCCCTTGATTGGACGGCCCGATACATCTTTCCCGTCACTTTCTAAGCACACTCCCTGAAATCAGCCTCAATCCACCGCCCTGTAGGCGAAGCATCTCTGCTATCTTCTCGACATGCCTCCCCGTAAACAACGAATGAAGGATGCCAACGGTAACGAGTTCGATGCAACCATCTTGCCTTTCCAGACTGGGGTTGAGCATTGGAATGAATATCTGGTCGATGATGGATCGGTAATTCGGATTAAACTGGTAGTCACCGAGGTCCTCAAGCTCGAGGGTCAATTTGACCCGACTACTGGAGATCCGATCTATATCGCCAAGTCCCAGAACATCGTAAACGTATCCTCACCTGAAAACCTAAAGAGAGGGGCGCAAAATGACTGACACACTCTTCCGATCACGAAGTATCGAGGCACCAGAGTCTGCTTCCTACGTCGAACAGCCCGAAGACACATTGGATTTTTGGGGAGAGTTGCGAGTAAGCCGCGAAGTTGAAAATAAGGCAACTGACGGAATTCTCAATTCCGAAAAGTTTTCGGAATTCCCAGAAGGGCTGGTCAAGAGTTACATCGAAGCGTGCATGCGAAGGACGTTGGCGGAAATCACCGAGGATGGCCGATATTTCTTGACCATTCCAGTTTTGGGACAAGTCTGGGCAGAGGCTGAAACAGAAAAAAAGGCCGAATTGGAGTTGAAAGAAATCCTAAGCCAATGGGTGATGATGAAGATTGAAGATCAAGATCGCGATCTTCCAGTAGTAGAAACTATCGATTTAAATCGTTTGTGATGTGCCGTGGCCATTGGACCCATCACATTCAAAGATCTAGTTAAACGATTTAGAAATTGTGGGTTTGATGGTCCCTACTATGGGAAAGGTAAATCACCTCACCCGTTTATGAAACGAGGAAATCAAAAGATTCCTATTCCAAACGATCACGGACAAGTCTTGAGCGTTTCCCTTGTCGGCAGATTAATCAAACAAGCGGACATCTCGAAGGAAGAATGGGAGAACGCCAAATAGGACCAGATGAACCGGACGATATTTCAAATTGAAGAATCGATTCCGTCCCGTGCCCCCGCGGTGCTCCAAACTTTTAGTTAGGGAATTAAAGACCAGGTCAAAGGTTCGCAGATGTTCAACATAGTTCTACTTCGATCTCTAAGTTATTCGGAGTAATCAATCAACTGGTAGCACAAAAGCAAAGGCCTTTTCCTGCTCTTCAGAATGATGCAAGAGGTAGATTTTATTCTCCGCAATTGGCCGTGAAAGCGAGCGCAACACGCTCGCAATTCTGTGTAACTCCTGCGAGTTCACTTTGCACGCTTGATCGAAGTAGGTAGAACGAAGATTGCGGGTCTAGTATCAAAAAGTTACTGAATGCGGAGGAATATCTAAACCGCGGCGTTCTGGAAGGTGACTCTATCCTCGGAAAGGCGCCAAACATGAGTATTCGATTTGGTTTCGTTAGTACGTATCCACCGACGCACTGTGGAATTGCAACCTTTAGCAACTCACTCATGAGTGCAATACGTGATCTTGGACTACATACAACCTCGGTAGTGCGCCTGGTAGATGAGGGCGCAAATGAGACTGAACGGTCGGTAAGTCCTGAAATTCTTAGGACTCTTCATGCGGGGAATTCTGAATCACTGGCCAGTGTGGTCGCCGCACTCAACGCAATGGACATAGCGGTGATTCAACACGAATTTGGTATCTACGGAGGAGTGGACGGTGATGAGGTTCTTGAGATCATTAAAGGACTGCGGATTCCTTCGATCGTTGTGGTACATACCGTCCTAATCACTCCCACATGGCATCAACGGATAGTTTTCACACAGTTAACTCGAAGCGCCTCAGCTGTGGTGACGATGAGCAATACTGCGCGTGATCTGCTGGTCTCAAAATATTCCGTCGAACCCTCCAAGATCTTTGTCCTGCCTCATGGCGCCCCCGCTTTCCCGGATGTAAAGGCCGAAGATCTTGCCAGTCGGCGGCCACTGATTCTTACGTGGGGATTGATTGGAGGGGGGAAGGGAATCGAATGGGGAATTGAGGCGATGGACAGACTTCGCGACCTGGATCCGGCTCCTCGTTATCTCGTGGCTGGGCGCACGCACCCTAAAGTTCTTGAACACGAAGGGGAGGCGTACCGAGAGAGCCTTCGGAGGCGGATTGAGAAACTTAATCTGACTGACGTCGTAGAACTCAATGCCAATTATTTGAGTGACGGCGAACTTGCCGTCCTCGTCGCATCCGCATCCGTGGTCTTGCTTCCGTATGACTCAACTGAGCAAATGACTTCTGGTGTCCTTATTGAAGCAGTTACAGCCGGCCTCCCGGTGGTTGCCACGAAATTCCCTAATGCAATTGAACTTCTTGCAGATGGCGTGGGAATAGTTGTACCGCACCATGATCCAGATGCGATTGCGCTCGCACTTCGCACTATTCTCCAAGATTCAGCCGTTGCGGCAGCGTTCTCTGCGCGTGCAAAGGAAATTGGCTCTGAGTTTCTCTGGCCATCCGTTGCAGCTCGTTACGTAAAACTTGCAAGGGCGCTTATTCGCGCAGAAGCCGCAGCATGATTGAAGCAATCTCTTCACGCCCAACTTTCGCACACCTCAAACATCTCACGACAAAGTTTGGGCTACAGGAGCATGCGCTCTTTGATGTACCTCGCCCCGAACATGGATATTGTGTCGATGATGTTGCGCGTGGTTTGATCTTGCTCTGCCGTGAGCCAGCACTTGATTCAACAGAACTTGCGATGCTCGAACTGTATTTGGATTTCACTCTTCGAGCGCTTTCCGAAGAGGGTGGTTGTCACAACCGGATGGATTCAGAAGGCAATTGGGCGGATGAACCTGGAACGGGTGATTGGTGGGGACGTGCGATGTGGGGACTTGGATATGCCGCTGCGCATGCGCCCCTCGCGGGTCAGCGCGCTCGAGCAGTCCAAGGATTTCACTTGCTTGCTCGAACAATTTCACCGGATTTGAAATCCCTTTCTTTTGCAACCTTAGGGGCGGGTGAATTACTGCTCGCGTATCCCGATGACTCCGATGCACGTTGCATTCTTGAAGGTGTGCGGAAACGTTTGACTCACTCTGTCTCTTCGAAATGGATCTGGCCGGAGAAGAGACTGAACTACAGCAATGGATCTGTTGCAGAAGCAGTGATACTCATTGGTTGGGCACTTGGTGATGCAACAACGGTGGCCCATGGGATTTCTTTGTTGGAGTTTTTGCTCGATATAGAAACGAATTCGGGTCATTTTTCCGTGACTCCTGCGGAGGGGCGTGAGCATGACGAGAGGGGAATGGGCTTTGATCAGCAACCTATTGAAATCGTGGCTATTGCAGATGCTTGCGCACGGGCCTTTCAGGTGACAGGGGAGGCGCGCTGGGCCGCGGAAGTGCAGCGCGCGTGGAGCTGGTTCTTGGGAAATAATGACAGAGGCGTTGAGATGTTTGATCCTGAGACAGGAGGAGGCTATGACGGACTCCACGATCGAGGTCCTAACTTGAATCAGGGCGCAGAATCGACGATTTCCATGTTATCCACGGCTCAACAGGCTCTCAGAACTGGTCTTTCAAGCCTATAAATCCCTGTTTTGACCCATTGGCGCCCTCACAGGTACCCTTACCCTCCTGCGCCAACAGGGTGCCGCAAAGCAAAAGTCATTAAGTAGAAGCGAGGGCAAGAGCGTGCGTACATATAGTCCAAAGCCTGGAGATGTAGTGCGTAAGTGGCACGTCATCGACGCTGAAGGCGTTGTATTGGGGCGCGTGGCAACCCACGCTGCTGTGCTGTTGCGTGGCAAGCACAAGCCAACTTTCGCTCCTCATATGGATATGGGCGACTTCGTCATCATTATTAATGCTGACAAGATCGCGCTCTCTGGTTCAAAGATCACTCAGAAATATGCGCATCAGCACTCTGGTTTTCCAGGTGGTTTAACTTCAACTGTTTACGGCGATCTTTTGGTCAAGTACCCAACTCGCGCCGTTGAAAAAGCAATCAAGGGAATGTTGCCTAAGAACACTTTAGGTCGTGCAACAGCCACCAAACTTAAGGTTTACGCAGGTCCCGAGCATCCACATGCTGCACAGGCACCAACACCATATGTCTTCGAGCAAGTCTCACAGATCGTTAAGTAGAGGATAAGAATCAATGATGTCTGAAACCACCGTAGTTAATGATCTAGACGAGACTGAAGTTCCTACTTCGTATTCATCTTCGACCCCTGCTGCTGCAACTAATCGCCCTGCGATCAAAGCTCCTGGTGGCGGCACTGGCCGTCGTAAAGAAGCCGTAGCTCGTGTTCGTCTTGTACCCGGAACCGGCAAATGGGCTGTAAACGGCAAGGCACTTGATGTGTACTTCCCAAACAAAGTTCACCAACAATTAATTTCCGAACCATTCCGCACTGTTGGTGCTGAAAACGGTTACGACGTTTTCGCTCGTATCGATGGTGGCGGAGTATCTGGTCAAGCTGGTGCGCTTCGCTTAGGTGTTGCTCGTGCTCTCAATCAAATTGATGAAGAAGCACATCGCCCGGCTTTGAAGAAGGCTGGATTCCTTACTCGCGATGCGCGCGTTATTGAACGCAAGAAGTACGGCCTTAAGAAGGCCCGTAAGCGCTCGCAGTACAGCAAGCGTTAATTCACATCAGCGATATTTAATTCGCGAAGATGGCACTCTTTGGCACCGATGGCATCCGTGGCTTAGCCAATCGCGATCTTACTGCAGAGTTAGCTCTCGACGTTGCTGTTGCGGCTGCTCACATACTTGTTGAAAGTCTTGGATCCACCCAACAACGTCCGCGTGCGATCGTTGGTCAAGATTCTCGTGCATCAGGTGAATTTCTAGAAGCAGCCATTGTTGCTGGTTTAACCAGTGCTGGCGTGGATGTTTACCGAGTTGGTGTTCTACCAACTCCGGCTATTGCATTCTTAGTCGCAGATAGCGGCGCTGATCTTGGCGTCATGATCAGTGCATCTCATAACCCAATGCCTGATAACGGAATCAAGCTTTTCTCTCGCGGTGGAGGAAAACTCGATGATGTACTTGAAGCTGCTATCGAAGCGCGTATGCGCGAACCATGGGAACGTCCCACTGGTCGTAACGTTGGGCGCGCTATCAACGATGACACTGCTACTGAGCGATATCTCAAACATTTACTTGCATCAGTGGAAACCAAACTCACTGGACTTAAAGTAGTAGTTGATTGCGCTAATGGCGCTGCATCTCACGTGGCACCTGTTGCATTACGTCGCGCCGGCGCGGAAGTTATTGCAATTTCTGATCAACCTAATGGTTGGAATATTAATGAGAATTGCGGATCTACACATGTGGAGTCCTTACGTGCCAAAGTTTTAGAAACTGGCGCAGATATTGGAATCGCCCACGATGGAGATGCCGATCGATGTTTAGCGATTGATGGCGCAGGAAATGATATTGATGGCGATCAGATATTGACGATTTTGGCGTTAGGTTTGAAATCTCGTGGCCAACTCAAGGGCAATGTCGTCGTTGGGACTGTCATGAGCAATTTGGGATTTATGGAGGCAATGAAGCAAGCCGATATTAAGGTGATTACAACTCCTGTCGGTGATCGTTATGTTCTGGAGAAAATGATTGAATCAGACTTTTCACTTGGTGGTGAACAGTCGGGCCATGTCATCTTGAGACAATTTGCCAATACAGGCGATGGAATACTTACTGCTCTCCAACTGCTTCAAGCGGTAAAACGATCTGGCAAGAGCGCACACGATCTGGCAAGTGTTATGACTCGATTCCCGCAAGTTTTAATAAACATAAAAGATGTTGCAAAAGAAAGACTAATGGAATCAGTTGCGATTAGAGACGCCGTGCGCGCTGCTGAAGCAGAACTAGGTGAGAGCGGTCGTGTTTTGTTACGAACTTCTGGAACCGAACCTTTGATTCGCGTGATGGTTGAAGCCCCAAGTGATAGCGTGGCCTTGGGTATTGCAGAAAGACTTGCCGAGGTCGTAGTGCAGGAATTGGGGTAACAGGTGTGCGGGATTGTCGGTTACACGGGATCGCAATCTGCAATTACGCCACTGATTGAAGGCTTGCGCCGACTTGAATATCGCGGTTATGACTCTGCCGGAATTGCGCTTGGAACTCCAGGACGTCTCTACATAGAAAAACGCGCCGGCAAATTAGCCAATCTTGAAGCCGCGTTAGGCGATTCTGTACCAACTGCGCATAGCGGAATCGGACATACTCGATGGGCAACTCACGGTGGGCCTACTGACCGAAATGCCCACCCTCATGTTGATAACGAAGGCAAACTCGCAGTAATACATAACGGGATCATTGAAAACTACACGCAATTGCGGGCCGACCTTCTATCGCGTGGACACAGATTTGAATCAGATACTGATACTGAATCAGTTGCTCACTTACTTAGCGACCTGCGTAAATCCCATAACGGAGATCTTGCCGCCGCAATGCGCGAGGCAGTCAAATCTCTACGTGGTTCATTTACATTGCTCGCCATCCACGCCGATAATCCTGATGTCATTGTCGGTGTCCGCAGGAATTCACCACTCGTTGTTGGATTAGGCGATGGAGAAAACTTCTTAGCATCTGATGTTGCAGCTTTCATCGATTACACCAAACGCGCAGTTGAACTTGGTCAAGATGAAGTGGTCACCATTACCTCAGAAGGAATTGAGATCACCAATTTAGATGGCGCTAAATTAGCGCCCAAAGAATATGAAATTACATGGGATTCCAGTGCCGCACAGAAAGGCGGATTCCATCACTTCATGCTTAAGGAGATATTTGAGCAACCAAAAGCTGTGGCCGATACCTTGCTCGGGCGTTTGAATGAACGCAATCAGATTGTGCTCGACGAACTCCATCTCACAAAAGAGGAGGTCCAAGATTTAAAGAAGATCGTCGTTCTTGCCTGCGGAACCGCTTATCACGCAGGAATGGTCGCAAAGTATGCCATTGAAAAATGGGCAAAGATCACAGTTGAAGTTGAACTGGCGAGTGAGTTCCGCTATCGTGATTCGGTCATTGATAACCAAACATTGGTAATTGCAATCTCGCAATCGGGCGAGACGATGGATACTTTGATGGCGCTGCGTCATGCCAAAGAGGCTGGTGCGCGTGTTCTTGCGGTGTGTAATACCAACAGTTCCACGATTCCGCGCGAATCTGATGCAGTGCTATATACCCATGCGGGACCTGAAATTGCAGTGGCATCAACCAAAGCATTTCTCACCCAAGTTATCGC
Source organism: Actinomycetes bacterium (assembly GCA_919902125.1). Classification (GTDB taxonomy): domain Bacteria; phylum Actinomycetota; class Actinomycetes; order Nanopelagicales; family Nanopelagicaceae; genus QYPT01. The sequence goes on along the minus strand of CAKKQM010000110.1, from coordinate 13,265 downwards.
TGTTTACTTAATAGGTCTGTATTTAGCGCAGGTACGTGGCGTTATGAGTGATGTAGAAGTAAAGAATCTTTTTAATGAGATGGTGGAGTTACCAGGAAAGATCGAACAAATACTTGAAACTGTTGAACCGCTTCGTGAATTGACTAGAGGGTTTGCCTCATCGACATCGGTCTTATTTCTTGGTCGTAACGTAGGTTTCCCGGTTGCACTAGAAGGGGCGCTGAAATTGAAAGAGTTGGCCTACATGCACGCCGAAGGTTTTGCAGGAGGCGAACTTAAACATGGTCCGATCGCGCTGATTGAAGAGGGCACACCAGTAATCGCAATACTTCCCATTGGTCATGAGCATGGCCTGGATGAAAAGATGTTGAGCAATATTCAAGAGGTCAAAGCTCGTGGTGCTCGGATTATTGTTATTGCGCAAGAAGGCGCAGAGGTAGCTGGTGCTGAACACATTATCCGAATTCCTGTCGCGCCAGCGCTCTTACAACCGATTTTGGCTACGGTGCCATTGCAAGTATTTGCATATGAGATGGCAGTGACGCGAGGCAACGATGTCGATCAACCTCGCAACCTCGCCAAATCAGTAACGGTGGAGTAAGTGAGCAAGCAGATTGATCTTCGCCGAGCGCAGATGAATCGAGCCTTGCGCTGGGCTACTCTCCTTTTTGTTGGCTTTTTAATTGTTACAGAACAAGTGAGATCCAATGGTTCACTTATAGATTTTGATGGGCGCATTGCTCGTGCCAAGCGCCACAATTTCACCCCATGGATCGATGCTCTGTTCATGCGAATTGATAATTTGGGGCTGCGCGGGCTGACAGCGACAATTCTTGTTATTACCGCACTGATCATTTCGCGTAAGTTTAAATCTTGGCGTCCTTTGAACTTAGCCGTGCTTTCTTTACTTGCGCTCAATCTTGTTGTTGGTCTTGCTAAGTTGGAAATTGGTCGCACAAAGCCACGGCTTAATATCGATCTCATCAATGCTGGAGGACTCTCTTATCCCAGCGGACATGCCTCGAATGCTCTGCTGACGTGGGGGATATTGGCTTATTTGATCTACCGATATACCCATCCTGAAGTCTTTCATGGTCGCTTACTCGCCATTGTTGTCGGAGTGATAACCGTTGCTGTCTGCACGGTATCCCTCTTTCGGAATACCCATTGGTTTTCCGACCTTCTGGGCGGTTTATTCATCGGCGGGGCGCTACTAGTGCTGGTGATCGCGGTAGATCGCTTCGTCCCTTCTGATAGCGAGCACTCCTAAAGGCTTAGTATTGGGCCATGATTGAAGGTATAGGCATTGACGTTGTAGATATCGATCGGTTCGCACTATCGCTGCAACGCACACCTTCACTTCTTGAACGACTTTTTACGCAAAATGAACAATCGTTACCTATCTCTTCGCAAGCTGCGCGTTTTGCCGCAAAAGAGGCGTTAGCCAAAGCTCTCAATGCTGGCAAAGGTCTGCCGTGGCTCGATGCCGAAGTTGTTAATCTTGAATCAGGGAAGCCGGTTTTTCTTTTTCGCGGTGAAATTGCAGATTTAGTAGATGGTGCAAGTGTTCACCTTTCAATCTCCCATGATGCAGGGATTGCTTCAGCCATAGTGATTGTTGAGCGGACTTAATGACCAATCGTGCTCAGGTAGAGGTTGACCTCTCTGCCATTGCCGCCAATATTGCACGGCTCAAACTGCATGCAGGCGTTCCACTTCTAGCCGTAGTAAAAGCTGATGCATACGGTCACGGACTCATACCGGTAGCGAAGACTGCAATTGCTGCGGGCGCACAGTGGCTTGGAGTTGCTCTACTGGAAGAAGCGCTGGCTATACGTGGGGCCGGAATCACCGTTCCGACAATTGCCTGGTTGGTGCCACCAGGATCGGATTATGTAAGCGCAATTGAAGCCGAGATTGATCTTGCAGTCCCTTCAATCATGATCTTTAAAGAGGTTTCCCTTGCTGCACGTAGCGTTAAGAAGCGGGCTCGGATTCATATCGAAGTTGATACAGGAATGACACGGGGAGGTTTTCTCGATGAGTGGGAATCTTTTTTAGATTTACTTGTTTCCAATCGTAATGATGTCGAGATCATTGGGATGTTTTCGCATTTTGCTCGAGCGGATGAACCAGGTCAAGTGCAGAATGTGGCACAACTTAAACGCTTTATTGAGATGTCAGATGACCTTAATCGAATTGGGGTTGAGCCAGAGATTCATCATCTTTCTAATTCCGCTGCAACATTAGTGGACGCTTCTGCACATTTCGATCTCGTGCGCACAGGAATTGCCATCTATGGCCTTACTCCAGATCTGGATCATCTTGGTACGTCGGCGCACCTTGACCTGAAACCCGCCATGAGGCTTCGGGCAAAACTCCATCTTGTTAAAGAGGTGCTAGCAGGGACACCTGTCGGTTACGGTGCAACAGCTTTCACAACATCTGAAACAAAACTCGGTGTTGTCGCAATGGGGTACGCCGATGGAATTCCACGGATTGCTCAAGGTGCCGGGGTATTTGTTGCTGGCCGCCGAGCGCCGATTATTGGACGAGTGTCAATGGATCAATTTGTGGTTGATCTCGGTAGGGATTCCACCGCGCAAGCAGGAGATTGGGTTACCGTCTTTGGCGCTGGGAGTGAAGGCGAATACACAGCGGATGATTGGGGCAAGGCAAGTGCGAGTATTAATTACGAGATTGTCACGCGGATCGGCCCGCGAGTGCCTAGAATCTATAAACTGGCCACGAGTTAAAGAAGGGGAAGTGTGACCTCTTCATTTCTGCTTGCCGTCAAAAAACTTTCGGTTGACTTTGGTGGCTTACACGCGCTCAACGATGTTTACCTTGAACTTAACGCTCAAGAAGTCGTAGGAATAATCGGACCAAATGGGGCGGGCAAGACCACTCTCTTTAATGTGCTCTGTGGTCTGGTAAAGCCATCTGCTGGAGAGCTCATCCTTAACGGCAAGTCTCATAAATGGCCGCGGACTGATCAACTTGTTGATTTTGGGATTGCCCGCACTTTGCAGGGGGTTGGGCTTTTCGCTGATCTGACTGTCTTGGAAAATGTAATGGTCGGTGCAAAAAAGTTCTCACATTCTGGATTTATTTCTGCTGCCTTTGGTTGGAATGTAAGTGATGAAAGAAAATTGCAAGAGCGGGCGATGCTGGCTCTTGAACGTGTATATGCAACGGGTTTAGCACATCGTCGTGCAGATACATTGTCATATCCTGACACAAAGCGAGTTGCCATTGCTCGTGCTCTGGTGAGTGAACCTAAGATCTTGATGCTTGATGAACCAGCAGGTGGTCTAGGCGCAGAAGATATTGCATGGATGAATAGCTTGATCCATAACTTAAAATTGCAGTGCTCGGTTCTACTTGTTGAACATCATATGGATGTTGTCATGTCGGTCTGTGATCGCTTGTATGTTCTCAACTTTGGTGAAATTATCTCTAGCGGAGTTGCTGAAACAGTACGTCGCGATCCGGCCGTGATTGCTGCATATTTGGGAGTCAGTGCAACATGACCCTTATCGTTTCTGATCTCTGTGTTGACCATGGCGCAATCCGTGCGATAAATCGAGTCTCATTCCGGGTTGAACAAGGCCAACTAGCAGCAGTCATTGGGGCCAATGGTGCAGGCAAAACCACTTTACTGCGATCGCTTTCGGGATTAGGACATGCGGCAAGTGGTCACGCTACTTGGCACGATCATAATTTGCTTCATGCAAAACCAGAGAAGTTAGTTCGTTACGGTGTTTCACATGTTTGCGAAGGCAAGTCGGTCATCCCTGAACTTACCGTCGAAGAGAATCTCAACTTGGGTGCACTCTGGCGCAAGGACGCCAAAGAAGCGAAAGCGACACGGGAGAATATCCTCGAAACTTTTCCCCGTTTAGGTGAGCGTTTATCGCAACTAGCAGACACTCTTTCAGGTGGCGAGCGCCAAATGTTGGCTATCGGTAGAGCATTAATGTCCAAACCTCAACTACTTTTACTTGATGAACCCTCACTTGGGCTCGCTCCTCTTGTCATCGCTCAGATATTTCAGAATATCCGAGAACTGACCGATGAGATGGGCCTGACTGTTGTTCTCGTCGAACAGAACGCGATGAGCGCTCTTGAAATTGCAGATATTGGCATTGTTCTTAACTTGGGGCGCGTTGCAGCAACGAATTCCGCCCAACAACTCATCGCTGACCCGCAGGTTCGTGCGGCGTATCTGGGGTATTAAGAATGTTTCAATTACTCAACACCATCCTCATTGGCATCACATCAGGAGCGATTTATTCTCTGATGGCGATTGCGCTTGTTCTTGTCTGGCGCAGTACTCGGGTTGTGAACTTTGCGCAGGCCGGTCAAGCGTTGCTCTCCACATATATCGGGTTCGAAGTAATCCAGAGATTCGATTCTTATTGGATTGCGCTAATAGTTGCCATAGTTGCTGGCGCCGCGGTTGGAGCGTTGATAGATGTTTTATTTATGCGTTTTTTATTTAGCCGTAATACCCAAGGACCAATTGCGGGAGTTGCACCCATCATTGCAACCCTTGGTTTGCTTGGATTAATTCGTGGTGGAATTGGCATTTTCCTAGGTAACACGGAAGCAAGTATTCGACCACCTGTTTCAAATGTCGGCTTCACTATTTCTGGCCATACTCTGGCTTTTTCACCTCTCAAGTTCCTGATTGTGGGTGCGGTTATCTTTCTAATGTTGGCGCTATCATTAATTTTTCAACGTACAAATATTGGGCTTGCGCTGCGGGCATCTGCATATGCGCCAGAGATCGCCCGCTTAGCTGGTGTGCGAGTAGATGGAATTCGAACTCTTGGCTGGGCATTGGCAGGGGCAGCAGGAGCTGCTGCAGGAATGTTGCAAACACCAAATGGGGATGGGGGGTTATCTCCTGATTCACTCGATTTTAGTCTCTTGTTGGTCTTTGGATTCATTGCTGCGGTGATTGGCGGCCTTGAAAGTCTTATTGGCGCAGTTGTTGGCGGCCTACTCTTAGGTCTGGTTTTGGCATTTGTACTTACCTATGTAAGTGGCTCGCTCGTATTTATCATAGCATTCATGGTTTTAATTCTTGTTCTGTTGCTTCGCCCAAGCGGTTTGATTGGCGCGAAACGAGGTCGTCGTGCATAGATTCCAGCACTCTAATTTTTCTCGGCTACTTTTCTTTGTACTTCTTGGCGGATTACTTTTCTTGGCAGGTAATCGAGTAGATGAGTTACGCGTTTATCAGGGCGCAACTTTGGCAATGTATGTTGTTGCAATTTCTTCATTAATTTTGTTAACGGGATATTCTGGACAAGTCTCGCTCGGTCATGGCGCGCTTATGGCAATCGGCGGATATTCAGCTGCATTGACCCGCAATTATTTATCTCTGCCGATCTGGCTCTGCTTTGTAATAGCAATTCTAACTGCGGCGATAGCTGGCGCAGTTCTCGGCACAGCGGCAGCCCGACTTTCGGGGCCATATTTAGCAGGAACTACTTTGGCGCTAGCAGTGGGTCTACCTTCCATCGCTAATCAATTTGGATTCCTTGGAGGCGAACAAGGCTTGCTCTTTGACGTAGGAATGCCACCGGCAAGTTTTGGCTCGGATTTCTCCCCCTATAAGTGGTATTTCTGGATTGCGGCATCATCTGCGCTCATTGCAATCTGGTGGTTGCAAAATATCCTTCGTTCACGTTTTGGACGGATATGGCGCGCAGTTCGCGACAACGAGGTGGCAGCGCAATTAGCGGGCATTCATGTAGGTAAAGCGAAAACCTTGGCATTTACTGTGAGCTCTGGCCTGGCTGGCCTGGCTGGAGCCCTGCTGGCGATGACAATCGCTACCGTCTCGCCCAGCGCTTTCCCCCTTACCCTCTCATTTGCTCTGCTGACAGGAGCGGTGCTCTCTGGCGTAACTACCCTTCCAGGGGTCATGATTGGGGCAGTGACCTTGGTTGCAACCCCTGAGATCGCCGATTCGATTTCTCGTCGATTCGCGAGTTCAGAGAATGTGACCATGAACCTACCTGGCTTACTGGTGAGTACGTTACTCGTTCTGGTGGTCCTTCTCGTTCCCAACGGACCAGTAGAGCAGTGGCGTAGCGTGCGTGCTCGTAAGAGCGCACACGCTGCTCATTAACTCTTCAAGAGTCAGGTCATACCAACCCTCGATGGAAGGACATACATGATCGGAATGAATCGTCGGAAGTTTCTCGTGACTTCTGCGGTGCTTGTAACTGGAAGCCTTTCTTTAGCAACACTTCCAGCGCAAGCCTTCTCACCTCGTTATGAAGTAGGCGTAACTGCCAGCACAATTAAATTAGGCATCACTCTTCCGATGACCGGTGGCGCATCGCCTGGCTACAAGAAAATCCCAGGCGGGATGAAGGCCTACTTTGACTATGTCAATGCCAACGGTGGCGTGAATGGGCGCAAGATCACTTTGATTGTTAAAGATGATGCATATACCCCAACTTCATCGGTGCAAAAGACCAATGAGTTGATCTTGAAAGATAAGGTCTTCGCACTTATTGGAGCGCTTGGCACAGCCAATAACAAAGCCGTTGCAGCCTCAGTCAATCCAGGTCGACGTGGAATCCCTAGTCTCTTTGTCAACACTGGATACAGTGGCTTCGCAAATAAGAAGGCCTATCCAACAACGTTCTCGCTCTTTCCTTCCTACATCATGGAAGCCAAGATCATGGCCCAGTACATTAAAGAGACCTATCCAGGAAAGAAACTGGGACTTCTCTACCAAGCTGATGATTTTGGTCGCGATGCTCTTGCAGGATTCAAGCAAGGTGGTCTGAACTTTGACGTCAAAGTTCCTTATGCCCCACTATCTCAGGCAGTTGCTGGTACTTCGGCAACATGGATTACAAAGTTGGCAGCAGGGGGTGCTGAAGTAGTTATTCTCTTCGGAGTTTCAAGTGCAACCGGAGCAGCCCTGGGTGCATCTTATGCTCTTAAGTTCAAGCCGCAATGGGTTCTTGGTTCTGTAGGTGCCGATTCCACAACAATCAAAGAATTGGGCGTTCCTGCAGCTTTGCTCGGTGGAGTACAGACTACGTCGTTTGTTCCAGCCCCAGCTGATACGAATGATGAGTATGTGAAGTTATTCCAGGAGATTAATGCTAAATACAACAACCATGCTGTTTTTGATAACAACATCTTGGTTGGTATGAACACCGCCTTTGTTGCCGTTCAAGCTATTGCTGCAGCGGGTAAAAAACTCACGCGCAAGAGTTTGATTGCTACTATTGAAAAGAAAGGCACCACATTTGCTAGTTCTGGACTTTCCCCATTGGCGGTCTCTACAACTAGTCACGCTGGTTACACCGGTTACTGGTTTGGCACCTATGACACCACTGGTACGTTGAAACCAAACGGCGGGGCATATACCGTCTATACAACCGACTCTGGTGCTGGCGCCGTGGTTAAGTCCACATATAAGCGTCCAGCAATGCCAGCTCAGGGATTGCCAACAAACTAATGAGGACACTAACTATGAAAAAAACTCGCATACTCTCGATACTCTCAGCGACCTCATTGGTAGCAATGCTGGTTGTTGCAATTCCAACAACAGCCAATGCTGCTGGTCCCCTCTGCAATGGCGGTTTGGCAGTTAACTCTTGCCAAGGCGCGACAAGTGACTCTGCTCCATATGTCATGCAGGTTCCAGGAAACTTCAATGGCACCCTGGTTCTCTATTCCCATGGATACCGTCCCAATCTCAACGTGCCTGCAGGTATTCCGGGTTATGGTGGCTATGTAGTCAATAACACCCCACAACCCGGACCGCTCGTTGGTGCGGGTAAGGACACATCTGTAATCGCTTATTTACTTAGCAATGGTTTCGCTGTTGCTGGTTCGGGATTTGCTCGCCAAGGCTGGAACACTGATTCTGGTGTTGCAACTGATGTTGAGTTGATTGGGGTATTCAAGAAGCAGTTCCCAACCACCAAGCATGTTGTGGCATGGGGCGAGTCTCTTGGTGGCTTTATCACCCAAGCACTTGCGGAAACACATCCAGAGTTGGTAGATGCAGTCGCTCCGCTGTGTATGGCATCTGGCACTATTGAAAACGAACTCACTATGGCTGGCGATTTCCTCTGGGGTACAAAGACCCTTTTTGATCCATCAATCAAGGGTGGCAATTACTCTGCTGGAGCTGCTGGTTATGGCGAAGCGATGGGCGACATGGTGAAGTTCTTCACCGTCATCGGCAAACTCAAAGCAGGTATTTCAACAGGTGCTTGGCCGGATACATCCAGTGCAACTGGTAAGGCTTTAGCAGCGGCTGGAATTCCCGTCCGTAGCGCGCTATTGATGCTCGGCTTGATGTCAGGCATTCCCACGCAGAGCGCGCACTTCGATTCCATTTCAGGTCCTGAAGGTGCTTTGAAGTTGGCCTTCCCATTGGCAGTAAGTCCAGCACTTGCCATCCTTGAGAATGGTGCGAACGCCGGTGCGCTCGCAATCTTGGTAACGCACGATGTTGAAAATCAGTCTGGCGGTGCGATCTTTGATAACACCAAGACTGATTATGCAGTGCGGGTTGCTGACGAAAGCGTTGTCTTTAACGTAGCTCTTAGTGGAGACGATGCCATTGCAGGAATACTCGGAGCACTTAGCGTCGCAAACCCTGGCGCACCTCGCGCAAAGGGTGATGCAACAGCAATTGCCAAGATGCGCGCCCTGCTTTCGCACACTGGAAAGATCAACGTCCCAACCATCACGATGGTCGGTGTTGCAGATCCTGTAACACCAGCGGGTGCGTCGCAGTGGTTAGCCGATCAGTATGCAGCTCAATATGCGGCAGAGAAAGCAAAAGCTTATGCCGCCTACAAAGTTGAGCACATTTATGTTCCGGTACAGAAGAAGTTGCTCTCAATCTGGGGCACAACTCCTGCGACATACACGAAGTTTGATGGGTCAACACCTATCACCACTACCGCTGCCGCACCAGGAACTAATCACTGTAACTTCACTACTGCTCAGTACTTGGTAGTGGCGAAGGAGCTCACAGCGGCTGGATCCACTGGCAAGTTCTTGCCAGGTGGTCTGCTCAATAACCTTATCCGCAAGGCTAAGAACTTGAGCATCGATCCATTCTTCCGTGCTCCATTGTTGAAGTTCTACCAAGGAGAGTAAGAAAAGTCGAATAAGTGTGGGGGCTTGGGAAACCAGGCCCCCGCACTTTTTTCTTTATTTTCTACTAACCTTGAAGAACTATGTTGACCATTGCCACTTCCGATGAGATGTTTGAATTCGGCAAACACATTGGAAGTCAATTAAAGGCTGGCGATCTCATACTTGTGAATGGACCACTAGGTGCGGGTAAAACTCTATTAACCCAAGGAATTGGCGCCGCTTTAGGTATTTCCGGAATTACTTCCCCTACTTTTGTTATTTCCAGAGTTCATAAAGGGAAAATTCCATTAATTCATGTCGATGCCTATAGGTTGATGCAGTCGGACGACCCAAGTTTCTCTCTTGATGACTTAGATCTTGATAGCGAAAGAGAGAGTGCAATCACCGTGATTGAATGGGGTGGCACATTAGCTGCGCGACTCTCTGATGAGCGCCTTGAAATCACGATTGATAGAACAATGGATAAACGCGTGGTGAGCGCCGTGACACATGGCACGCGCTGGGATGAGTTCTCATTATGACCATTTCACTGGCAATAGATACATCCACATCGCGAACATCTGTGGCAATCATTGAACTCGGTGCGTTGTTATGGCATGGCTACCGTGATGGTGCAACATCCCATGGTGATGCAGTGCCAGCTCTTGTCGCGCAAGCGCTACAAGTACAACCACTTATTGAACAAGTTGTTGTTGGAATGGGACCCGGACCGTTTACTGGTTTGCGGGTGGGGATTGCTTTTGCGCGTACTTTTGCTATCTCGCGCACTATTGCAGTGCTTGGTGTTTGTTCTCTTGATGCAATTGCGGCGCAGGTGCGCGAAGAAGATGAGTTTATTATTGCTACCGATGCGCGGCGGAAAGAGATTTACTGGGCGCAATATAGTTACGGCAAACGTATCGAAGGCCCTTCGGTAGATCTACCTGCTTCTATTGCCCAGCGCGGTCTGCCGATCTTTGGTGAGGGCGCAGTTAAATATGCAATTACGAAGAACGATGAGATCCAATTTCCTGATCTGCTTGCTCTGGTTGGAATTAGCGAGGATCCACTTCTGCGTGTGAGCGAGCCAATGTACTTACGCCGTCCCGATGCGGTGCCAACGAATGAGCGCCCAGCATGATGATTTCCTATCGTGAGATGACCGCTTTAGATCTTCCGGTTGTTGTTGGCATGGAGCGGGCGGTCTATCCAATTGATGCGTGGTCGGTTGGACAATTTAAAGAAGAGCTCGCTGGCGTTCCACTCAATCGTTTATACATAGTTGCAGTGAGCGAGAAGGACGAGATTGTGGGATATGCCGGAGTTTTTTCGCCTGGCGAGGGCGTTGAAACTGATATTCATACTCTCACTGTTACGCCAAATTACCGCAGCCAGGGAATTGGTCGTGCCATGTTGGATCAATTGATCGCGTGGGCGCGAGGGCGCAGAGCTCCTGCCATATTTCTTGAGATGCGCGAGGGTAACGAGGAGGCCAACCCGCTCTATATATCTGCAGGTTTTACTCCGATTTCCCGGCGTAATGATTATTACGGCAGCGGCGTGCATGCAGTTGTCATGAAAAAAGAGTTGCCATGAAGAGCGAGCCACTTGTCCTTGGAATCGAAACTTCGTGCGATGAAACTGCCATTGGCATTGTGCGTGGTCGTACTCTCTTGGCAAACGCCATTGCATCCAGCGTTGATGAACATGCCAGGTTTGGTGGAGTTGTCCCTGAAATCGCAAGTCGTGCACATCTTGAATCAATGCTGCCAATTTTGGATCGCGCACTAACGCAGGCAAAGATTTCTTTAAACGATATCGATGCTGTTGCAGTAACTGCCGGGCCAGGATTAGTTGGTGCCTTGCTCGTAGGTGTTGCATCAGCAAGTGGTCTAGCACTGGGACTTGGCAAACCTTTATACGGCCTCAATCATTTAGCGGCTCATGTATCAGTGGATCTGCTGACGCATGACGCGCCCATCGAACCGACAATTGCGCTACTGGTCAGCGGCGGGCATTCGTCATTGCTGCAAGTTGATGACATCACATCATCGGTAATTAAACTCGGCGAAAGCATGGATGATGCCGCAGGTGAGGCATTCGACAAAATTGCCCGAGTCATGGGACTTGGCTTTCCTGGTGGTCCTGCCATTGACCGTGAAGCGCGCAGTGGAAATCCGAGTGCAATTGATTTCCCACGCGGTCTCACGCAATCGCGGGATTGGGAGACCCGCCCCTTTGATTTTTCCTTCTCTGGTTTAAAGACTTCTGTTGCGCGGTATCTCGAGTCGACTCTTGATTACAGAAGAGACGATGTTGCCGCCTCATTCCAAGAAGCGATCGCCGATGTTTTGATGCTAAAAGCGGTTGCCGCTTGTCGAAAAAGCGGGATCGATTCGTTGATCATTGCCGGTGGAGTCGCAGCAAATTCACGCCTTCGCACCCTGGCCCAAGAGCGCTGCGATGCGGCCAAGATCCGTCTTCGGATCCCTGCCCCGGCCCTTTGTACTGACAACGGCGCCATGGTCGCGGCTCTTGGCTCGCTCATGGTTATGGCGGGGCGTCCATCCAGCAGGATCGATCTGGAGGCTGACTCAAGCCTGAGCGTCACCACGGTGAGCCTAAACTAATCTCAAATTGACCATGGGGAATGACCCTCCTAGGCTTGGCGTTAGCACTCAAGGTCCGAGTCTGCTAATTCGTGACCGCTGAGGAGAAGTTCCACCCAAGGGATAGACAACTAAGAAGGAGTCAACACATGGCCGTTGCCATTAAGCCACTAGAAGATCGCATCGTTGTTAAGGCTCTTGAAGCCGAGAAGACCACCGCATCAGGTCTTGTCATTCCTGATACCGCAACAGAGAAGCCACAAGAGGGCACTGTTATTGCAGTGGGTCAAGGCCGCTTTGACAATGGCGTTCGCGTTCCAATTGATGTCAAACCTGGCGATGTAGTTCTCTACAGCAAATACGGCGGCACTGAAGTCAAGTACAACAATGAGGAGTACTTGGTTCTTTCAGCTCGCGACATTCTCGCTGTGATTGAGAAGAAGTAAATGGGAAAAATTCTTGAATTCGATGAGCACGCACGCCGTGCCATGGAACGCGGCGTCAACATTCTTGCTGACACCGTCAAGGTAACGCTCGGACCTAAGGGTCGTAATGTTGTTATCTCAAAGTCTTATGGCGCACCAACAATCACCAACGATGGTGTCACTATCGCGCGCGAGATTGAACTCTCAGACCCAGCTGAAAACATGGGCGCGCAATTGGTGAAGGAAGTTGCCACTAAGACCAACGATGTCGCAGGTGATGGCACAACCACCGCTACAGTTTTAGCACAAGCAATGGTGAAGGAAGGTCTTCGTAACCTTGCCGCCGGCGCACAGCCAATGGATATCAAGTCGGGCATCGAAGCAGCCGTTGCTGCGGTTATCGGGCGCCTGCGCGAGAATTCCACTGTTATTAAAGACAAGTCGCAGATTGCAGATGTCGCAACAATTTCGGCCCAAGATCGTGCAATCGGTGACTTGATCGCCGAAGCGATGGACAAGGTCGGCAAAGATGGCGTAATCACCGTTGAAGAATCATCAACCACTGGTCTCGAACTTGAGTTCACTGAAGGTATGCAATTCGATAAAGGTTACATCTCTCCATATTTCGTGACCGATCAAGACCGTATGGAAACTGTCCTTGAAGACGCTTACGTTCTGATTTCAGGAAATAAGATCTCGGCCCTGAGCGAACTTCTTCCCATTCTGGAAAAGATTGCACAAGCCAGCAAGCCACTTCTGATTATTGCTGAAGATGTTGAAGGCGAAGCGCTTTCCACTCTGGTGGTTAACAAGATGCGCGGAACCTTTACCTCAGCGGCAGTTAAAGCCCCAGGCTTTGGTGATCGCCGTAAGGCAATGCTGCAGGACATTGCAATCCTTACCGGTGCTCAAGTGATTTCAGCTGAAGTTGGTATGAAACTCGACCAGGTTGGTCTAGAAGTTCTGGGCCGTGCTCGTCGTATCGTGATCTCCAAAGACACCACCACAATTGTTGATGGTGGTGGGGATAAAGCAGCAGTTGCAGGTCGCGTTTCTGAGATCCGTAAGGAACTCGAAAACACTGACTCTGATT
>CAKKQM010000109.1 GCA_919902125.1 Actinomycetes bacterium | reverse complement strand
CTTTTCCAAGGAACTTAGCGGGGTGCTAGGCGGGGAAGACAAATTCCTCCCCAAGTAAACCTCAGCAACTCTGACTGTAAATGGTCTCTTTTTATAACGATTTGTTAAAGAAAGAGTTCTAGGTCATAGATACGACAAAAATCTTCTTTGTTTGTGTTTCAATTTAAGTCAAATTCTCGCCAATGGTCAACTATAGAACGAACTAAGGAAGTGGTATTCATGCCCTCGACACTTCAAGCCGGACGTTATTTTCGCAGACTCACTATTTTCGGGCTGGTATTAGCCCTCTTTGCGCTTGGTGCACCATGGCAGGCTTTTGCAACTCCTTCAACTGTTCATCTTACCGTTCATTATCAGCGTCCTGGTGATGATTACGCCGGTTGGAATGTATGGCTCTGGAAAAACGTAGCCGCCAACACGGGTGATGTTGCTGTCTCGCCAACTGGTGTTGAATTCAATGGATCCGATTCATTTGGCAAAGTCTTAACGATGGATATTACCGGTATGCAAAATTTCGAGAATATTGGAATTATCATGCGGCTTAATAACTGGGTGGCGAAAGATATTCCTGATGACAGATTTATCACCAACTTTGATACGAATGGCAATGCAGAAATCTGGTTGGTACAAGGCGATCGTCAGATTTATACATCGGCACCAAGTACTACTTCAACTATCACCTCGGCGAGTGTTGATGGATTTCGTCAGATAACGGTGAATCTTAGCCAAAAACTTAATTTAACTGGTTCTGGAAATGAAGGGTTTACTCTTTCAGACGGCATAAATGTAACGTCAGTGTTAGCAATGAACGGTACAGCGACAAGTGCAAGCAAAGTCCAATTAAACCTGGATGCGGATGTAACTCTGGGGAAAACATATACCGTTACTCATCCCACCTTTGGAAAGATTGAAACAACGCCAGGGCAAATCATGTATTCAGCAGGGTTTAATGCTCGTTTTACCTACGCTGGAGATGATTTAGGAAATACTTACACGGTTGATCAGACATTTTTTAGAGTATGGGCTCCAACTGCCACCGCTGTAAACCTTGTGACATATCCAAAATCTGATTCCACCGATGCCCAAGGCATCATCACAGCGATGAGGTCAGATCTCAAGGGAACATGGATTGCATCTCTCAAGGGTGACCAGAATGGAACTGTCTACAATTATCGCGTTACCGTTGGTGGCATCGAACGAGAGGCGGTCGATCCTTATGTCCGAGCCACAACAATCAATGGCTTGCGCGGGGTTGTTGTCGATCTAAACAAAACTAATCCTAAAAAATGGTCGAAAGCCAAGCCAGCATTTAGCGGAAAAGCAACAGATGCAGTGATTTACGAGTTACATGTACGAGATCTGTCGATGGACTCTTCGAGTTCTATTCCCGCAGCCCACAAAGGTAAATTTTTGGCACTTGCTGATGTAAAAACTACATCAAGCGGTGGCGGTAAAACCGGTGTCAACGCGATTAAAGACCTTGGTGTTACGCATGTAGAACTTCTTCCGATCTTTGACTTTTTCTTTGTTGACGAAGCACGACCAGGCTTTAACTGGGGCTATGCCCCACAGAATTTCAATGTTCCAGAAGGTTCATACTCAACTAATCCCAACAATCCTGATACTCGCATTGTCGAGCTCAAGACCGCAGTACAATCGCTGCACG
>CAKKQM010000108.1 GCA_919902125.1 Actinomycetes bacterium | reverse complement strand
GCAAGTGACTTATCCAGCATTTCTAATCCCAATTTTGCATCAGTCTCAGAGATATTGCATGGTGGTGTCATATGTAATCGATTGAAGTTGGGGAACGGCATAAGTCCATTCTTCTTGCAAGCGGCAACTAGTTCATTCATTGCCGGGCTCGATGCGCCATAGGGGGCCATTGGAGCGCGAGATTCGCGGTTTGTCACAATATCAATTCCCCAGAAGACTCCGACGCCGCGAATATCGCCAATTACATTATGTTTCTTTGCCAATTCCCGCAGTCCTGGCCCCAATATTTTCTCGCCAATAAGTGCGGCGTTTTCAACCATCTTCTCTTCCTTCATTGCGTCAATGGTCGCAACAGCAGTGGCGCACGCTAAGGGATGTCCAGAATAAGTTAGCCCGCCTGGGAAAACGCGATCATCAAAGGAGCGAGCAACCGCCTCTGAAATAACAACTCCTCCCAGTGGAACATAACCCGAGGTGATGCCTTTTGCGAAGACAATTAAATCTGGTAGCGACTTTGAGTGTTGGTAGGCAAACCATTTACCAGCACGACCAAAGCCGGACATCACTTCATCTGCAATCCAGAGAATCTCGTACTTGTCGCAGAGCGCGCGGACGCCATCCAAATATCCGGCCGGCGGAACCAATATCCCTGCCGTGCCAGGAATGCTCTCTAAAAGAATCGCAGCGATTGTTTTGGGGCCTTCAAAAATAATGGTCTGTTCTAAATGTTCTAGCGCACGCTGACACTCTTGCGCTTCATCTGTAGCCCAGAAGGATGAGCGATATAGGTAGGGACCCCAAAAATGCACATGACCATGGGCAAATTCGTTGGGAAATCTGCGCGGGTCACCGGTTGCATTAATAGCCGAACCAGTATTACCGTGGTAGGAACGGTAGGTGGAAAGAATTTTATGCTTGTGAGTGTGCAGGCGCGCCATACGTATTGCGTTTTCGACTGCATCCGCTCCGGCGTTGGTAAAAAACACTTTCTGAAATTTTGGGCCAGCAAGGTCAACTATTCTTTTGGCCGCTTCATTGCGAGCTACGTTGGCATGCTGGGGTGCAATTGTTGTGAGTACCGCAGCTTGATCTTGGATTGCTTTAACGACCTTGGGATGCTGGTGGCCGATATTGGTGAAGACCAGTTGACATGAGAAATCTAAATATTTCTTACCCTCATAATCCCAGAAATAAGATCCTTGGGCGCCAGCAACGGGAATTGGCGCAATTTGGGCTTGGGCAGACCAGGAATGAAATACATGAGCACGATCTTGGGCGAAAACTTCCGCCCCTTTAGCAGAATCATTAATTGGTGCATTCATTCGTTTATCCCTTTCCAAGGCGCACTAGCGCCACTATATCCGTCTCAAGTAGCGTGAGCGCATGACTCAGGTAACACATTGGATAGATGGCGAATTCTCGACGCAAAAGTCTGAACGCCACGGTGATATTTACAACCCTGCTACTGGTCAGGTCACAGGCAGTGTGGATTTTGCCAGTTCGGCCACCATCGACCACGCAGTCCAAGTTGCAACCAGGGCTTTTAAAGAGTGGCGCCATAGTTCACTCACCAAACGCGTTCAAATTCTTTTTGCCTTCCGTGAGTTGGTACATATAAATAAAGAGAAAATTGCAGCGCTCATTACCGCAGAGCATGGAAAAGTTTTAAGCGATGCGTTAGGCGAAGTTACGCGCGGTCTTGAAGTCGTGGAATTTGCTTGCGGTATTCCCCACCTACTTAAAGGGGGATTCTCCGAGGAGGTATCTACTGGCATTGATGTTTATTCCATCCGCCAGCCGCTAGGTCCAGTTGCAATAATCTCGCCATTCAATTTCCCCGCCATGGTTCCGATGTGGTTCTTCCCAATTGCAATTGCATGTGGCAATAGCGTCATCGTCAAGCCTTCCGAGAAGGATCCAAGTGCAGTTATGTATATGGCAAACCTCTGGAAGGAAGCCGGATTGCCAAATGGCGTCTTTAATGTTCTCAATGGCGACAAGGAAGCAGTAGATGCACTCCTTACCCACCCAGGAATTAAATCAGTTTCATTTGTTGGATCAACTCCCATTGCTAAGTACGTTTATGAAACTGGCACTAAATCTGGCAAGCGCATGCAAGCACTCGGCGGGGCAAAGAATCATATGGTCGTTCTCCCTGATGCTGATTTAGATCTAGCTGCCGATGCCGCAATCAACGCAGGGTTTGGTTCTGCTGGCGAGCGCTGTATGGCTATCTCTGTGCTAGTTGCTGTCGAACCGATTGCCGATGCACTTGTTGCAAAAATCAAAGAACGTATCTCCTCAATTAAAACTGGCGATGGTACAAAGGGCGCAGATATGGGCCCATTAGTCACAAGAATTCACCGCGACAAAGTTGCTTCATATGTTGACGCTGGCGAGAAAGAAGGCGCCACACTTGTTGTTGACGGCCGTAATGTAAAAGTCGATGGTGATGGATTCTGGCTTGGTCCAACACTCTTTGACAATGTCACACCTGCAATGTCGATTTATAATGACGAGATTTTTGGCCCTGTCTTAAGTGTGATTCGGGTGAAGACGTACGATGAAGCGCTCAAACTGGTCAATGATCACCCCTTTGGAAATGGCACTGCAATCTTCACCAACGATGGCGGGGCTGCTCGTCGCTATCAAAATGAAGTCGAAGTTGGAATGGTGGGCATCAACGTTCCGATTCCAGTGCCCATGTCGTACTACTCATTCGGCGGTTGGAAGAACTCTCTCTTTGGCGATACTCATGCGCACGGTATTGAAGGGGTTCACTTCTTTACTCGCGGCAAAGTAGTTACCAGCCGTTGGTTGGATCCAAGCCATGGCGGAATTAATTTAGGATTCCCGCAGAACTCTTAATTATTCGCGCTTAAAAAAGACGCGATTTAAGGGATATATACGCTTGATGCTATTCTGCCTTGCTCTATTGACGTTCTTCAAGAGCACAATCGAGTGGAGCTGAGGGTCAATGTCTATTTCATCAACCGCGCATTTGGCAGGATTGCCAATTAAAAAGCGCGAAAACTTACGTAACGTCGCAATCATTGCCCACGTTGACCATGGCAAGACAACACTGGTCGATGCCATGTTATGGCAATCCGGGGCATTTGCTGCCTATAAAGAGCAGTCCGAGGGCCAAGACCGCATGATGGATTCGATGGACCTGGAACGTGAAAAGGGCATCACCATTCTGGCCAAGAACACTGCGGTTCACCGTGGTACAAATATCGTCAACATTATTGATACCCCGGGCCACGCAGACTTTGGTGGCGAAGTAGAGCGTGGACTTGAAATGGTTGATGGCGTCCTTCTCCTTGTTGATGCCTCTGAAGGTCCATTGCCGCAGACACGTTTCGTACTCCGAAAAGCGCTAGAGAAGAATTTGCCGGTCATCCTGGTTATTAACAAAGTAGACCGCCATGATTCGCGTATTGCCGAAGTAGTCGATGAAACTTACGAATTGTTCCTAGATCTTGATGCCAATGAAAAGCAGATTGAGTTTCCGATTGTGTACGCCTCGGCAAAGGCTGGGCGTGCATCACTTACACGTACAGCAGATGGTGGCATGCCAGAGGAAGAGAACCTTGATGTTCTCTTCGACACCATTTTTTCCGCGATCCCTGCACCTGAATATCACGAAGGTGCACCACTGCAAGCACATGTCACCAACCTTGACTCGTCTCCCTACCTAGGCCGCCTTGCTCTCTGCCGCGTCCGCGAAGGTGTAATCAAAAAAGGTCAGATGGTCGCATGGATTAAGACTGATGGATCAATAGAGAAAGTTAAAGTTTCTGAACTTCTCCTTACCGAAGCCCTTGAGCGAGTTCCGGCCCTTGAGGCTGGCCCGGGCGACATCATTGCTGTTGCTGGGTTTGAAACTATTACCTTGGGCGAAACTCTGGCAGATCCAGAAAATCCAATTGCTCTACCACTCATTACGGTTGACGAACCAAGTATTTCAATGACTGTTGGTATCAACACATCGCCACTGGCCGGCCAGAGCGGTACTAAGTTGACTGCGCGTTTGGTGAAGAGCCGTCTTGATGCAGAACTTATCGGAAACGTCTCATTACGCGTGCTCACTACCGATCGCCCAGATACCTGGGAAGTCCAAGGACGAGGTGAATTACAACTTGCCGTACTAGTTGAAATCATGAAGCGCGAAGGTTTCGAACTCACCGTTGGAAAGCCGCAGGTAGTTACTAAAATAGTTGACGGCAAAATTCACGAGCCAATGGAGCATCTGACTATTGACGCGCCAGAGGATTATCTTGGTGTCATTACTCAATTGATGGCGCTCCGTAAGGCTCGCATGGAACAGATGGTTAATCACGGCACCGGATGGATCCGCCTTGATTACCGAGTTCCTTCCCGTGGCTTGATCGGCTTCCGCACCGAGTTCCTTACCGAAACTCGCGGAACTGGTCTGTTGCACCATGTCTTTGATGGCTATGAAGCATGGCACGGCGAACTGCGCACCCGCCCAACTGGTTCTCTGGTCTCTGATCGGCGCGGTTTTGTTACTAGTTATGCGATGTACAGCATCCAAGATCGTGGCAGCATCTTCGTTGAACCAGGCGCTGAAGTGTACGAAGGCATGGTTATTGGCGAAAATGGACGTTCTGAAGATATGGACGTCAATGCCGTTCGCGAGAAGAAACTCACCAATATGCGTTCTTCAGGTACCGATGAAGCCGAACGATTGATTCCAGCCAAGAAACTCAATATGGAAGGCGCCCTCGAATTCTGTCGCGAAGATGAGTGCGTTGAAGTCACCCCGGCGGTAGTGCGCATCCGTAAGGTGATTCTCAACGGTGATGAGCGAGCACGTCTTACCGCACGGGCCAAGAGAGCAAACCAGGAATAGAGTTTTCTGTTGAATGGTGGCTTTGCTGACCCAACTATGGTCTGGTGTAGCAATTTTAGTGGTTCGTCTGTGTGAGTTTCTTCAGTTGGCGAACCAGTTCAGGGACGCGCTCAGTTGCAACAACCCATACGGTGTCATTCTCAACACGATGATAAGCGTGAGCCAAGATAAGTCTCATGCCAATGATGCCCGCCCAATTGATATCTGGAAGTTGCAATTTCAACTCTTCAGAGAGATGGCTTGAGGTTTCGCCAATTATTTCAATTAGTCGCTCAATGGCACGACGCGAACCTCCGCGGGCCAAGAATTTGTCATAACCTTCCGCAACATAGAGTGTGAGCTCATTGGCAAATTCAAAGATGTCTGCAATCCGCTGCGAATCGGAATTGTTCACAGAACCAGCGCCTCTTCTCGAATGTGGGCATCTCGAGGCTTTAGACCTTTCCGAGAGATTACATCTACCGGCGTTTTGAGAAACTCTGAAAGTGCCTCTTGCAGACAAAAATGTTCGATTAGGGAAGCACCAGGCAAGAAATCAACCAAGATGTCTACATCGCTGGTCTCGGTATCTTCACCGCGGGCAACACTTCCAAAGACAGCAAGATTGATGGCCTTGTGTTGCGCGGCGATCGCAATGATCGCCTCTCGCTGGGAGCGCAAAATCTCCATCCGCTTTGTCATAACAACGAGAATACTCCTTAATGTATTTGTCAGGTCTCTAGTGGCAAATCTTCTCTTATTTTTGCCTCATTGTCTTTTGTTTGGGGTTGAATGGGTGCTCTGAGAAAAGATGAGCCGGGGCTGGTGGGATAATTGGTTCGCCGACCATTGACGTACAAATTGGTCACCTTTACTTGCTAAGTTTGCGCAATGGGTGCACTTACTGGTGTGAGGATTGCGGATTTTTCTCGGGTTTTGGCGGGGCCTTATGCCACGATGCTGTTGGGGGATATGGGCGCCGAAGTTATAAAAGTTGAGCGCCCTGAGGTTGGCGACGACACTCGCACCTGGGGGCCGCCCTTTGATTC
>CAKKQM010000107.1 GCA_919902125.1 Actinomycetes bacterium | reverse complement strand
GGCATCATTGGGTTGATTAATTTTGCCCATGGTGATCTCTTCATGCTCGGTACAGTCTTTTCTGCAACCTTCATCACCGTCTGGTTTGGTAAAGATCAATCAGGTCCCGCTGCATGGGGCGTCTTTCTGGCGTGCTTGGTTGCGGTGATGGTTTTCTCTGCTTCCATAAATGTGGCTATCGAACATTTTGCCTATCGAAAACTTCGCAGAGCACCTAAGTTGGCGCCTCTAATCACCGCTATCGGTGTCTCTTTTGTTCTGCAGTTCATCGGTCTGCGCTGGAATGGTTCGTCGCCTAAGACATGGAATAGTGTCTTGCCAAACGGCAACATCATGATTTCCAACGTAAAGATCCCTTACACAACGATTCTCTCCTTTGTGGTGACCATTCCCTTGCTTCTGTTGATGTCCTGGATTGTCACGCGCACCAGACAAGGCAAAGCGATGCGAGCTACCGCCCAAGATCAAGACGCCGCAAGACTCATGGGCATCAATGTAGATCGCACAATTTCATTTACTTTTGCATTGGGCGGCGCCCTAGCTGGCACCGCTGGACTTCTCTTTCAGCAGACCCGTGGACTCACCAACTACAATTTAGGTTACCAACTTGGGTTGATCGCCTTTACTGCTGCAGTTATGGGCGGAATTGGAAACCTGCAGGGCGCGGTGCTTGGGGCGCTCCTGATCGGTTTGATTCAGGGGCTTAATGATGGGTTGCCTATCGGTCTGGGTCAGCAATGGTCGCAGACCGTTGTATTTTCGATCTTGATCCTTCTGATGGCATTTAAACCGACCGGTCTACTCGGTAAAACTACTACCGAGAAAGTGTGATGCGATTATGACTAAACGTGCTAAAAAAACCCTTAAGCCCATGAAACATAGTGCGAGCCATCGCATATGGACCATTCGCTTCCTTATTGCTGCCGCAGTCGTCTGGGTTTTCTACACCTATGTGATGTACCGCTTACCTGAAGGCTTACAGACCATTTTCCAGAACTGGCTGCCCCCCACCACGGTAAATGAAGCGATGGTCTGGGTGATCTGCGCGCTTGGTCTCAATATTGTCGTTGGTTACGCGGGTTTGCTTGACCTCGGTTTCGTAGCCTTCTGGGCCATTGGCGGGTATAGCGCTGGTTGGTTTATGTCGGCATTCTTTGGACAAGTCAATATTCACATTCTCACTACCGCCCCCAGAGATCTGCCAGGGATTCATCTGAGTTTCTGGGGAGTGCTTCTCATTGGTGGATTGATATGCGCATTCTTCGGGATCATTATTGGCGCGCCTACCTTGCGGTTGAAGAGCGACTATTTGGCACTTGTCACTTTGGGGTTTGGCGAAATTATCCCGCAGGTTTTTACCAACGGTCAGAATATCGCCGGCTTTAATATATCCAATGGCACTAAAGGTATCTCTCCAGTTGATAACATCGGCGTTCCTGGAAAAGTGCTGGGCCCCTTTGATTTCAGCTGGAAGTTCTTCATCTTCGCTCTGCTGACTGCAGTGATGGTCTTTGTCTCTTTACGTATTCGTAAGGGCCGGCTAGGTCGAGCCTGGTTGGCTATTCGTGAAGACGAACTTGCTGCCAGCATGATGGGCTTACCGTTGAAGTCCACAAAACTGGCAGCCTACGCGGTAGGGGCGTTCAGCGGAGGTGTTGGTGGAGTGGCATTTGCGACCCACGTTAATGGAGTCTTTGCTGATCGATTTAACTTCTCTATATCAATTATTTTGTTAGCCATGGTCGTTCTTGGAGGTATGGGCAATGTCTGGGGAGTCATGATTGGCGCTCTGCTAATTGCTTGGATTAATTCCACCGGTCTTCCAGCATTTGGAGATTTAGTAAATAACACTTTCCACACAGAAATTAACTTCCCTTCCTACAATTTCCTTCTCTTTGGTGGAGTACTAGTTTTAATGATGCTTTATAAGCGAGAAGGAATGATCCCAGAGTCACGTCTTAAGGCGATCTTGCACGAGGCCGATGACACCACATCAAATATTGCAGGTGGTCACTAATGAGTAGCGCACTCCTAGCCAAGGAAATCACCGTTCAGTTTGGTGGTCTTACGGCAGTCAACTCTGTCTCTTTCGATATTCCAACTGGAAAGATTGTGAGTCTGATCGGTCCTAATGGAGCTGGTAAAACAACATTTTTCAATGTGCTCACCGGACTTTATAAACCAACGAGTGGCAATGTGATATTTGACGGGGAAGATATAACGGCGCGACCCCCGCATAAGATTGCTGAGCGTGGCCTTGCTCGCACCTTCCAGAACATCCGCCTCTTTGGTCTGATGACTGCAGAAGAGAATGTCATGGTTGCCATGCATTCCCATTTGAAGGCTGGAATCTTGGCCACAATTTTCGGCACACTAGGCCAGCGTCGCGAAGAGAAAGAGGCACATGAGCAAGCCCGTGCGCTCTTGAACTTCGTGGGTATTGGCAAGTGGGCTGGGGAGTACGCGCGAAATCTTTCTTACGGTGACCAACGCCGATTGGAAGTCGCTCGTGCGCTTGCGTTGAAGCCTAAGGTTCTGCTGCTGGATGAACCAACCGCCGGTATGAATCCACAAGAGTCGTCAACCTTTATTGATTTTGTTTACCGAGTACGTGATGAGCAGAAAGTTTCGATACTTCTTATTGAGCACGACATGAGCGTGGTTATGTCGGTCTCCGAACGCGTCACCGTGCTCGATCAAGGTGAAAAAATCGCCGAAGGATCACCGGCGGAAATTAAATCCAATCAGCGAGTCATCGAGGCTTACCTCGGAAAAGCCAAAGGAGAGAAGGCATGAGTCTTCTTCTAGAAATCAAGGATTTACACGTTGCTTATGGCTCCATTCTTGCCGTTAAAGGTGTCTCTTTAACTGTCAACGAGGGAGAGATCGTCACCTTGATTGGTTCTAATGGAGCTGGTAAATCAACCGTACTTCGCACAATCTCTGGTCTGCTCAAGCCCAAATCTGGAACGATTACTTTTGCCGGAGAACACATTGAAGGTAAAGAAGGGCACGAGATTGTCGCTAAGGGACTTTGCCAGTCACCAGAAGGTCGCAGAATTTTTCCCGACATGTCGGTTCGTGAGAATTTGGACTTGGGTGCTTTCTTGCGCACAGACAAGGCTGGCATTGAAGCCGATCGTGAGAGAGTGCTCGAACTCTTTCCTCGACTTCGTCAGCGTTATGAACAAAAGGGTGGCACGATGTCCGGGGGCGAACAGCAGATGCTCGCCGTTGCGCGGGCGATGATGGGCGCACCGAAGTTGCTGCTTCTAGATGAACCGTCAATGGGCCTTGCACCAGTTCTCGTCGATATGATCTTTGAAACAATTGTGAAGATTCGTGAACAAGGAATCACAATTCTCTTGATTGAACAGAATGCCGCTGCGGCCTTGGATGTAGCAGATCGGGCTTATGTCCTTGAATCTGGGTTGATCAAGATGAGCGGCAACGCATCAGAACTTGCCAAAGACGAGGCGGTTACCAAGGCGTACCTAGGGGGCTAGTAAGTTGTGCTTGTTACCCTCAACTAACGTTGCGCCAAGATTAAGCAAGTGATTCGCGCCGTGCAGGTGCGTTGGTTCTCATCATTTGTAATGATGATTTCGTATGTACATACAGTTTTACCAAGTGAAATCGCAGTTGCAACGGCTGTCACAATTCCTTTTGTTGCAGATTTGTGATGGGTCGCGTTTATATCAACACCGACGATTCTGCGATCTGGACCGGCATGCAATTGGGTGCCGATAGAGCCAAGACTTTCTGCAAGGACGACGCTAGCTCCGCCATGGAGTAACCCAAGCGGTTGGGTATTTCCCTCCACTGGCATCGTTGCCACGAGGCGTTGCGGGGAGGCTTCGATAATTTCAATACCCATCTTCTTGCCAAGGGCACCGCTACCACGTTCGCTCAATTGGTTCATGAATTCCGACATCGATTGATCGCTCATGAGTACGCAGTCTATCTCGCACCCATAGAATGTCAGGTATGAGCCCACGTTTACTCCTGATCGATGGGCATTCCATGGCGTATCGAGCTTTTTATGCCCTCCCTGCGGAAAATTTCACGACTGCGACAGGCCAGCACACCAATGCCATATATGGATTTGCCACGATGCTGATCTCCCTTTTAAAGGAGGAAAAGCCGACACATATCGCAGTTGCATTTGATGTTTCGAGGAAAACCTTTAGGGCGCAGATCTTTCCAGAGTACAAAGCCAATCGCGCCGCCACCCCAGATGAATTTCGTTCGCAGATGTCTTACTTACATGAATTGGTAAGCGCATTTGGCCTTTCACAGTTTGAGCGGGAAGGGTTTGAAGCCGATGACATTCTCGCCACGTTGGCCACCCACGCTGAGCGAGAGGGGATGGACGTCCTTCTTTGTTCGGGGGACAGAGATACCTTTCAACTAGTTACAGAGAAGATCACCGTTCTCTATCCAAAGAAGGGCGTCAGCGATCTTGTCCGAATGACTCCCGCAGCAGTCTTTGAGAAGTACGGAATGGAGCCAAAGAGTTATCCTGAATTTGCCGCCCTCCGTGGCGATCCGAGCGATAATCTTCCTTCAATTCCCGGAGTTGGTGAGAAGACCGCTGCCAAGTGGGTCGTCGAATACGGAACCCTTTCCAATCTGATTGCCAACGTTGAGAAAATCACCGGCAAGGTAGGCGATTCGCTGCGGAGCAATATTGATGTAGCTCTGCGAAATAGAGAGCTAACGCAGCTAGTCCACGACGTCCCCCTTGGAGTTGAAATCGAAGATCTGACGTGGAAAGGGTTAGATGAAAGCAAACTATCTGCCCTCTTTGATGAACTTGAATTCCGCACCCTGAAGGAGCGCATGAAGAGCCTGCTTCCAAAGCGTGAGGCCCCAGTGAAGGAAACGAGCGAGCCTCTCATGATGCTTGGTTTTGATGAGCATCTCGACGTCATCTCTCCTGATGAAGCTAGTAAAAAGATTGACGGCCATAGTGGATCGCTGGCAATTGCTTTTGAAATCAAGGATGAGAAGTTGCATCGGTATGCAGTAGCTTTTTCACCCACCGAGTCTTTTCTAGTACATTCTTCGAAGTTGGGAAATTGGATTTCAAATCCACAGATCCCCAAGATTCTCCATGATGCTAAGTCTTTTGCCCGAATCGTTCCGATTGAGGGAATTGAATTCGACACATCCCTTGCTGCCTATCTGGTGAATCCTGGAAGTCGGGCGCAAGAACTCCCGGATCTGGTGCAACGTTGGGGCGATGGAGACTCTCTGGACGAAACGACGTCAGAAGAGGGTTTTCTCAAGGGAGCGCGCTCTCTCTTTGGGTTGAAGAGATCACTGACAACAGAGATGTCCCAGCGCGGTGTCCTGGGACTATTTACAGACCTCGAATTACCCATCGCCAAGCTCCTCGCCAAAATGGAAAGAATCGGCATAGCCGTCGATCGTAAAAAACTTGAATCACTCCAACTCTTCTTTGCTGGAGAGGTCGAGCGAGAGACTGCCGCGGCCTTTAAAGTTGTTGGTCATGAATTCAATATTGCATCACCCAAGCAACTTCAAGTGGTCCTCTTTGATGAACTGAAGTTACCAAAGACTAAGAAGATTAAGACCGGGTATACAACCGATGCCGAATCTCTTGAATGGCTTTCTCAAACCACTAACCATCCCGTGCTGGCACAACTACTTCGAATCAGAGAAACAAATAAGTTGCGAACGACTGTTGAGGGGCTCCTCGCTGAGATATTGGCGGATGGCAGAATCCACACGCATTTCCAACAGACCGTCGCCGCTACCGGACGACTCTCCTCGACGGGACCAAATCTTCAGAATATTCCGGTTCGTACCGAAGAAGGTCGCAAAATCCGTGACTGTTTTATTGCCGCGGATGGTTATGAAACTTTGCTGACCGCTGATTACAGCCAAATTGAAATGCGGATCATGGCTCATCTCTCAAATGACGAGCATCTGCTCGCGGCCTTTGAATCCGGAGAGGATTTGCACTCGAGTGTTGCAAGTGAAGTTTTTGGCACCGCGCCTTCGGAAACTACTCCTGAAATGCGTCGCCAGATCAAGGCAATGTCTTATGGTCTTGCCTATGGACTTTCCTCTTTTGGTCTCTCGGCACAACTCGGTATATCACCACCCGAAGCCCAAGGGTTGATGGATAAGTATTTCGAGCGCTTTGGCGGTATTCGCGACTACCTAAAGACGCTCGTCGATGAAGCTCGAAAAGTCGGATACACCGAAACAATCTTGGGCCGTCGTCGCTACCTTCCAGATCTTACGAATGAGAATCGGCAAAGACGTGAGGTCGCCGAACGGATGGCTCTCAACGCACCGATACAGGGATCTGCTGCAGACATAATCAAGCAGGCAATGCTTAACGTTGAACGGGCAATCAATGCAGCCAAGTTGCGATCACGTCTCTTGCTGCAAGTACACGATGAGTTAATTTTTGAAGTTAGCCATGGTGAGGAGGAAGTTCTTACGGAACTGGTACGTAAAGAGATGGGTGCGGCATATCCGCTCAAAGCTCCGTTAGTGGTGAGTATAGGAATTGGAAAAAGCTGGAACGAAGCTGCTCATTAGTTATTGAGTTATTGCGCAGGCGAAGCGTTGTTTCCCGTTGCCTGCAGATCCTCTTCTCGGGTGGCAATCCAGCCTCCAACGGCAGACCCGAAAGCCATGAGGGATCCTTCAACCGTCCAGAGCCATCCCCTGGCAGATGTCGGACTGTCGAGAGAGCCTCCGCCAATGCGCATCAGCGCTGAGCAGACCAGAAGAACTGCTCCAGGGTGGGGGGATTTAGGCTTGAGAGGTAGCAAAATTGACCCCAATCATGCCCAAACCGTACTCTTAGCCGCCCTATCCCTACTACTTTCTATCCCTACGGAGCAACTTGAGTCCTTCACCAGTAATTGCAATTAATGACATTGGATCAGCAGAAGATTTTCTCGCCGCAATTGAAGGTACCATCCGAAACTTTAATGATGGAGACCTTGTTGAAGGCATCGTCGTACAAGTAGATCGCGAAGAAGTACTTCTTGATATTGGCTACAAGACTGAAGGCGTCATTCCTTCCCGCGAACTCTCTATCCGTCACGACGTTGATCCAAATGAAATCGTCAAAGTTGGCGAAAAGATAGAAGCGCTCGTTCTTCAGAAGGAAGATAAAGAAGGTCGCCTCATATTGTCCAAGAAGCGTGCCCAGTACGAGCGCGCCTGGGGTGAAATTGAAGGCAAGAAAGAACGCGACGAAGTTGTCGTTGGCACTGTCATTGAAGTTGTTAAAGGCGGCCTCATTGTTGACATTGGTCTGCGCGGTTTCTTGCCAGCATCTCTTGTCGAAATGCGCCGAGTCCGCGATCTCACGCCGTACATTGGCAAGCAGGTTGAAGCTCGCATCATTGAATTGGATAAGAACCGTAACAACGTTGTTCTTTCACGTCGCGCATACCTTGAACAGACTCAATCCGAGTCACGCACCACATTCCTCAACCAGTTGCAGAAGGGCCAAGTTCGCACTGGCGTTGTTTCATCGATCGTTAACTTTGGAGCTTTCGTTGATCTCGGCGGTGTAGATGGCCTAGTTCACGTTTCTGAACTTTCCTGGAAGCATATCGACCACCCAAGTGAGGTCGTTGAAGTTGGCGATGAAGTAACTGTTGAAGTTCTCGAAGTTGATTTCGAGCGCGAACGTGTATCACTCTCCTTGAAGGCAACCCAGGAAGATCCATGGCAGGCCTTTGCTCGTACCCACACCATCAATCAAGTTGTTCCTGGCCAAGTTACTAAGTTGGTTCCTTTCGGCGCATTTATCCGTGTGCATGAAGGAATCGAAGGTCTGGTTCATATCTCTGAATTGGCCGAGCGCCACGTTGAGATTCCTGAACAAGTTGTTCAAGTGGATGACGAACTCTTCGTCAAGATCATTGACATTGATCTTGAGCGCCGTCGCATCTCACTCTCATTGAAGCAAGCAAATGAAGGCCATGAAGTAGAAATCGAAGCATTCGATCCAACGCAATACGGCATGGCTGCCCGTTACGATGCAGAAGGCAACTTCATTTACCCGGAAGGTTTTGACGCTGAATCACAGGAGTGGAAACCAGGGTACGAAACCCAACGCGAAGAGTGGGAGCGTCAATACGCTGAAGCTCAAACTCGTTTTATTGCCCATAAGAAGCAGAAGGAAGTTGCCCAAGCAGCAGATGCTGCCGCGGCAACACTTCCAGAAGAAGTGGTACCTGAAAGCGCCGAGTAACTTATTCCTAAGGACCGGCCTTTGAGAGAAATCTTAGGGGCCGGTTTCTTCATTCCTGCATAGGAAAGGCTAGGGTCGTTCTGTGTTAATCGTTGCTCTCACTGGAGGAATCGGCTCTGGCAAATCCCTTGCAGCGCAGCACTTTGCAGAATTAGGAGCCCAAGTGATCGATGCTGATCAATTAGCGCGGGTTGCTATTGAGCGCGGTAGCGCAGGCTTTGATGAAGTTGTTGCCACTTTTGGAGATGAGATTTTACGCGACGGCGATATTGATCGTCGCTTGCTAGGTGAGTTGGTATTTAATGATGCCTTCGCACGTCGGAAGTTGGAAGCAATTATCCATCCACTAGTGCGTGCCGCTTTTGAATTAGCCCTCTCTCGCACTCAAGGCAATGGCGTTCTTATCTATGAGATTCCACTTTTGGTTGAGACTGACGCTGCATCGCGTTTCGATTACGTCGTCACAGTTGAATCCGATCTTGAAGTTCGCAGGCAGCGATTGAAGGATCGTGGAATGCGCGAGCCAGAGATAGAGGCACGAATCTGCGCACAAGCCACCTCCGACCAACGTGTATCTAGCGCTGATTATGTGATTGTCAATAATGGCTCAACGGATGAACTATTACACGAAGTTGAGCACCTCTGGAAATCGGTCTTTCCTCTTTTGCAACGCGAAAAAGGCTAACCCCGACTACAGTGGGGTTTGTGCGTCCAATAACTGATCTGCAACGGAGCGTCGAGCCCTTTCAAGTTATCAGTGATTATGTTCCAGCAGGGGATCAACCAGAAGCGATTGCTGAAATCGTCCGTCGAATCGAGCGCGGTGACCAAGACATAGTCCTATTAGGCGCTACTGGCACAGGTAAGTCTGCAACTACCGCGTGGCTTATAGAAAAATTGCAACGGCCCACTCTGGTCATTGCACCCAATAAGACTCTGGCTGCTCAGTTGGTAAATGAGTTTAGAGAGCTTATGCCCAACAACGCAGTTGAATATTTCGTTTCCTATTATGACTATTACCAGCCAGAAGCATATGTTCCTCAGACAGATACCTTCATTGAAAAAGATTCGAGCGTCAATGATGAAGTTGAACGGTTACGTCATTCGGCCACAAATTCACTCTTAACAAGGCGCGATGTGATCGTGGTTGCGACCGTATCGTGTATCTATGGTTTGGGTACTCCACAAGAATATGTCGACCGAATGGTCAGGCTCAAAGTGGGGGATGAGATTGAACGCAACGTCTTGTTGCGCAAGTTTGTGGATATTCAGTACAAGCGCAATGACATGGCCTTTGAACGCGGAACTTTTCGGGTCCGAGGCGACACCATTGAAATTATTCCTATGTATGAAGAGTTGGCTCTTCGTATTGAAATGTTTGGCGATGAGATTGAGCGAATTACAACACTGCATCCCTTGACTGGGGAAATCGTTCGTGACGAGCAAGAGATGTATGTTTTCCCAGCAACTCACTACGCAGCTGGCCCAGAAACAATGAAACGTGCCATTAGCGCGATTGAACTCGAATTGGCAGCCCAACTCGAAGTTTTTGAACGACAGGGCAAGTTACTGGAAGCACAGCGTCTGCGGATGCGCACCACTTTTGATATCGAAATGATGCAGCAACTCGGGTTCTGTTCTGGAATTGAGAACTATTCGCGGCATATTGATGGTCGAGCTCCAGGTTCGGGTCCCAACTGCTTGCTTGATTATTTTCCTGAGGATTTCCTATTGGTCATTGATGAATCCCATGTCACGGTGCCGCAGATTGGTGCGATGTTCGAAGGCGATGCTTCGCGTAAACGGACTCTTGTTGACCATGGTTTCCGACTTCCTAGCGCCTTAGATAACCGACCTTTGCGATGGGATGAATTTCTTGAACGTGTCGGGCAGAAGGTCTATTTATCGGCAACACCAGGGCCATATGAATTAGGAAAAGTGCACTCAGATGTCGTGGAGCAGGTGATCCGTCCAACCGGCTTGGTGGATCCGAAGATCGTCGTTAAGCCGATCAAGGGTCAGATCGATGACCTACTCCTAGAAATTAATATCCGTGCGCAGAAGAACGAGCGTGTTTTGGTCACGACTCTGACTAAGAAGATGTCGGATGATCTTACGGACTATCTGCAAGAGCGTGGAGTGCGCGTTCGATATCTGCATTCTGAAGTAGATACGTTGCGACGAGTCGAACTTCTGCGTGAATTGCGATCTGGTGAGTACGACGTTCTCATAGGCATCAACCTTCTTCGCGAAGGATTAGATCTTCCAGAAGTTTCCTTAGTGGCAATTCTCGATGCTGATAAGGAGGGTTTCTTGCGATCAAGTACCGCCCTTATTCAGACCATCGGTCGTGCTGCGCGAAATGTATCTGGTGAAGTGCACATGTATGCCGACAACATCACTAAGTCGATGGCTAAGGCAATTGATGAAACAAATAGGCGACGTGCCAAGCAAGTGGCCTATAACCTAGAGCGCGGCGTAGATCCACAACCTCTGCGGAAGAAGATTGCCGACATTACCGATCTCATCAACCGAGAGAGTGAAGATACCGAAGAGTTATTAGCCTCTTCAGGGCGCAGGTCGCAGCGTTCCAAAACGCCTGCAATTGGACTACACACTAATTCTCCTGCATCTTTACCAAGACAGGAACTTTTGGCGTTGATAGAGTCGCTCACCGACCAGATGCGCAGCGCTGCAGGTGATCTTCAGTTTGAACTTGCTGCGCGCCTGCGGGATGAGATCAAGGATTTGAAACGAGAACTACGAGGAATGGAAACGGCGGGCGTATAAAAGTATGATTGATCAACTCATAGTTAGAGGCGCCCGCGAACATAATCTTAAAAATGTTTCGATAGAACTTCCCCGCAATTCACTTATTGTTTTTACTGGTCTATCTGGCTCGGGAAAATCGAGTTTGGCCTTTGACACCATTTTTGCCGAAGGTCAGCGTCGTTACGTGGAATCACTCTCGGCATACGCACGTCAGTTTTTAGGTCAGATGGATAAACCTGATGTTGATTTTATTGAAGGCCTCTCACCGGCTGTCTCGATCGATCAAAAATCCACCAACCGCAATCCGCGTTCAACAGTGGGAACGATCACTGAAGTTTACGATTATTTACGTCTTCTCTTTGCCCGTGCAGGTCGCCCTCACTGTCCTGGGTGCGGCAAACCTGTTACACGGCAGAGTCCACAGCAGATTGTGGATCAAATCTTGATGATGCCATCGGCAACTAAGTTTCAAATTCTTGCACCCGTTGTCCGTGCACGCAAAGGCGAGTTTGTTGATCTCTTTCAAGAGTTACTCAGCCAAGGCTATTCACGGGCGCGGGTTGATGGTGAAGTAATCCAATTGGCAGAGCCACCAAAACTTAAGAAGCAAGAAAAACATACAATCGAAGTAGTTGTAGATCGATTAAGCGCAAAGGCGGATTCTAAGAATCGCTTAACTGATTCGATTGAAACAGCTCTGCGACTGACGCAGGGGATTGTTCTTCTTGATTTTGTTGATTCTAAATCTGAAGAACGTACATATAGCGAGCATTTGGCCTGTCATGACTGCGAACTCTCATTTGAAGAACTTGAGCCGCGATCCTTTTCCTTTAACTCACCCTTTGGCGCTTGTCCTGAATGTTCGGGGATCGGTACTAAATTGGAGGTAGATGAGGAACTCATCATCCCGGATGACTCTATATCGATTAATGAAGGCGCTATTGCTCCCTGGTCTAGCGGACAGACTTCGGAGTATTTTCTCCGACTTTTGGAAGCCTTGTCAGGGGAAGTAACTTTCTCGCTGGATAACCCATGGAAAAAACTGTCGGTCAAAGCCAAGGATGCGATTCTGCACGGTTTTGATTATGAAGTGCATGTGAAGTACCGCAACCGCTATGGCCGCACGCGGAATTATTCAACCGGGTTTGAGGGAGTAATTCCCTTTATTCATCGTCGCCATGGCGAAACGGATAGCGATTACAGTCGCGAAAAATTTGAAGGATATATGCGTCAGATTCCATGTCCGGTCTGTGGCGGTGCGCGTCTTAAGCCTGAGGTTTTGGCGGTAACGGTTGGCGGCAAGAATATTTCGCAGATCTGCGAACTCTCGATTGCTGAATGCGCTGATTTCTTAAAGAGCATTGAATTAAACGCGCGGGAAAGCCAAATTGCCGAACGTGTTCTGAAAGAGGTGCACGCTCGTTTAGGCTTCCTTTTAAATGTTGGCTTGGACTACCTCTCTTTAGATCGCCCAGCTGCAACTCTCTCAGGCGGAGAGGCTCAACGTATTCGCTTAGCAACGCAGATTGGTTCGGGCTTAGTTGGCGTTCTTTATGTCCTCGACGAGCCGAGTATTGGTCTGCACCAGCGCGATAACCGGCGCCTCATCGACACCTTGATTCGTTTGCGCGATCTGGGTAACACCTTGATTGTTGTCGAGCATGATGAGGAGACAATTCGCGCTGCCGACTGGATCGTGGATATCGGGCCAGGAGCGGGAGAGCATGGCGGTGAAGTTGTTGTTTCTGGTGACTATCAATCTCTCATTGATTCAAAAGAATCGATTACTGGTGCATACCTGGCGGGGCGTAAATCAATTGCAATCCCGCAGGTGCGCCGTTCGATAGATCCTAAGCGTAGGTTGGTCGTTAAGGGAGCTCGAGAAAACAATCTCAAAGATATTGAGGTAGCCATTCCCTTAGGCGCTTTCGTTGCAGTCACGGGCGTCAGTGGTTCAGGTAAATCTACTCTGGTTAACGACATTGTCTATACAACGTTAGCGAACAAACTCAACGGTGCTCGTCT
>CAKKQM010000106.1 GCA_919902125.1 Actinomycetes bacterium | reverse complement strand
GAAATGCGGAAGTTGCAGCGGAATTGCAGTTGCGCCAGGGCCTTTACCAACAACAACATCCACCCGGAAATCTTCCATCGCTAGATAGAGCAATTCTTCAGCCGGACGAGGCAAACGATGGATCTCATCGAGGAAGAGGATCTCGCCCTCCATGAGCGATGAAAGAATTGCCGCCAAATCCCCCGCATGGGTAATCGCCGGACCACTCGTTATCCGTATGGGAGTTTCCATCTCGCTAGCCAGAATCAATGCCAAGGTTGTCTTGCCTAAACCAGGGGGGCCCGAGAGCAATATGTGGTCAGCAGAAGAATTGCGATGACGCGCAGCCGTAAGCAATACATCAATCTGTTCGCAAACTCTCCTCTGCCCTATGAACTCTGAAAGGGTATGCGGGCGAAGCGCATTCTCCGCTGCTGATTCTCCTTGGCGGATAGCTGGCGCCACTAAACGCTCGTCCTGAAATTCACTCATAATGCGTTACGACCTCGCGCGCCGCTGGCAAGAGCACGTTTCAAGAGTTCGCCTAGTTCGATCTTGGCCGGATCTTCATCATCGGCCCGCAACTGCGTAACTAAATTGCCGATAGCGCCATCGGCCTCTCGCGCGCTAAATCCCAGCCCCATCAGAGCACTAGATAACTGCTCGCGCCAAGCCGGCTGATGCGTTCTGCTTAAATGTGCCACCGAGATCTCGTTGAGTTTGCCTTTGAGTTCGAGAATCAAACGTTGCGCACCTTTGCGGCCAATCCCCGGTACTCGCTCAATTGCGGCAATATTTTCCTGCGCAACGGCTGAGGCAAGATCATCCGGTGACAACACACCCAAGATTGACATCGCCACCCTAGGACCAATTCCCGAAACTGTCTGCACGAGTTCAAAGAGCGAACGAGATGTTTCGTCGAGAAAACCAAAGAGCGTTAAAGAATCCTCGCGAACAACGAGAGCGGTGAAAAGTTGAGCATCATTACCAACACTCAGACGCGCGCTTGTTGCCGGAGTGATCGTCACCGACAATCCCACGCCGCCAACATCAATGATCGCGTGGTCTATCCGAAGGTTGCGGATTGGACCATAAAGTGAAGAGATCATAAGGTCCGCAATCCTTTTAAGCGCGCCTTCTCTTGCACAAGTGCCGCTTCGATACGTGCATTACCGCGCCCACGCCAGAGATGGCAGATCGCAAGAGCTAGCGCATCGGTGCTGTCGACAGGTTTGGGGATCACCTCAAGGCGCAGTATCCGACGGACCATCTCGGCCACCTGCGCTTTATTCGCACGACCCGTACCAGTGACCGCTGCTTTAACTTCGCTGGGTGTATGCATGACGACTGGAATTCCAGATTTTGCCGCAACCAATAGCGCAATACCCGCTGCCTGGCCGGTACCCATGACGGTGCGAACGTTAAGTTGCGAAAAAACTCTCTCCACCGCGATGAGATCAGGGCGATACAGGTTCACCCATTCCAATAACTCTTTCTCAAGTTGCAGCAGACGTCGCTCCAGCGGTAGATCCGAGGAAGTAAGAATCACACCAACACCAACCAATGAGATCGGTGCACCTACCTCACCTTCAATTACTCCAACACCGCAACAAGTTAGGCCAGGATCAACGCCAAGAACTCGCATCAGAACCCACCTACTTTGCTCACGGGCTTAGCCTAGGTTGCACTAGGAATGAATCAGCCTAGGCTCGCCATAACTTCATCGGAGATATCGAAGTTACCGTATACATTCTGCACATCATCAAGCTCTTCGATAGCATCAATTAATTGAAAAACTTTCCTGGCCGCTTCGGCATCCAAAGGAATCGACATCGAAGGCAAGAATGACGACTCCGCTGATTCGTAATCAATTCCAGCATTCTGTAGCGCGGTGCGAACAGCAACGAGATCACTCGGTTCGCTAACAATTTCGAATGATTCGCCCAGATCATTGACTTCTTCGGCGCCAGCTTCCAGAACGGCTTCCAGAATCTTTTCCTCCGTTACTCCACCTGACTTACTGGCGATAACTACGCCTTTACGACTGAAGAGATAAGAGACAGATCCTGGATCACCCATGCTGCCACCATTACGCGTTACAGCAACCCGGACTTCAGATGCAGCGCGATTTCGACTATCAGTTAAACACTCAATCAAAATAGCAACTCCACCTGGACCGTAACCCTCGTACATAATTGTCTGCCAATCAGCTCCGCCAGATTCCAGACCAGCACCGCGTTTAATTGCGCGCTCAATGTTGTCTGCTGGCATTGAATTCTTCTTTGCCTTAGTGACCGCGTCGAACAATGTGGGGTTTCCTACTAAATCCGCGCCTCCGGTACGGGCGGCCACTTC
The DNA here is from genome assembly GCA_919902125.1 of Actinomycetes bacterium. Taxonomy (GTDB): domain Bacteria; phylum Actinomycetota; class Actinomycetes; order Nanopelagicales; family Nanopelagicaceae; genus QYPT01. The sequence continues at coordinate 9,362 of CAKKQM010000106.1, read as the reverse complement.
AATGGCCTTGATATATTTTGCGAAGGACTTAGCACGGCGAGAATCAATGATCGCCTTTTTATGCTTGGTCGTTGCCCATTTGGAATGGCCGGACATATACACCCCATCGAAATCACTTGTACGAAAATGTTTTTGGATCTTCTTAATGCGAACTTTACTTGATCGGCTTGGCCAACTTACACACTTCGGCGATAAAGAAGCGGTGAATTCGATTATCGCCCGTTAATTCAGGATTGAAAGAGGTTGCCAAGCAAGCGCCTTGACGCACGGCAACAGCGTGGTTGCGCCCATCGGGTGCTTTAACGCTAGCGAGGACTTCGACCCCCGGACCCACATCTTCAACCCACGGAGCTCGGATAAAAACTGCTCGCATCGCTGGCGTACCCAACTGCGCGATCGTAATATCACTTTCGAAAGAATCCACTTGACGACCAAAAGCGTTGCGTCGCACTGTTATATCCAACCCGCCAAAAGTTCGTTGCCCAGCGATTGCATCAAGAACTCGATCAGCCAAAAGGATCATTCCCGCGCACGATCCATATACCGGCAGTCCTGCACGGATGCGGTCTTGAATGAGATCAAAAACTCCAAAAGTCGCAGCCAAATGAGCGATCGTGGTGGACTCACCACCTGGAATTACCAGCGCATCAATCTCTTCAATCTCAGCGGGTCGCCGAACTGCAATGGGATTGACGCCACACTCTTGGAGTGCTTGAAAATGCTCACGAATATCACCTTGCAGTGCGAGTACGCCAACTTTCATTGTAAAAGTTTAATTACCAACCGCGCTCAGCAAGGCGATGTGGCGCAGGAATATCAGCAACGCTGATCCCGACCATTGCATCACCTAAACCGCGAGAAGCATCGGCAATCACCTTTGGGTCATCAAAGAAGGTTGTGGCTTTAACGCATGCCGCCGCGCGTCTGGCAGGATCGCCAGATTTGAAGATACCCGAGCCGATAAAGACACCATCTGCGCCCAGATGCATCATCAAAGCCGCATCCGACGGTGTTGCGATACCGCCGGCAGAGAACATAACTACTGGAAGTTTCCCGGCCTGTGCTACTTCCTTCACTAACTCAAAAGGCGCCTGCATCTCTTTTGCTGCCACATAAAGTTCATCTTCGCGCATGGAAGTTAAACGTCGGATTTCTCCACCGATCTTGCGCATGTGCACGACAGCCTGCGAAATATCTCCAGTTCCGGCCTCACCCTTGGAACGAATCATTGCGGCACCTTCATTTATACGACGGAGTGCTTCACCCAAATTGGTAGCTCCACAGACAAAGGGCACAGTGAAATTCCACTTATCAATATGGTTCTCGTAATCCGCAGGTGTTAATACTTCAGACTCATCGATGTAGTCGACACCCAGGCTTTGCAGAATTTGTGCTTCCACAAAATGCCCAATCCGCGCTTTCGCCATAACCGGGATGGAGACGGCAGCTTTAATTTTTTCAATCATGTCAGGGTCAGACATACGTGCGACGCCACCTTGGGCACGAATATCTGCAGGTACGCGCTCCAGCGCCATTACAGCTACTGCGCCAGCATCTTCAGCAATCTTGGCCTGCTCGGCATTAACGACATCCATAATGACGCCGCCTTTGAGCATCTCTGCCATTCCGCGCTTGACTCTGCCCGTTCCGGTGGTCTCAGACATGAAAACTCCTTTTTATACCTCGATGCAGCAATCCTACTTTGTCGGCGTTGGAGTTGCTGACGCAATAGTTGGGCCCGCTGACGCAATAGGAAGCGTGAATTCGGGCGCGGAGTCAGTTAAAGCAACCCAGATCTGACCTGGCGCAAAGGCGACAGAAGTGCCATCTGCCAAAGTCCATCTCGTACCTGAAGCCGCATCGAGGCGCTGCCACTGCGCCTTAAAAACTTTCCCGTCACGCAAGATGTAACCAGTGCCTTGCCCAACGGTGGCTGAGAATGGCGTTACTCCTCCAAATTTGTCGTGGTATTCCGAGGGCGTAATCGAGACCATCTGTATAACCAGAGTAGTCGGACCCAATTGTTTTCCACTCTCGGCAAAATCAGGGTTACCAGCGTGGGACATAAGCCAACGCGATTGACCGGCTGACCACGTCGCACTATAGAAACTTGCCGGCCACTTCATCGTGGCAGAAATAATTGACTTGCCTCCTATTGGTGCAGATCCAAAATACCAACCGGGAGATCGCGCTGGTGTGATTGAAACGTTCTGCTCTATTAATTTCGCCATTAAAAGATCAGCTCGTAACACCATATCCACTGGGGCAATCCGCGCTGGGTCGCGAGTGTAAATCAGCGGTGATTCGCGTTGGGCGCCAAGGTTTTCAAGATTTGCAGCAGCTATAACGGGAAGGAGTTTTTGCTGTGCGCCGCTATAAGCAAATGCCACATGCCCGTACTGAGCCAATAAATCGATATCGCTGATACGCGCGCTACGGACTGGCCCGATGCGAATAGGAATAATCGAAGAGAAGACCGCTGCAAGCCGAGTTAGCCCTCCTTCAACCTGTTCGATGTAAACAACATCGGCTTGATCAATACCAATTTGCGGATGGGCCTGTGCGGTGTCATCAATTTTTACCGCCAAAACTGGTCCATTACTCCCCTCACGACCACTTATGAGGTTATGTTCCACAACTTTTTCCTTTGCAGGGGTTGTTGCTAAACGTTCTGTAACCGATGCACAGCCAGCCAGAACCAAGATTGCTGTGATAAATATAAGGCTCCTCGCGCTGTATTTTCTAAAGGGCATCATCTTCAAATTCATAGGTTCTCGGCAACGGTGCTCGACCGGCTAGGCGAAACATCTTGAAAATCGCTTTCTTACGGACTATTCGCGTGCGATTTACAGCATCGACGTGGATTGCTATAGCGACGCGAATCTTTTTGGTAAGTTCTGAAAGTTCGCGCAAGAGTACTTGTTCAGCTGGCTTCACTTGCGATTCCAAGTCATTCTGTAAAAGCCCAAGTGCCCCTGAAAGCCCGCTCTCGGCCTGGGATCGCTCCTCAATACTTGCTTCGCGCGCCTCGTAAGCAGTAGCCACAAGTAAAAGCGAGGATGCTGGATCGGCCAAATCGCTATGCGCTAATTCAAGAGCCACTGCCGCGCGGCGCTGCAACAAACCATCGAGATTTGCCCAACTTGTCTCTATCCGATGATGCAATCGATCTAATCGAGTGGCAGAGAAGGAGAGGTACCAAAGAAAAGTTAAAAGCAAAATTCCCAAAGTTAGGCCGCTCTTCATAAATCGTCTCCTTCGCGATTGAGCAACCTGCTCCAACTACGAGTTTCTGATGCCAGACGGACAGGGCCGCTGCCAACCATCGCCATTTCATAGACTGAGAAAATCTGTTCAGCAACATTATCCCAATCAAAGATCTTTGCGTGCTCTTGGCCAACGAGTGCAAGTTCAGATCGCTTCGTATCATCACGCAAGAGTTCAATCATCTTCTGAGCCAAATCAGTCGCATTCTCTGATTCAAAAAGTGCTCCATACTTTCCATTGCCCAATAAAGCAGCAAAAGCTGGAATGTCGCTGGCAACAACTGCGGCCCCTGCCGCCATGGCTTCGGCCAAGATAATTCCGAAAGACTCACCACCCGTATTAGGTGCGACATAGAGTGAAACCGAACTTAAAAAATCTGCCTTCTCTTCATCGCTGATCCGCCCCAAGAAAGAGATGCGATTGCGTAATTGAGGATCAACCCCTTTGATCACATCTTCGCTCTCGCCGGGTCCAGCGACCAAGACTCGAATATCTGGAACCGAGCGAGCCACAATCGGCAAAGCATCAAGCAATACAGATAAACCTTTCCGTGGCTCTTCGAAACGACCTATAAAACCTACAGTCTTCCCACTCCATTCTTCCCGTGCTAAACCGTTGCGGAATTTCTCGCCATAGATTCCGTTGGGGATGACGATTGCATCAGTTTCTAAATGTTCAGTAAGAGTTAGTCGCGCAGATTCGCTAACCGCAATACGGACAGAAAGTTTTTCAATCACTGGCTCGAGAATGGGGCCAATGGCAAAGATTGCACGTTGTCGCTTCGCAACGGCATGAAATGTTCCGACCATGGGGCCTTCGGCTGCCCAGCAAGCCAGCAGCGATAACGAGGGAATTGCCGGTTCATGAAGATGTAGAAGGTCAAAATTTCCTTGTGAAATCCATTGACGGACCCGCGCAAATGCAATCGGGCCAAAAAGTACTCGCGCAACGGCTCCATTGTAGGGAATTGCAATCGGTTTACCGGCACAGACCACATAAGCAGGTAGCGCTTCTTCATCAACTGCAGGTGTAAGAACCGAGACTGTATGTCCATGTGCGATTAAATATTCGGCAAGATCGCGGATGTGATTCTGCACTCCGCCTGGGGCATCCCAACCGTAAGGGCAGACAATGCCGATCCGTAACGACTTGTGGTTAGGCATCTGTGCACTCCGTAAAATCGCCATCAACCCAGATCCGCTGCAACATATGCCAATCCTGCGGATGAGCTGCAATCCCTTGCGCAAAATGATCCGCGCACTGCTGCACCAGCGAGAGAACTCGCTCGCTCTGCGATCTGGTTATCGGAATCTGTGTTTCGCGAAAATCAATATGAATCCCACCAGGCGTGTAAGAAACATAAGCAGTAATCAATGGGGCCTCTGTATTAAGGGCAAGCACCGCTGGTCCAGCCGGCATTCGCGCCAGGCCTCCGAAAAAGTTCACAGTTATTCCAGTACGTGAAAGGTCGCGATCTGCGACAAGGGCGACAAGTTGACCCGCACGCAGACGCTTGGCCAAAGTTGCAATCACTCGACCATCTAGCGGGAGCACTTCCATCCCTATCGCCTCGCGATATGCAAGGAATTTACGGAAGAGCACCTCAGGTTTCAACCGTTCAGCGACTGTGACAATTTTTACCCCTTTGCCGCAGAAATACGCGCCCGCATGATCCCAATTGCCGGCATGAGGTAATGCCACAATCACCCCAGTCCCGGCTCTGATTGCATCCATCAAGAGATGCTCGTTTGTGACATCAACGGTTCCCATTAATTTTTCGCGCGACCAATCGGGAAATCTAAAAGTGTCGCACCAATATCGAAGATACGAGCGGAGACCTAGTAAGACCAGAGCATCCAGCTCGGCCTTATTCAAAGAAGGTTTGACGCGTTGCAAATTTGACCGTAACCGCTGAACGCTCTTGCCATTTCTTCTCCCTATTGCATCAGCAAGGGATGAGAAGAGACGGTAGGCAGATTTTTCAGGTAGCCAACGCACAATTCGCCAAGCGGCAAAATAGGCAGCAGCAGTCAGCGAGTCAATCGCGCGATTGATCATTCTTGCGTAGCATTTCTTACGATCATTATCCGCTGCACAACCGTGATGGCCCCAAGAATTGCCAATATCCACATTCCAATCGCAAGAGCGAATGGCAGATGTAGGCCATGTAAAGCAATTGCTAGAAGTGCAAGCATCAAGCGCTCAGTCCGCTCGGCTAATCCCCCGCTACATTCGATCCCTAATGATTCGGCTTTAGCGCGGATGTAAGGCACAAGAATTCCCGTCATAAGGGCAAGAAGGACAACGGGTACAAGGCGATCTGAGTTTTTATTAAGTAGAAGAATGAGCCCAATCAACACTGATGAATCGGTAATTCGATCTAAGGTGGAATCTAGAAAGTTACCCCACTTGCCTGACCCTTGCCCAGAAATCCGCGCCATCGTTCCATCAAAGAGATCGCTAAGTGCGAAGAAAGAAATAATCACGCTGCCGAGAAACAAGCGGCCTGAAGGGTAAAAAATAAAGGCTGAAGCGACCACCCCAATTGCGCCAACAACCGTCACGCCGTTTGGAGTAAACCCAATGCGCAACATCGCTTTGGCGGTTGGAGTGATGACGCGCGTCACCGCTGGCTTAATAATCCGACTAATCATCGCCCCCCATCGTAGGCTGACCTCGTGCCAACACCTAGTTTCAGCCAGGCAGCGAGGGCTTCAAGCGGGCTCCGCATCCATGTTTTCGGCCACCAGGGCGCTTACCCCGCAGAAGTTGCCCATGAATTTGGTGGATTAACTGGCCAAGACCCTGGAGTCGAATGCGACTTGGCGATTTTCGCAATCAACCCATCAGAAGGGATTGATAGTAAGTCGATTGCGCAATGGGAGGCGCTCAATGATTCCATGGTTCCACGATTGATCGTAGTGACCGGACTGGAAGATACCCAAGCCGATTTCGATGATGCAGTCCTGTTGGCCAATCGCGTCTTCGACCAGACGGTAACACCCTACTTGGTCCTCCATGATGATGCTGGTCTCCCGTGTGCACTGATCTCGTTGCAAGATCTACAGATCATTGATTACACAACTCTTCCGCCGACTATCCGCCAGAGCGATCCCGAACATCAGCAACTCGTTGCCGAGTTTCGGAAAGAATATTTAGAACAGATGGAATTCATGGGTGAAGATGGGTTTGCTGCCGGGTTGCTCTTTCCTGCAATTCCTATCTGGTTAGAACGCCGAATCGGAATCGATATTGTAAAAAGTTATATCGACCGATTGATGCATTAACTACCAGGCAGCGGCGAGATCGGCCTGGGTCTGCGCTAACAACTGCGGCAGAACTTTTGTGTGGCCGATAATCGGCATGAAATTTGCATCCCCCGCCCAACGCGGTACAACATGCTGGTGAATATGGTCTGCAATACCTGCTCCGGAAACCGCTCCTTGATTCATTCCAAGATTGAATCCTCCGGGTTGTGAAACTTTACGGAGCGTCTGCATGGCATGTGAGGTCAACTCAGCAATTTCATTCCGTTCTGCAACAGTGAGATCCGTTAGGTCTGCTACATGGCGATAGGCGCAGACTAGAAGATGGCCTGGGTTGTAGGGATAAAGATTCATCACAACATAGGCGCCTTCACCGCGCACGACGATCAACCCTTCTTCATCGCTGAGCGTTGGGATGCGGCAGAACGGGCAAGAAATATCGTTATCAGTTAGCGGACGATTTTCCCCACGCAGGTACTCCAAGCGGTGCGGTGCCCAGAGACGTTGCCATCCATCTGGCATTCCTGCTCCATCAACTGATTGAGTCATAGTCAGACCTGCCGACGCTCGCGAATGGTTGTTTCAATCTCTGCAATCGCATCTGCAATCGCAATGCCATTGCGCTGCTCACCATTGCGGTAGCGGAAGGAGACTGCACCAGCATTCTGATCCTCTTCACCAGCAATGATCATGTACGGAATTTTCTGCAATTGAGCGTTACGTACTTTCTTCTGCATCCGATCATCAGAGGCATCAAGTTCGGCCCGAATCCCGTGACGTTTAAGTTGAGCAACAACCTCTTGCAGATATGGCACAAATGCATCGGCAACCGGGATTGCCACTGCCTGCACGGGCGCCAACCATGGTGGGAAGGCCCCTGCGTAATGCTCGGTAAGTACACCGAAGAACCGTTCGATCGAACCAAAGAGCGCGCGGTGGATCATGACGGGACGCTGACGAGAGCCATCGGTTGCTACATATTCCAAATCAAATCGCTGTGGCAATTGGAAATCTACTTGAATCGTAGATAACTGCCACGTGCGCCCAATGGCATCTTTTGCCTGTACCGAAATTTTCGGGCCATAAAAAGCTGCGCCGCCTTCATCCAGAACTAATTCAAGATTTTGACGTTGCCCCGCTGCCCGCAGTGCTTCGGTTGCTGCTTCCCAATCAGAATCTTCACCCAGGGATTTTTCACTGCTACGGGTAGAAAGTTCTAGGTAGAAGTCGGACAACCCGTAATCGCGCAATAAATTAAGCACGAAGGTCAACAAACTATCGAGTTCACCCAACATCTGTTCGGGAGTGCAATAAATATGCGCGTCATCTTGCGTAAATCCTCGAGCACGCGTAATGCCGTGCAGAACACCTGATTTTTCATAGCGATATACAGTGCCGAATTCAAAAAGGCGCAGAGGAAGCTCACGGTATGAACGTTGACGAGAGGAGAAGATCAAATTGTGAAACGGGCAGTTCATAGGCTTCATGTAGTAATGCTGACCAGCCCGTTTGACGGTGCCATCTGCATGTAATTCTTCATCCATAATTATTGGCGGGTACATGCCTTCGGCGAACCACTGCAAGTGTCCAGATTTTTCAAAGAGCGCTGCTTTGGTTATATGAGGCGAATAAACAAATTCATAATTTTCTTCTTCATGGCGCCGGCGTGAGTAATCCTCCATAGCGCGACGGACAATGCCACCTTTGGGATGGAAGACAGCCAGACCCGAACCAATCTCTTCCGGAAATGAGAAGAGATCTAACTCAGCACCAAGCCGGCGATGATCGCGCTTTTCTGCTTCGATGAGAAAATCCAAATGGGTATTGAGATCTTCTTGGGTTGCCCACGCTGTGCCGTAAATGCGCTGCAACATAGGATTCTTTTCAGATCCGCGCCAATACGCCCCAGCGCTGCGCATCAACTTAAACGCAGGAATCATTTTTGTGGAAGGAAGATGCGGCCCACGGCAGAGATCACTCCATACAGGTTGACCATCGCGACCCAAGTTGTCATAGATCGTAAGTTCAGTGCCGCCTACTTCAACGCTGGATTCATCACCCGGGTCAGATTTCAATCCGATGAGTTCGCATTTGTATGGCTCATGCGCCAGTTCGGCGCGAGCCTGGGCCTCAGTAACAACGCGGCGGCGAAAGCGTTGACCATCTTTAACAATTTTTTTCATGGCACTTTCAAGACCAACTAAATCTTCTGGGGTAAAAGGTTTGGCAGGATCAAAGTCGTAATAGAAACCATCGGTAATCGGTGGTCCGATACCAAGGCGGGTGCCAGAGAAGAGTTGCTGAACGGCTTGGGCTAAGACATGAGCAGTTGAATGACGAAGGACGCCAAGTCCATCAGGTGAGGAAATTGAGACACCTTCTACAACATCCCCGTCATGCAGCTGCGTCCAGAGATCGGCAAGTACTCCATTAATGCGACATACGACTATCTCTTTATCCGCTTGAAAGATATGAGTAGGGCGCTGGTCATCCTCGATGGAAGTAGCGCCACCATCAACGGTAATTAAAATCTGCGACATAAACGTGAGTCTACCGAAAGGTGGGCTATGCAGGTATCGAACCTGCTACCTCTCGCGTGTGAAGCGAGCGCTCTACCGATGAGCTAATAGCCCTTGTTATCAAGATTGGTAATCTAAGTATCCCAATTCCACCCTACGGATCAATATCTTGCGCCATACGATCTGCCATCTGCGCCATCAGATCCGAATCGATCTCAAGCAAGCGTCCATTAAGCGATGAGACGGGTTGCGCATCCTTCAAACTCGATAGCAAAAAAATCGCATCGCTCCGATCTAGGTCATGTGCATC
>CAKKQM010000105.1 GCA_919902125.1 Actinomycetes bacterium | reverse complement strand
TTGCTGGCATTAATGGCGAGAGTGGACTCGGTCTTGATAGCATGGCTTTCTGTTTACGCAAAAGAGCCGAGCATTCGCTAAACGTTTACTTCCCGTCGCTGTCGTCACAAACAATTGTCTATAAAGGAATGTTGACGACAGGCCAGTTGGAAGAATTTTTTCCAGAACTTGCCGATGAACGTGTTGTTTCTCCATTTGCTCTAGTTCACTCTCGCTTTTCCACCAATACTTTTCCATCGTGGCCTTTAGCCCATCCTTATCGGTTTATTGCGCACAATGGCGAAATTAATACCGTCAAAGGAAATCGCAATTGGATGCGAGCTCGCGAAGCGTTGCTGGCCAGCGATCTCATTCCTGGCGACCTCTCACGCCTCTTTCCGATCGTAGATTCCCAAGGGAGTGATTCAGCATCCTTTGATGAAGTTCTTGAATTGCTATACCTAGGTGGTCGTTCACTTCCGCATTCCATCTTGATGATGATTCCCGAAGCATGGGAGAACCACAGATCGATGCCAGAAAATTGGCGCGAGTTTTATGCTTTTCATTCCTCCCTCATGGAACCGTGGGACGGCCCTGCCTGTGTGACATTTACCGATGGACATCAGGTGGGAGCGGTACTGGATCGAAATGGTCTACGTCCATCTCGATTCTGGGTGACAAAGGATGGTCTTGTACTTCTCGCCAGTGAAGTCGGCGTACTTGATATTCCATCAGATCAAGTCGTACGCAAAGGACGATTGCAGCCAGGCAAAATGTTCTTGGTCGACATCGAAGCTGGTCGCATTATCGAAGATGAAGAGATCAAGGATCAGTTGGCGCAAGCCGCACCTTATGGTGAATGGATCCATGCCGGTATGGTGAAATTAGTCGACTTGCCCGCGCGCGAGCACATCGTTTACCCGCACTCTTCGGTTATCCGTCGTCAACGCGCCTTTGGATACACGGAAGAAGACCTACGAATTCTCGTGACGCCAATGGCGCGCAATGGCATCGAACCATTGGGTTCGATGGGAACCGATTCGCCCATTGCTGCGCTTTCCAATCGGCCACGATTGCTCTTTGATTATTTCTCGCAACTTTTTGCACAGGTAACAAATCCACCATTGGATGCAATTCGCGAAGAACTCGTAACATCGCTTAGTGGCTCTATCGGCCCTGAACATAATCTTCTTGATCCAGGTCCTGCGTCATGTCGACAGATTGAATTGGATTTCCCAGTTATCGATAATGATGAACTTGCCAAAATTATTCACGTCAATGCCGATGGCGACCACCCCGGACTTCAAGCGCACATCGTTCGCGGCTTATTCCCAATCGCAGGAGAGGGTGATGCACTCAAGAAACGCCTTGCAGAGATTCAAGTTGAAGTTTCGCAAGCAATTGCTGATGGCGCTTATCTGATCGTTCTATCCGATCGCGATGGTGATGCCGACAATGCTCCGATCCCATCGTTGCTGTTGACTGCCGCGGTTCATCACCACCTTATCCGTGAGAAAACCCGGACAAAGGTAGGACTTATTGTTGAAGCTGGAGATGTCCGCGAGGTGCATCATGTTGCTCTCTTAATTGGTTATGGTGCAGCGGCAGTGAATCCATATCTGGCGATGGAGAGCGCCGAAGATTTAGTTCTGCAAGGCGTCATTACCGGAATTACCCCCGAGAAAGCGGTTCGTAACCTCATCAAATCTCTGGGTAAAGGCGTGTTGAAGGTGATGTCAAAAATGGGCATTTCAACGATTGCGTCATATACCGGCGCGCAAGTTTTCGAAGCAATTGGCCTGTCTCAGCAATTAGTTGATGAGTTTTTTGTTGGCACCACTTCCCGACTAGGAGGTATCGGACTCGACGTTATTGCCCAAGAGACTATTGCACGTCATCACATTGCATACCCACCAGGGGGCGAAGTTCCAGGCACTAAGCGCCTGCCTATTGGTGGCGAATACCAATGGCGCCGCGAAGGCGAACCACATCTCTTTGATCCAGAAACCGTCTTCACGTTGCAGCACTCCACGCGGAATAAGCGATTCGATATCTTCCAGCGTTACACGCAGCGTATTGACCAACAGAGCAAGGCGCTAATGACTTTGCGTGGTCTCTTTGCATTTAAGACTGGTATTCACCCATCAATCTCTATTGATGAAGTCGAGTCGATCGAAAACATTATGAAACGCTTCTCTACTGGCGCGATGTCTTACGGTTCGATTTCGCAAGAAGCTCACGAAACTATGGCTATTGCTATGAATCGCTTAGGTGGTAAATCCAACACTGGTGAAGGTGGCGAAGATCCTGAGCGATATCTGGTTATGGCAAATGGAGATTCAAAGAGATCGGCAATTAAGCAAGTTGCCAGTGGCCGCTTTGGTGTTACAAGTGAATATTTGGTGAATGCCGATGACATCCAGATCAAGATCGCACAGGGCGCAAAGCCTGGGGAAGGCGGTCAACTCCCTGGCAACAAGGTCTACCCCTGGATCGCAAAAGTTCGTTACTCCACTCCAGGTGTCGGCCTAATTTCCCCTCCACCACACCACGACATCTACTCGATCGAAGATCTTGCTCAATTGATCCATGATCTGAAGAACGCAAATAGGAATGCACGAATTCATGTGAAGTTGGTGGCAGAAGTTGGTGTCGGCACGGTTGCCGCTGGTGTCAGCAAGGCGCACGCCGATGTTGTCTTGATTTCTGGTCATGATGGAGGAACCGGCGCATCGCCATTGACGTCTTTGAAACACGCTGGCGCCCCATGGGAACTCGGTTTAGCCGAGACACAGCAGACTCTTTTGCTCAATGGTCTGCGCGATCGCATCGTTGTTCAGACGGATGGTCAACTCAAGACGGGCCGCGATGTAGTTATCGCCGCACTTTTGGGTGCGGAAGAATTTGGTTTCGCCACTGCGCCACTGGTTGTCTCTGGTTGCGTGATGATGCGCGTTTGCCATCTCGACACTTGTCCAGTTGGAGTTGCAACCCAGAACCCAGAACTACGCAAACGTTTCTCTGGCAAACCAGAGTTCATCGAAACCTTTTTTGAGTATATCGCCCAAGAAGTGCGTGAATATCTAGCGCAGTTGGGATTTCGTTCCATTGAAGAGGCCGTGGGTCGCGTCGAGATGCTTGAGACAAAAGCAGCCGTGAATCACTGGAAGAGAAGTGGATTAGATCTCGCGCCATTATTGACTCGACCAGATGTTCAAGGTTCTTTGCATTGCACAACATCACAAGATCATGGTTTAGATGCAGCACTTGATAACCAGTTGATTGAGTTGGCGCAACCTGCGTTGCTGCGGGGGCAGAGCGTTCGTATTGAGATGCCAGTGAGAAACGTCAATCGCACCGTGGGAACAATGTTGGGTGCCGAAATTACTCGCCACTACGGAAGCGCCGGTCTGCCAGAAGACACGATTGACATCACTCTCCACGGATCTGCCGGACAATCCCTCGGTGCGTTTATTCCACCAGGTTTAACACTCCGTCTTTATGGCGATTCCAACGACTATGCGGCAAAGGGAATTTCGGGCGGACGTGTGATTATGCGACCCGACGAACGGGCGCAATTTCTTTCCCAGGAGAATGTCATCGCTGGAAACGTGATTGGTTATGGTGCAACTTCTGGCGAAATATTCATTCGTGGCGTTGTGGGGGAGCGATTCTGCGTGCGTAACTCCGGTGCCACTGCAGTAGTTGAGAGTATTGGCGATCACGGGTGCGAATACATGACCGGAGGCACAGTGGTTGTACTTGGCCGTACGGGCCGAAATTTCGCGGCAGGAATGTCTGGCGGTCGCGCTTTTGTCCTTGACCTAAATCCGGCATTGGTCAACCCGGATATGGTCGATCTCGTGGCTGTACCGAAAGATCAAAGAGAGCGCCTGCACTCTCTTGTCTCGCGCTTTTATGCAGAAACTAGTTCAGAGGTTGCAGCTGTGCTGCTTGAAGATTGGGATGACGCGTTACTTCGTTTCACAATGGTCATGCCACGCGATTACGCACGTGTGTTGGCCGCTATGGCCAAGGCTACCCGGGAAGGATTGCCAGCAGATACGTATGTAATGGAGGTTGCTCATGGCTGACCCTAAAGGCTTTATGACTACGCCACGTCAGTTGCCAATACGTCGCCCGGTTGATGTGCGTATTCGCGATTGGAAGGAAGTATACGAACCACAGCCCTTCGAAGATTTGCAGAAACAGGCAGGACGTTGCATGGATTGCGGTATTCCTTTTTGTCATCAAGAGTGCCCGTTAGGAAATCTGATTCCTGAGTGGAACGATCTCATCTGGCGGGGAGATACAACGGAGGCTATTGCTCGCCTACATGCAACAAATAACTTTCCTGAGTTCACGGGTCGTCTCTGTCCGGCTCCTTGCGAAACTGCCTGCGTCCTAGCAATTGATGGCGATGCGGTCACAATCAAACAAGTCGAACTACGTACTATTGAAGAAGCTTTCGGCGCGGGGAAAGTTGTACCGCTGCCTCCCAATCGACTCTCTGGAAAGACCATTGCCGTTGTTGGATCTGGACCGGCAGGACTTGCTGCTGCCCAACAACTCACACGTGCTGGTCACACCGTTGCGGTGTACGAACGTGCCGAAAAAATTGGCGGTCTGATGCGTTATGGCATTCCAGAATTCAAAATGGAGAAATCGATTTTGGATCGCAGACTTCGCCAAATGGAGGAGGAAGGAACGCGTTTTCGCCCTGGCGTTGATGTCGGTGGGGAAATAACGGGTCATCAATTGCGATCAAGATATGACGTGGTGATCTTGGCAGTTGGGGCGACACAATGGCGCGATCTGCCAATCCCGGGTCGCGATTTATATGGCATTTACCAAGCGATGGAATATCTCCCATGGGGAAACAAGCAAGCGTTGGGAGAAATTGAAGAACCAGAAATTGATGTCGCAGGGAAAGATGTGGTGATTCTGGGTGGTGGCGATACTGGTGCAGATTGTTTAGGAACTGCGATTCGCCAAGGTGCGGCAAGTGTGACGCAACTTGAAATCATGCCGCGCCCAACGAGCGAACGTCCCAGCGCTCAACCGTGGCCGATGTACCCCATGATCTATCGTGTTTCGAGTGCACATGAGGAACTTGATAATCGCATTTTTGCGGTAAACACAGAAAAATTCCTGGGCGATGGGGACGGAAACGTGCGTGCGCTGCAATTGGTGGAAACCAGGATAGTTAACGGAAAGTTTGAACCAGTGCCAGAGACGGAACGTGAAATACCTGCAGATGTAGTATTTCTTGCAATGGGATTCACTGGTCCAGAAAAGAGTTCCCTCCTTGCACAATTGGAAGTAGAACTTGATGAACGCGGAAACATAAAGCGAGATGAGAATTATCAGACTTCGACAGATGCGGTCTTTGTCTGTGGCGATGCAGGGCGAGGGCAGTCACTTATCGTCTGGGCTATTGCTGAAGGACGAAGCGCCGCCGCTGCAGTTGACAAATATTTGACGGGCCACACGCAATTGCCTGCACCCATCGAACCCACCGCACGTCCATTGATGGTTTAAGGTAGATAAATGCGTAGAGCGAAGATTGTTTGCACGATGGGCCCATCTGTTGAGTCTGCCGAGAAAGTTCGTGAACTCATTGCCGCCGGAATGAATATGGCGCGCCTCAATCTTTCCCACGGCAGTTATGAAGAACATCAGGCTAGGTTAGATCGCGTTCGCGAGGCTGCGAAAGAATCTGGTCACGCGGTGGCAGTGTTGGTAGATTTGCAAGGTCCCAAGATTCGCTTAGCTCGCTTTGCTAATGGACCACATGAGTTGGCTCGGGGAGATATTTTTACGATCACGACAGATGAAATCGAAGGAACAAAAGAGCGCGTTGGTACGACCTACGAAGGGCTACCGGGAGATTGCAAACCTGGCGATCGCATTCTCATTGATGATGGCAAGGTAACCGTTGAAGTCGTCGAGGTTGTCGGCAATGATGTGCGGACCAAAGTTATCGAACCTGGTTCCGTCAGCAATAACAAAGGTATCAATCTTCCAGGAGTAGCAGTCTCCGTTCCTGCCCTCTCTGAGAAAGATATGGAAGATCTGCGTTGGGGACTTAGGGCGGGCGCTGATTTCATTGCTCTGTCATTTGTGCGAAGTGCCGATGACATCAACGATGTGCATCGCATCATGGATGAAGAAGGAATTCGTATTCCAGTTATTGCGAAGATTGAAAAACCTCAGGCTGTGGCAAATCTACAGAGCATCGTTGATGCCTTCGATGGCATTATGGTTGCGCGCGGCGATCTCGGTGTCGAATTACCGATTGAAGATGTGCCGCTGGTGCAAAAAGATTGTGTGGAACTCGCGCGCGAAGCCGCCAAACCGGTAATCGTCGCTACTCAAATGCTGGATTCGATGATCACTAATTCACGTCCTACCCGAGCCGAAGCGACAGATTGTGCAAATGCGGTTCTTGATGGCGCTGATGCGCTGATGCTCTCGGGCGAAACAAGTGTCGGCGATTTCCCAATTGAAGCCGTGCAGATGATGGCTCGCATTATCGAAAAAACTGAAGCTGATGGTTTGCACCGTATTCGGCCATTGCAGCATTCGCCAAAGACTAAAGGTGGCGCAATTACTAAAGCTGCTACAGAGGTCGGTGCAACTGTTGGCGCAAAGTTCTTGGTGGCATTTACTCAAAGCGGTGATTCAGCCCGCCGCATGGCGCGATTGCGCTCACCCATTCCAATCTTGGCTCTCACTCCAGAAATTGGTACCTATAATCGGATGGCTCTTTCGTGGGGAGTCGAATCGATGCTTGCACCAACCGTTAAAAACACCGATGAAATGGTAAAGCAAGTTGATTCGATACTTATTGCCTCTGGCCGTGCGCAGGTGGGGGAGATCATCATGATTGTTGCAGGTTCGCCTCCAGGAATTCCTGGATCAACCAATGCAATGCGGGTACACCGTATTGGGGATGCCATTGGTGGCGTTGCTCCCGCATACCGTTAGGCAAGAATGGCACCTCAAATTCCTGCTCTAGCAGGTATTGGCTAGACTAATCGGCACGCCTCGGTACTCCAACGGTAGAGAGGGCAGTCTCAAACACTGCATAGTGTCGGTTCGAATCCGACTCGAGGCACATGACAGCACCGATCGCTGCAAGAATTTTGGTGGCAGAAGATGAAGCACTCATTCGGATGGATCTTGTTGAGATGCTTACCGAAGCTGGTTACGACGTTGTTGCACAAGCATCAAATGGTGAAGAGGCGATTGCTCTTGCTCACGAACATAAACCAGATTTAGCAATTCTCGATGTGAAGATGCCAGTTCTTGACGGAATTTCTGCCGCCGAAGAAATTATTTCTATTGCACCGGTTCTGATGTTGACTGCATTTAGCCAGAAGGAATTGGTGGAACGCGCTCGTGATGCGGGCGTTATGGCTTATGTTGTTAAGCCTTTCTCCATCACCGATCTTGTGCCAGCAATGGAGATTGCGATGAGTCGGCATAGGCAGATGATCTCTCTTGCAGGTGAAGTCGCAGATCTGCAGGAACGTCTTGAGACGAGAAAGTTGATTGACCGCGCCAAAGGCATCTTGATGCAGGCTCTCAATCTCTCTGAGCCGCAGGCTTTCTCGTGGATTCAAAGGGCCGCCATGGACCGCCGCTTGAGCATGAAGGAAGTGGCTCAGGCGGTAATTTCGCCTGCGGCGGTCCCGGAAAGATAAATTTAGGTTACAACTTTGTTATAACTGCGATTTGAGAGGTAAAGGGCTTGTCATGGTGTCCAGGAGATGGATAACCTTCGCGCCTCCCTGTCCCGGGACACAAGTAACAGGAAGGCACTACATGAAAAAGAGTTTTCGTGTTGTCGGCATCATCGCATCAATTGCGATGGTTACTACGACACTTATAGCGGGCACTTCAGCAGCAAATGCTGCACCGAAGGTCCTCACCATTTCGTCCGATCTTCCTCTTCAGGGGTCATCGGCCGATTCCACCGCGTCGATGAACAAAGCAATCGAACTGTACTTAAAGCAGGTCAAGTACAGGGCCGGCAAATTCAAGGTTCAGTTCAAAAAGTATGATGACTCAACCGCCACCAAGGGTGCGTGGGATGATGCTAAGTGCGCCGCCAACGCTCAGGCGCACGTGGCAAACAAGAGTGAAGTTGCCGTCATGGGAACCTACAACTCCGGTTGCGCACAGATCATCGTTCCTATTCTTAACCAGGCTCCAGGTGGAGCTTTGACCATGGTCTCTAATGCCAATACCAACCCTGGCTTGACAAAGGCCTGGGATCCAAACACCCCAGATAAGTACTATCCAACCGGTGCCCGCAACTATGCACGGGTCTGCACTACTGATGATGTGGAGGGTTCGGCTGCAGCACAATTTGCTAAATCAATTGGGGTAAAGAGCGTCTATGTTCTAAACGATACTGAGACCTATGGTCAAGGTGTTGCAC
>CAKKQM010000104.1 GCA_919902125.1 Actinomycetes bacterium | reverse complement strand
TATGGAGAAGGACGGGTTCTCGGTGGTGGCGGCAACGAGTGTCACCCACCTGTTCTCAACTCCTGGAAGCAGGGCGTCCTGCTGTGCTTTGGAGAAGCGGTGCACCTCGTCAATAAAAAGGACGGTTTCTTTTGCCTCCTCCGCCAATCTTTTTTGCGCCTGCGCCAGCACTTCACGGACCTGGGTAACCCCGGAGCTCACCGCCGAGAGTTCGACAAATACGCGCGAATCAGAATGCGCGATCATCTTGGCCAGAGTTGTTTTACCACTGCCGGGCGGGCCATACAGGAGCACGCTGGTTATGTGTTTTTCCTGCCCCTGGATCAAACGCACGAGGGGCGAGCCCGGCTGGAGAAGGTGTTGCTGGCCAAGCAGGTCTTGGATACTGGCAGGGCGAAGCCTGACTGCTAAGGGTGCTGCCGCTTCACCGGCACGTGGTGCGTCCATATACTTCCCAACTTGGTGACTTAAAACTTCCACCAATTTACGGTAGTGCCCCAGCCTACTTTGTGAAGTTCGAGTAGTTAGATTCTCATGCCGAACCTCACCAATGTAGGCCTTTTCCGACAAATACCTCACCATTTCCAACAACTTTTGGGACAATACCTCACTAGATATGTTAAATTTCCCCTAAAGAGTTCAAAATAGTGAGGTTTTAGAATTTTGGAGGGCAGGTCGGTGTCAGAACTGGTGCGGATAGGCCAACTTGCGCGTGCAGTCGGACTGCATGAAAACACGATACGTCGGCTTGCAGATGCCGGGATCATCCCAAGTGAGCGAACAGAAGGTGGCCAGCGAGTATTTAATATCCAAGCCGTCGAAGATGCTCTGGCAGCTCGTTCGAAGAATCGACATCCTTCCCGCCTTGCGCGAATAGCGGTCAAAGGCGACACGGCGAGCTGGGAGAAGACTGTCTCGCTTCCTGGCTTGCAGGAACACGAAGTTTGGCTGGAAATAGTGCGGATGCTCAAACTCGATGGAGGGTGCGGGGCAGCCGACATCATCCCAATGGCCTTTAATGAGATGTTGAACAACGCTATCGATCACTCAGAAGGTAGCGAAGCAAAGATTAAGTTTGCGGTGACGCCAGATGTTTGGTCTTTCGAAATCGTCGACGATGGCTGCGGGGTCTATTCCAAGATTATGAAGGAGTTCAAGCTCGAAAATCGCTTTGAGTCGGTGGCGGAATTGTCAAAGGGGAAACAAACTACAGCTCCTAAAGCTCATTCTGGTGAGGGTATTTTCTTTACCTCGAAAGCCGTTGATGTATTTGAATTGTCCTCGGATGGCATTCAATGGACGGTAAATAATACTCTCGGTGATTTCAGCGTCGGCCAAGTGAAGTACCAGAAGGGCACACGAGTATTCTGCCAACTTCAGGTGGATACCGCGCGAAAATACCTTGATGTGTTTAAGGAATTCACCGTTGACCATCATTTCGTACGCACCCGTCCAACAGTAAAACTGTTCGAAACTGGTATGACTTTTGTATCGCGAAGCGAGGCACGAAGGTTGCTAAAAGGACTTGGAAAATTTGACGAAATACAACTGGATTTTGAGAAAGTCGAAGCCGTCGGTCAGGGCTTTGTTGACGAGATATTCCGAGTTTGGGCAGCAGATAACCTCGATAAGAAGCTCATCCCAATAAATATGAACGACGCTGTGAGTTTCATGGTTAACCGAGGCATTATTGGCGGATAAAGCCCTATTCAGGGGAGCGTGTTGTGAGGGACTCGAGCCATTACGGACGGGTCTTACTCCAAATTTCTCGGATTCACGCTTAGTAACTTGGAATAGCGCTTCTCTTATTCCAAGTTGTTGTATTTAACTTGGAATAACGCTATTCGTATTCGAGGTCTTGAAGTAAAGGATCAGCCGGAGTCGTTGTCAAGGATCAGCCGAACATCTGTCAAGCATCAGCCGAACACGATATGTCAAGCAACTGGTGGAGTAATACATTTCAAAAGTGCGTTGTGAGGGACTCGAACCCCCGACCCGGTGATTAAGAGTCACCTGCTCTACCAACTGAGCTAACAACGCCGAACTTTGTGAAGATTGTGCGGATCAGACCCTATCAGCGCGGCGGTGATTGGCCAGCCATGCTGATAGGGAGCACGATAACTCATGTGACCAAGAGTAAGTGGTTGAGAATCGGGGCGGGATGGCTTCTGCCAGCCATCGTCCTTGTTTTTTCCACAGTTGTGTCACCGACCACAGCGGCGGTCATAAAGCGCGAGGCAACCCTGATTCAGGTGATAGGTCAAATTCCTGTTAAAGGTCGGGCGCCAAAGACAGGATATTCGCGAGCGCAATTTGGGCAGAGGTGGGCGGACGCGGATCACAATGGTTGCGATACCCGAAATGACATTTTGAAGCGGGATTTAACGGGGATTGTTTTCAAAGTTAAGACTCGTAATTGTGTGGTGCTCAGCGGAGTGCTGCATGATCCATATTCTGGCAGCGATATCAATTTTCTCCGGGGAAATATAACGAGTATGGCCGTGCAAATTGATCACGTCGTTGCACTCTCAAATGCCTGGCAGACAGGGGCATTTAAATTGACGATTGCGGAAAGAACTTTACTTGCAAACGATCCTTTAAATTTATTAGCTGTTCAAGGAAGGTTAAATTCACAGAAAGGCGACGGAGATGCGGCGACATGGTTGCCACCGCTGAAGAGCTATCGTTGTGCCTACGTTGCAAGACAAGTGGCAGTTAAATCTAAATATAGGTTGTGGCTAACAAAACCCGAGAAAACTGTGATTTTATCGATCCTCAGTAAGTGCCCGAGCCAAGCACTTCCAGTTAAATGATTATTAAATAATTTAGTGCGCGTTCTTAAAGCGCTCGTATGAAGCGCGAATTTCAGCTTGGGCTTCTTCGCGCCCAACCCACATGGCACCTTCCACGCTCTTGCCTGGTTCGAGATCTTTATAGACTTCAAAAAAGTGTTTGATTTCTAAGCGATCAAATTCAGGAACATCGGTGATCTCCTTGAGGTGTTCTTTGCGAACATCTCCTGCCGGAACGCAGAGGAGTTTGTCATCGCCGCCAGCTTCATCGGTCATTCGGAACATTCCAATAACTCGGCATTTCACAACACAACCAGGGAAGGTTGGCTCATCAAGCATGACGAGAGCATCAATGGGATCGCCATCTTGGCCCAAGGTGTTATCTACAAAGCCGTAATCCCATGGATAACGTGTTGAGGTGAAGAGCATTCGGTCAAGGCGGATTTTCCCGGTCTTATGATCGACTTCATATTTATTACGGCTGCCCGCTGGAATTTCGACGACGACATCGAAGGTCATCTCCACTGGTAAGACTCCTTTTTATCTTTTACACGATTCCAAGTGTTGGCAAATCATTAAAAACTTGGGGTGAACGACGGGGCTCGAACCCGCGACATTTCGGACCACAACCGAATGCTCTACCAGCTGAGCTACGCCCACCATGAGGTGCCAATACTACCTGCCTTTTTCCAGAGGTCGTTATCCTTTATTAATCTCTTCATTATTTGGAGTAAGCCGTTGCGCAATCTCGCGTAAGAGTTCGACCTCTGGCCCAGGGGCGGGCGCGAAAACGGCTTCACGGTAGTACTTCAATTCATTGATGGAATCCTGGATATCACCGAGGGCTCGGTGGTTGCCCGTTTTTACAGGTGCATTGAAATAAACCCGCGGGTGCCAACGCCTGGCTAATTCTTTAATGGATGAGACATCCACAGTGCGGTAATGGAGGTATTCGTTGAGACGTGGCATGTCTCGCGCAATGAAATTGCGATCCATACTGACGGAATTTCCGGCCAACGGAGACTTGCCTGGTTGGACCCCTGAATTTTGTAGATAAGTAAGTATCAAATCTTCCGCGGCCGAAACTGAGATGCCATGGGGGATTTCAGTGATGAGTCCCGATGCGGTGTGCATCTGCGTGACAAAGTCATTCATAATGGCCAGTTGGTCTGTATCAGCACGGATGACGACATCCACGCCCTCGCCGAGGAGATTGAGCTCGGAGTCTGTAACCAGCACTGCGATCTCAACCAGGGCATCATTTTCTAGACTAAGCCCGGTCATTTCACAATCGATCCAGATGAGGTGAGGGTTCTCGTTAGCCATGAGCGCAACCCTAGATCATCAGCCCTTCGAAAGTTGCCGCAGGAATTTCACCTCTCGTTCACCTTCTCGTAACCAAGGATCTGCCTATTTTTGCTGACCTACGAGCAGGATCGTCTATGTGCCTTCCACCGCCACTGCTCCCGTGATCCCTGCCAAGCGGGAACTTACGACTAAGCCGCGTTTTTCGGACAAAGTATTTCGAGGAATTGTTACAGCCGGTGGTTCGGCATCGCTGGTCATTCTCGGATTGATTGCGCTCTTTCTTGCACTTAAAGGCTTTCATGTTTTAGCGACTGAAAAGTTTAGTTTTATTACCGAATCTCGATGGGAAGTGTTACAAGACGAAAACGGCAATGTCGTAGAATCGACCTTTGGCCTTGGTGCAATGTTGGTTGGAACTTTTCTCTGTGCAGTTATTGCGGTTGTAATTGGAGTACCAATTGCTGTGTTGGGTGCACTTTATCTCACTTTTTATGCCTCATATGGGATCAAGAAGATCGCGGTTGCCCTTATCGATTTGATGGCAGCTTTCCCATCCCTGCTCTTTGGATTCTGGGGTTTCTTTATTCTGATGCCAAGTGCCGAATATTGGGCGAAGTTGATCCATAAATATCTTGGATTCATTCCGATCTTCGATGTCCCTGCACCAATTTTCACCCGCTCGCCATTTATTGCTGGACTCGTCCTGGCAATCATGATTATCCCGATCGTGACTTCAATTTCTCGTGAAGTTTTTGACCAGACACCACTTGACCGTATTCAAGCTGCCTATGCATTAGGTGCAACTCGATTGACGATGATCAAGTCGGTTGTTATTCCCTATGGTCGTGGAGGCGTATTAGGCGGGACGATGCTAGGGCTTGGTCGTGCAATGGGAGAAACTGTTGCTGTTTACACAGTGCTTAATGTCGTTTACCAAGTCAACTGGCAGATGCTCTTTGGGGCCGGTGGCAATGTTGCATCTTTGATCCTCTTGAAATTTGGCGAAGCCGGACCAGAGGAGATACAAGCGCTTATGGCAGCGGGGTTTGTTCTCTTTTTACTCACACTCTTGGTAAATGCAACCGCTGATTTCGTCGTTACGAGATCTGCAGGTGACAGGCGATGACAGTCACAACTCCAAAACCTGAAAAACCTTGGCAACCTAGTCAGATTCAAAATTTGACAACGCTTGGGCCAATTTTCGGAGCCGCCTTAATTTCATTCTCTTTAGTTTCGGTTACGGCGCTTAAGGGAAAACTTGCTTATTTTGTAGTTTTCTTTCTAGCCTTCTTGATTCTCTCATTTATACAGAAGTCATTAAGAATGGGATTACCAGCCGGCAAAGATGCGCTGTTAAGTGGCTTTGCTGCGCTGGGTATTACTCTGACCATGATTCCAATTATCAGTATCGTCGGTACTGTCTATATGCGCGGACGGAAAGGTTTACATTGGGGGCTCTTCACCCATGACATGTCAATGACAACACCCAATGATCCGATTTCAAGTGGTGGGTTACTTCATTCACTACTAGGGACACTCATTATTGTGGGCTGTTCTCTGGTCATAAGTTTTCCCATTGGGATTCTGACCGCACTCTATTTAACTGAGATTAAAGGACGATTCCAACGTCCGATCAAATTCTTAGTGCAGGCTATGAGTGGTGTGCCCTCAATTGTGGCTGGACTATTTATTCTTTCCAGCATTGTTTACCCGATAACAAAACAATATTCAGGTTTTATGGGTGCCCTTGCGCTATCGATATTGATGATCCCGACGATTGCCCGTACCTCAGAAGAGGTTTTAAATCTCATTCCAAACGAATTACGTGAAGCCGGAGTTGCCCTTGGTGCAACACAATGGCGCGCGGTAGTCATGGTGGTAGTGCCAGCAGCTAAGAGTGGTTTAGTTACAGCGATAATTCTTGGAGTTGCGCGCATTGTTGGTGAAACTGCACCATTGCTACTTCTTACTGGTGGTGGGGACTCAACTAATTTAAATCCATTCAAAGGTTCGATGGGGTCTTTGCCATTTTATGTCTGGAAAGCATTCTTAGTAGGGGGTACCGAAGAATCACTTACCCGGGCATGGGCAGGGTTATTTGTATTGCTGATGTGGGTATTACTCCTCTTTGCGGGGGCTCGATACCTCAGTTCGCGGAAGGTGAAGTAAATGGATGACGATAAAGAAAAGTCAAAGGAAAACATGAAAACACAGGTGGCTTCATCATCATTGGCATCTGTAGCTGGTAATCGCGTGCAGCGCAGGCCAGGTACATCAATGCTAGGTACGGGATTAGGAGCTCACAATATCCATGCTTGGTTTGGGAAAAAACATGTCCTCTCTGATATCACCTTGGATTTTGCCGCTGGTACCGTGACTGCGTTGATTGGTCCATCAGGCTGCGGAAAATCAACCTTCCTCCGCATTCTTAATCGCATGCATGAATTTATTCCGACCGCTGCAATGGCAGGGGAGGTCTTGCTCGATGGTCAAGATATTTATGCATTGGGCACTGATGTTACAAAAATTCGTTTAAAAGTAGGAATGGTATTTCAGAAGCCAAATCCATTTCCATCTATGACTATTGGCGAGAACGTACTCTCGGGTTTGAAGCTTGCACAGCTCAAAGTTAAGAACACTGATGACTTGCTTGAATCATGTTTGGTACGTGCCGGACTTTGGAGTGAAGTCAAAGACCGATTGAAGGAACATGGCGGCTCTCTCTCTGGCGGTCAGCAACAGCGCCTCTGTATTGCTCGAGCATTGGCGGTTCAACCACAAGTCCTCTTGATGGATGAACCTTGCTCAGCTCTTGACCCAGGCTCCACGTTTCGTATCGAGGAGACGATCTCCGAACTCGCCAAAACGATGACCATCATTATCGTTACCCACAATATGCAACAAGCGGCACGGGTATCGGATTACACCGCCTTTTTCCTTTCAGATGGTGGTCCCGGTCAAATGATTGAAGTAGCCACTACCCGAGAAATTTTCTCGGTGCCTAGGGATAAGCGCACTGAGGATTACGTCACTGGTCGATTTGGCTAAATTTAGATACTTGTTGTTCATCTAGAAGTTAGCCAAAGTTTGAAGATTAACCTCTCTTAGTTAAACCGCAAATCATAGTTTTATCTCACGTACTTCTATCTACGATCATCAACAAAGGGAGATACATGAAACTTTCTACCAAGGCAAAGATCGTTGCTGCTTCTGCAGTACTTGCGATCTTTATCGCTCAACCTGCATTTGCCGTTGATCTCCAGGGCTCTGGTGCTTCTTTCCCATACCCACTAATCGAAGCATGCAAAGCTGGTTTCGCCACATCAACAAACCATTCCTATACCTATACCTCAACTGGTTCTGGTACCGGCAAAAAGAATTCAGATGCCGGAATTGGTGATTTTTGGTTCTCCGATTCAGCACACACTGCTGCAACAAAGCGTGCAACCGTCTTTCATGCCCCAATTGTTGCTGCCCCAATTGCAGTGCTGGTAAACCTTCCCGCCAAGAGAGATTTTTTCCTTAGCGCTAATAACATAGCGAAGATATTCGCTGGTCAAATCACCAAGTGGAACGATCCATTGATCGCCGCGGACAATAACCGAAGCGTCACGACAACTATTTATAAGAAAGATACAAAGGGCAATGCGATTAAAGATGCAAAGGGTAATCTGGTAGTCCTTCGTACCAAAACTAAGAAGACTCATTACACACTTCCAAATAAGCCAATTCAGGTTGTGTTCCGCTCGGATACATCAGGTACATCAAACAACTTCACCGCATACCTAAACGGTGTTGCACCTTCCATCTGGAGCAAGCCAGCCAATGATGCCTTTACTACCGCTTTTCCAGGCAAGATCAATGCCCCTGGAAATATCGGCAGAATCGTTGGAGCCAATGGATCGCAAGGCATTGCGACTCTTGCTACAAAGACCAAGTACTCAATTACCTATGCTGAGAAGAACTGGGGCGATGCCTATGGTCTTCGTTCTGTAAACATTAGTAATGCTTCCGGAAACTTCGTAGCACCAGATTCTGGCGGGGTGTCAGCATTTCTTGGTGAGGCAAAGCAGGATGCTAATGGCATCGTTACCTACGATTACCTCAGCAAAGAGCCTGGTGTTTACCCACTTGGTATCGTTTCTTACATGTTGGTAGATAGCGATTACAAAGACAAGACCAAAGCCGCAGCCGTTAAGGCACTTGCTACCTATATCTTGTCAGCAGC
This sequence comes from Actinomycetes bacterium, assembly GCA_919902125.1. GTDB lineage: Bacteria > Actinomycetota > Actinomycetes > Nanopelagicales > Nanopelagicaceae > QYPT01. Next base: position 205 of record CAKKQM010000104.1, on the reverse strand, counting down.
ATGTGCCGGAAAAGATCCAAGCCTTGGCTATGTGACACTTGATGGAAAATTCCTCAAGGCAGCACAAGCCCAGATTGCAAAGATCGGCTAAGTAGTTTCACCATCCACGAGGGGGAGCGGCCGACATAATGTCGGCCGTTTTTATAATTATATGGAAGTTAATGATTTCGTTATAAAGAAATCGCTTTTTCTTAATGCTATGCTT
>CAKKQM010000103.1 GCA_919902125.1 Actinomycetes bacterium | reverse complement strand
CCTGTTTCTTCCACATCTATTACGTGGGGAAAATGCTCAAGCCCAACCAAATCAATGGAATCTGGTGCGATCTCATCAAAAATGCGCCGAAACTCTTCAATTTTGCCAGCATTGCGTGTGGCCAGCACTAATCGATGCATCGTCATAGGCAGTAATTACTTTGCAAGAAGAGCGAAGGCCTGCAGTGCAGTCAATTCCTTGCAGCCAGCCAATGCTAGATCTAGCAGTCCATCCAGCAGTGCGCGGTCAAAGGGTTGACCTTCAGCAGTTCCTTGTACCTCGATAAATCGTCCATCGCCACTGCAGACAATGTTCATATCTGTATCAGCCCGGACATCTTCCTCATAGCAAAGATCGAGCATCGGCACGCCATCAACAATTCCAACGCTTACTGCGGCCACAGAGTCCGACAAAGGTTTGGCTTTTTCGGCGATATGACCCTTCTCTTTTGCCCAAGCAATCGCATCAGCAAGAGCAAGATATGCCCCAGTGATTGCAGCAGTACGGGTTCCGCCATCTGCTTGTAGAACATCGCAATCAATCACGATTGTGTTTTCGCCAAGTTCCTCCATATTAACGATAGATCGCAATGAACGACCAACGAGACGGGAAATTTCTTGGGTGCGACCACCAAGTTTGCCTTTAACGCTTTCACGATCAGAACGAGTGTGAGTTGCCCGTGGCAACATCGCATATTCAGATGTCACCCAACCTTTGCCAGTATCTTTCAGCCAGCGAGGCACTCCTGGTGTAAATGATGCAACGCAGAGAACACGTGTGTTACCGAACTCAACGAGCACGGATCCTTCAGCATTGTTCAACCAATTGCGCGTAAACTTGATCGAGCGCAAGTGCGCGTTATCTCTTCCATCGTTCCGAGACATCTTTTCCTCTCCTCTGATCGCTAAGCCAAAACATTCATAGGTAAAATAACTTTAGAAATCTTGATGTTCCACCCGCCCAACTTCTGGGCCGAGAAATCGTCGTGCCAGCGCCTCAAACGCTGGAGCATCACCAGTTGCTAAGAATCGATGAGAAGGCGGCGTTGTTTTAGTGGTACGTAAGAGGGAATTTTCAACAAGAACTCGATAGAGATCCTTGGCGGTTTCTTCTGCGCTAGATACAAGGGAGACTCCATTGCCCATTACATAAGAAATGACACCCGTTAGCAATGGATAGTGCGTGCAACCCAGAACGAGAGTATCAACATCTGCGGCCATAACAGGGGCCAAATATTCGCGTGCAATTGCGGTGATACCAGCACCAGATGTTTCACCGCGTTCAACGTATTCAACAAACAGCGGGCAGGCGACCGATGTAATCTGCAATTGTGGCGCAGCAGCAAAGGCGTCTAGATAAGCCTTCGAGTCAATCGTCGCACGTGTTCCGATCACGCCAATCCTTCCCGTACGTGTTGCAGCAACCGCTCGACGGACCGCTGGCTGAATCACTTCAACCACCGGAACTGAATAGCGCTCGCGAGCATCGCGCAACATGGCGGCACTGGCAGTATTGCAAGCGATAACAATTGCTTTGACGCCTTGACCAACAAGAAAATCTAAAGTTTCTAACGCGAAGGTGCGAACCTCGGCAAGAGGGCGTGGGCCATAAGGACCGCGCGCCGTATCGCCAATATAAAGAGTGGATTCATTGGGAAGTTGATCAAGGATTGCTCGTGCAACGGTGAGGCCTCCAACGCCAGAGTCAAAAATTCCAATTGGGGCATCGCTCACAATCCAAAGCCTACCCTCAACGACTCTTGGTATCATCCATAAGAGCAAGTAACAAACTTTCTTGTAACCATCCGAGCCATGAATACACCGCATAAACTCCACGCATTGGATCATCGGGCGCTAACAATTCCAATTGATCGTGAGAGTTTTCGTCCACTCTTAGCCGTACTCCTAAGGCTAAACGAATGTCATTCATCGCACCTAGCCAGGCTTGTGCACTGCTTTGATTAAGGGTTACCTTCGACTCATTGGTGTTTAGGAGATATGAGCGAATAGCCATTGCATGTGCCCGCTTCTTCTCCCGCAAAACCGATTCGGTATAGCGACGAAACTCGGCTGATTCAACTGGATCAGCATATGCATTTGGAAGCAGACGCAATAAAACCTCATCATCGGGTGGAGAATCATGACCTGTAATCCCAACCATCGCGGCCAAGGGATCGCTATCTACGTCATCTACGCGCTCTGCCAGAATTTCAATGAGTTGCTCTGCCAGATTAATCAGTATGTCGCATTCGGTCTGCCCAAAAGTTGCGACAAAAGAATTCTCACTATCTCTTGTGAATCCAGTTGAGGTTGCCATTCTAGTTCATTACTTTATTGGTCATCACGTTGAAGAGTCGCCCAGAGTCCATATTCGTGAAGCCGTTGCACATCGCGTTCCATCTCTTCGCGGCGACCAGCAGAAACAACAGCTTTACCTTCATTGTGAACTTTCAACATCAATTCCGTTGCTCGCTCTTTCGAGTAACCAAAAAGCGTCATCAGTACATACGTCACGTAAGTCATGAGATTTACAGGATCATCCCAAACAATTGTGACCCATGGCCGGTCGATGAGAAAGATGGGATCAATGAGATCCTCAATCTTTTCAGCTGTGCGGACCATATGGACTCCTAATGAATGACTACGGTAAATATAGGACTCTGCCCGCCTTGTAATCTCTCGTCAGAGGCCATACTCACTCGGAAGCGAATTATCCCACGAGTATTTTCAATAGCAGAAATCACGAAAACGCCAAATTCATCAGTTATCGCGCCTTGACCTACCGGATGCCATGCACCCTTGCTGAATTTCTCCAGCGCTATAACGACACCGCCTTGATGTGGTTGGACAACGCCCGAGATTGAAAGTGGCGCTCCGGCGGTGCTTGATGTTGGCGGCGTTAGTGAAATTCGCCGACTAACCGTGATTGACAGTTCGGCACTCTGCGATCCCAATCTTTCCCAGGATCCATCTGAGGAGAGACGGAGTGATGCGCTCTTGGAAAGCAGAAGAGGCAGGGTCAGTGATCCATCGCTTTCAGTCACTGTTTGAAAGATTTCTCGCCATACTGTTTCGCCTTGAGAAAGCATTTCAAGCCGTACGGCTAATCCTGCAATTGGCTGCTTATCGGGGAGTTGTAACTCTCCTTTGATGCTTATCGGTGCACCAAATAGCACATCGCTTTGATCGCTAGTTAAAGTACTAAGAACAAAATCTGGTGCAATTGATTGCGCAACTTGTCGCACCGCATCCGTGGCTGTTGGATCTTCCATTCCAAGCGTCCATGCAGTGATACCGCCAAGCCTGTACTTGGAAACCAACTGCGATCTTGCCGCATATCCCCTTGCGTCTTGATACCAAGCCTTGCGCGATGCAGTACACGTTGTTGCTAATCCCGTATTAGATAAACCACTATAAACTTTCTGGTAAGTAAAGGTAACTTCTGCGTTAGTTTCGCTATATGCAGGAATTGCGCCATAACTGGCCGCCAGCGTCGCAGCATCACGCATGACAAATGTTGCTGCTTTGGCAGTTGGTGTAATTGCTGTGGCGTAATTGCTTGGGCACACTCCAACTACTTTGGTCACCCAATCGCGTCCGTATCCCGCAACACCGATAAAAACTTTTGAAGCTGGTACGACCATGACTGCGTACTGCACTGCTTGTTCTACCCATATGATTGGACCAATCGGGCCAGGCGAACTTGTTGAATAGTCATATGTCATGATGCGTAGTCGATCAATCATTGGTGCAATCGATGCCCAGTCATAAACCGTGTATCCCTTTTTGCCTGTTGCTGGATCAAAAAGAACTGGCGTGGTTATCGAGAGCAGTTTGCCTTGATTGTGCAGCGATGTACTGAGTTCCTGTACAAAAGCCACCCAGTTTGGGCGAGTAGTCGACCATGTTGCAGTGCCATCAACAAAAGCAAATCCTTCGAAATCCAGATCAATCCCATCAAAATTATTAGTTATTACAAGATCCGTAATTGTCTTTACGGTTTGCGTGCGCGTAGCTTGATTAGCCAGTAATTGAGCGAGAACTAATTTGCTGGTGCCGTCAGTAATTGTCGGGATAATCGTGAAACCAGAATCTCGCATTGTCGCCAAGGGAACAGCCATAGGGACACTTGGATTTGCGGGCGTATATAGATCGGTGATCCTTGATTCGCTCTTGAGGGTGTACCAGAATGGCATTACCTCTTTTATTAAGTCGCCATTAGCAACGGCCGCTGGTAGCGCCGTCTTCATGGAGTAATACGGAATCCAACCCGTAAGAATCTTTCTTGGCGGCGAGGCGGCCGAACTACTAACTGTCGAAGTACTTGTTGCCAGAACCAGTAAGGCCACAAGAGAGATGGCCAAGGCGCGTTTGTAAGCAACAGTTTGCATAAAGATTCTTCTGACTACTTCTCTTCTGGTGCAGGGCGCAAACCCAGATAGATTTCTTTGCAGATTGGACAGATGGGAAACCTCTCGGGATCGCGCGATGGGACCCATTTCTTTCCGCACAAGGCCCGTACGGCTTTCCCGCTTACTGCTGATTGAAGGATCTTCTCTTTCTTTACATAGTGAGAGAAGCGATCATGGTCCCCATCATCGACCTTTAATTCGGGTTTTGTGAGTAGATCAGTGTCGCCTTCTTGCTCTGGCGCGCGGCGGAATATTCCCATGCAGAAAGAATACTTGCCTCTAGTAGAATAAGGAGATGAAAGACCTACTCCACACCGCTGACCTGAGTCGGCCTGATGTCGATCTCATTCTCTCTACGGCTGCTGAATTTGCCGAGGATCCCCTGAGAGCACATTCCTCGCTGGCACATCGCACGGTTGCTATTTATATGACCAAGCCTTCTACGCGTACCCGCCTTGCTTCAGAAACAGCAGTTGCTCATTTGGGCGGCACTCCAATCTTTATTCGCGGTGATGAATTGCAATTAGGTCGTGGCGAAACGATTTCAGATACGGCACGAATCATCAGTGGTTTTGCAAGCGCCCTGATTGTTCGCACATATGCGCAGTCTGATGTTGATGAATTGGGTCGCGCTGCTTCCATCCCAGTTATTAATGCTCTGACCGATGATGATCATCCAACGCAATTATTGGCTGACTGGCTGACTATCCAAGAAACATTTGGCACGGACATTACTGGTCGCAAATTTGTTTACCTCGGTGATGGAAACAATATGTCCCATGCCTGGTTGATTATGGGCGCAATCATGGGGGCGCATGTTGTTGCTGCAACACCCGAAGGCAAGTGGGCGCCCGATCTAATAGTTGTTGCAAAAGCCAAAGAGATCGCTCTTGAAACCGGAGCAACCATTGAGGTTACTCACGACCCAGAGAGTGCGGCGAAGGATGCCAGTGTTCTTTACACCGATGTCTGGATGTCTATGGGAGATCCTGAATCCGAACGTCTTGAGAAAACCAAGGTTTTGATGCCATTTGCCGTCAATGCCGAACTCATGAATCTCACGGTCAGCGATTCCATCTTTATGCACTGCCTGCCTGCCCATCGCGGAGAAGAAGTTGCCGCTGAGGTGATTGATGGGCCCCGCTCGGTTGTGTGGCGTGAAGCACTACATCGTCGCACCACTATTCAATCCCTACTATACCACCTAGTAAGGGGCGAAATTAAAGTACGTTAGCCATGACAC
>CAKKQM010000102.1 GCA_919902125.1 Actinomycetes bacterium | reverse complement strand
AATCCCGGTCGAGTCGAAGAACGAAATAACGCAGGAGTGAGAGAACTGCAAATGCGAAGAGACCAAAGAAGATAGGAGGCGCTGGTAACGTGCGCACGGCTTCAGCAGCTAATGAAATCATGGGGTGAAGCCTAGCGCAGAGCGCGGAATGCTACCCCTTCAGCAATTTCTTAAATTGGACCTCATCGATCACAGGCACCCCAACTTCTTGTGCCTTTGCCAACTTCGAGCCTGGGTCGCTGCCTGCCAAGAGATATCTGGTCTTCTTCGAGACTGACGTTGAAACTTTGCCCCCATGTAGCACAATTTCCTCGCTAACCTCGTCGCGTGCGAAAGTGGGCAGCGTCCCAGTAAGAACAAAAGTGAGACCTGCCAACGTTTGTGGCACTGAATCGGTCTGTTGTTGCACCATCGTTATGCCAGCATCCGACCACTTGGTGACAATATCGCGGTGCCAATCTTCACTAAACCATTCCACAATGGAATCTGCAATCGTTGAACCAACTCCGTCCACATTTGCGAGTTCTTCTGCCGTTGCTTTCGCAATCGCTTCGATGGATCCGAAACTGTTGGCAAGGGCTTGTGCAGCAGTTGGCCCCACATGGCGAATCGATAGCGCCACCAGAGTGCGCCAGAGCGGCCGAGTCTTTGCTTCTTCTAGAGCTGCAAGAAGTTTCTCCGCGTTAGCTGCGGGAGTGCCATCTTTCTTTTTAAAGAAATCGGATCTAAGCAACTGCTCCTTGGTGAGTGAGAAGAGATCGGATTCATCTTTAATGATCTGATCTACGAGCAACGCTTGAGCCGCTTCGTATCCCAAGACATCAATATCTAATGCAGCACGCGAACCGATGTAGTAAATACGCTCGCGCAATTGGGCAGGACAGTGTCGTGTATTGGGACAACGGATATCAATATCACCTTCCGAGATTGCTCGTAACTCGGCGCCACATTCAGGGCAGTTGGTCGGCATCACAAAAGGTTTTTCTCTGCCCGTGCGACGCTCAATAACCGGACCGAGTACTTCTGGAATGACATCGCCAGCTTTTCGGATTATAACAACATCACCAATCAACACACCTTTACGCACAACTTCTTGCGCATTATGCAAAGTCGCATTCGCCACCGTTGATCCTGCAACTTTGACGGGCTCCATAAAAGCAAAGGGTGTGACACGCCCAGTGCGACCAACACTGACCTTGATATCAATCAAGCGTGTAGTCACTTCTTCGGGCGGATATTTATAGGCGATCGCCCATTTAGGTGCACGTGATGTGGAGCCAAGGGCTATCTGTTGATCAAACTGATTGACCTTTATAACAACGCCATCGATCTCATGTTCCAGATCGTGACGATGGAGTTCATAATCCGCAATGAATTTCACAACTTTGGCTTTGGTATCAAAGACGCGATAGCGCGCACTCGTGGGCAAACCCCAACTCTGCAACGTTTCATAAGCATCGCTCTGTGATGCGAAGGTCACGTCTTTGCACGCGCCCACACCATGGAGAACAACACTTAATGGACGTTGGGCAGTAATACGGGGATCCTTCTGGCGTAGTGATCCCGCAGCGGCATTACGTGGGTTTGCAAAGAGCGTTTTACCAGATTCTTCTAGCGATTCATTGAGTTCAGCAAAAGCCGCAAGTGGGAAGAAAACTTCACCGCGCACTTCAATCAATGACGGCAAATTCTTTCCGATCAGAGTGTGGGGCAAGTTCTTAATGGTTTTGACATTGAGTGTGACATCTTCACCCGTCGCGCCATTTCCACGCGTAAGCCCACGGGTGAGAACGCCTTCTTCGTAAAGCAAGTTAATTGCTAGGCCATCAACTTTTAACTCACAGAGCCACTGGGTGACAGGCGCTTCCTTTTCCACACGATCAAACCACGAAGTCAATTCATCCTTGTCGAAAGCGTTATCCAAACTCATCATCTTTTCTAGATGGTCATGTTGCTCAAAGGTGGTAGCAAATCCCCCACCAATGTTCTGGGTGGGGGAATCAGGCTCGCAAAGTTCGGGGTGCTTGGCCTCTAGCGCAGTTAACTCACGCAGAAGTGTGTCAAATTCAGCATCAGTGATAACTGGTTTATCTAAAACATAATATCGAAATTGGTGATCACGAATCTGCTCACATAATTCTGCAATTCGGTGCCGAGCTTGCGTTGTCACGCTTTAGTCTCACAAATCGTTGCAGAACCCACTACGCGATCGCCGTCATAAATTGCCATCGCTTGACCAGTTGCTAATCCCAATAAAGGTTCATCCAGTTGAGCAATTAGTTGATTATTCTCAAAACGATAAGTACATGGCAGTGCCGCTCCGTGTGCGCGAATCTGAACAAAGCCTCGTTGATCCATTTCAGTAACCGCTAGGCCACACCAGACGGGATTTTCGCCATACATAGTTGTGACTGCTAATTCTTCGCGAGATCCCACCACGACGGTATTGGTTGTTGGTTCAATCTTGAGAACAAAACGCGGCGAACCATCGGGTGTCGGAATTGATAAACCCAGACCTTTTCGTTGACCAATTGTGTAGGTGTAAGCGCCGCGATGTTCGCCAATCTGATTACCGCTCTGATCCAGAATTGGGCCAACCTCGCTCCCTAAACGCTCGCGCAACCAACCCGCGCTATCCCCCGATGGAATAAAGCAGATGTCGTGGCTATCGGGTTTATTTGCCACAGATAAGCCGCGCGCGGCAGCTTCTTTTCGGATATCAACTTTGGAGGTATCTCCTAAAGGAAAGATGGCACCGGCAATCTGTTCAACTGTAAGAACCGATAAGACATAGGACTGATCTTTAGAGATATCAACGCCTCGGTGCAAAGTCTTTCCCAGCGGGCCTTGCTTGGTAATGGCGTAATGCCCTGTAACTACCCCATCAAAACCCATCGCACGCGCACGATCTAGAACGGCAGCAAATTTGATCTTCTCATTACAACGCAAGCACGGATTAGGAGTACGCCCTGCTGCATATTCGGCGATGAAGTTTTCTACGACATCCTCATGAAACTCCTTGGCCATGTCCCAGATATAAAAAGGAATACCAATGAGATCAGCAGCACGGCGCGCATCATGGGAATCCTCAACGGTGCAACATCCCCGCGCACCCGAGCGATACTTCTGCGGATTGGACGAGAGCGCCAGATGCACACCAATGACGTCATGCCCTGCTTCAACTGCGCGAGCCGCAGCAACTGCCGAATCCACCCCACCGCTCATGGCTGCAATAAGTCTCATCGAAGATTTGCCGCTCGTGCACGTTCAATCACGTATGGCAGAACACCGAGTACTTGATCTATATCTTCGCCAGTAGTTGTCCAACCGAGTGAGAAGCGCAGACTTGATCGTGCACTGCGATCATCATGCCCCATAGCCAACAAGACATGACTGGGACGTTGCACGCCCGCGCTACAAGCTGCCCCGGTCGAACATGCAATACCTTCAGCATCAAGCAATAACAGCAAGGTATCGCTCTCAGTACCTGGAAAAGTCAGATTGATGATTCCGGGTAGGCGATCTTTAGCTGCTGCGCCATTGATGTAAGCATCAGGCACCAGTGCCAGAATTCCAGCGCTGAATTCTTCACGCAGAGCAGTAATCCATTCACTCCGTTCTTGCATTTTCTCCATGGCAAGTTGTGCTGCTGCTGCGAAAGCAACAATGGAAGGTGTATTTAACGTTCCGCTCCGTATTTCGCGCTCCTGTCCTCCACCATGCGATAGAGCCGGGATTTCCAGACCGCGACGCAAGACAAGTAGGCCGATCCCCAGTGGGCCGCCCATTTTGTGAGCACTTAGCGCTAAAGCTGTAAGACCTAATTGTTGAAAAGAGAGTGGAACTTTTCCGAAACTCTGCACTCCATCGCAGTGCACCGGGATAGATGCAACGCGTGCCAGTTCAACAACTTGCGCAACCGGCTGTATAACGCCAGTTTCATTATTGGAATGCATAATAGAAATAACTGCAATCTCATCTCCGCGCTGGGCAATCAGATCTGCTAATTGAGAAAGATCCAGAACACCGTCCGTATCCACGCCAATCATGACAATCTCCGCGCCCTCGTGGTCATGCAGCCACTGTGCGGAGTCAAGGATCGCGTGATGTTCGATGGCAGAGATAAGAACGAGATTTCTGCCTACGGCTTTGCCCCGCCAATAAAGCCCTTTGAGTGCGATGTTATCTGCTTCAGTTCCCGAACCGGTAAAGATAATTTCGCTAGGTTGGCAATCGATAGCGCGCGCAATTGTCTCGCGTGCTTCTTCCACATCCTTACGCGCAGAACGTCCTGGTGTATGCAAACTGGACGGATTACCGAGTTTACTTAACTGCTGGGTCATTGCTTTTATTGCAACATCGACCATTGGCGTGGTCGCCGCATGATCAAGGTAAATCAACATATGCCGATTCTATGACTTGTCTAGGACTTGCGAGCGCGCACGCCCTCCGTTGCTTGCGGCAGCACCGCAAAGAGGTCACCGACCACGCCGAAATCTGCAATTTCGAAGATGGGAGCATCGGGATCTTTGTTGATTACAACGATCGTCTTGCTGGTCTGCATACCTGCCCGATGCTGGATCGCCCCTGAGATGCCGCATGCAACATATAACTGTGGGCTTACCGTTTTGCCGGTCTGTCCGACTTGATGTGAATGTAGATACCAACCAGCATCTGTAGCAGCACGCGATGCGCCCACAGCAGCGCCAAGTGAATCTGCAAAAGCCTCCACCGGCCCGAAGTCGCCATTTGTTCCGCGCCCGCCAGAGACAACTATCTGTGCTTCGGTAAGTTCAGGACGACCGCCTTGTACAGAAGGTTCGCTGGAGATAACTTCTGCAAGTTTTGCGCTATCGCTAATTACATATGATGCGTGGCTAATTACAGGAGTAGATGGCGCAAGATCTGGAGTAACCGAATTTGGTCGTACCGTAATGATCGCCGTGCCATGTGAAACACGAGAGTGCACCGTTGTCGAACCACCAAAGACCACTTGTGTTGCAGTAAGGTCGGCGGCTACATCAACCGCATCAGTGATAATTCCTGATTCGGTCGCCACTCCAACGCGGCCAGCAACTTCTTTACCAAAAGCGCTAGATGCGATAAGTAATGCCGCTGGTCTGCGTTCGAGAACTATCTGCGCAATAGCATCAGCGGCGGCGGCCACTGAATATCGCGCGAAATCTTCACTTTCGATAACGAGCACGGAGGTTACTAGTCCGGTTGTTATCTGCGCAGCGAGCGCATTGCCTTTACCTGGCGCCGCTAACACCAGCACTGTCACTTCTCCAGCGCGAGCACCACATGTGGCAAGTTCTGCCGTTGTCTTGGCGATTTTCTCACCCGTAAATTCAGCCAGAATCAGGATATCGCTCATATTAATTTCTTCTCCACTAGGAAGTTGACGAGTGCTTCGCCACCGTTGCCTTCATCGATGACTTTGATTCCTGCCGCCCGCGGCGGCCTGGGCGTTGAATCATTCACGACGCTCCATGCCCCGCCTACGCCGACCGATGCAGCATCAATCCCTACTGCTGCCAGAGTGCGAATATCGATGGTCTTTTTCTTCGCTGCCATGATTCCTTTAAATGATGGGTAACGCGGTTCGTTAATCTTTTCAATCACGCTAATAACCACGGGAAATTGCGCCTTCATCCGCTCAACGCCCACGTCAGTAACCCGGGCAATCGTGACATTGCGCGCAGCGGGTTCAACAACAACAGAGCCGGCAAAAGTTAATTGGGCCCAACCTAAACGTTGCGCCAACATCGCAGGCAGAACGCCCATACGCGCATCAGTGGATTCAGTTCCGCAGACAACAAAATCAAATCCGCCACTGGCAATTACCGCGGCTAGAACTTTGGAGGTAGCCAGCGCATCCGATCCTGCAAGGGCGTCGTCGGTGACCACAATCGCATCATCTGCTCCCATGGATAACGCTTTACGGACTGCCTCTGTTGTCCGCTCAGGTCCCATCGAAACTAATGTAATGGTGTTGGCTCCGCCTTCGCCGTTGCCCCCGTGCGCTTCAACAATACGGAGTGCTTCCTCCACGGCATATTCATCCAGATCATTGAGAACGGCATCAACACCTTCACGATCAAGTAGACCGTTGATCATTTTTTTCTCAGCCCACGAATCGGGCACCTGCTTGATACAGACGGCAATCTTCATGGGGCGATGTTACTGGTCGGTAGTCTTGCCGACAATTCAATACAGGGCAAGATGGCATAGTGCTACCTGCAGACCCACGTTTCCTCGGCGCAACAGTGACCAATGAAGGCACCAACTTTGCGCTTCTGACTGAAGCTGCCGACGCGGTTGAACTCTGCCTCTTTAATGAGGTCAATGGCCATTTAGTCGAGACACGCTTCGCTCTTGCCCATCGCACTGGCCCAATCTGGCATGGATATCTAGCCGGAGTGCGACCAGGACAACGATATGGATATCGAGTTTATGGTCCGTGGCATCCAGAGCGGGGCCTGCGTTTTAACGCCGCCAAACTTCTGATTGATCCCTATGCACACCAACTTGATGGCCAGATCTTCTATCTGCCCGAGATCTACGGTCATCTCAGCGAAGATAGCCAAGGCCTGGGAGATATTAATCTGCGCGACAATCGCGATAGTGCAGGAAAAGTTCCTTACTCCGTTGTAACAGAAGATTCACCGCGAAAAATTCTTCGCCTTAATACGCCGTGGGCTAAAACTCTGATCTATGAAGCTCACGTCCAAGGCTTAACAGCAAAGAATCCTGACATTGATCCAGACGAACGCGGCACATATCGCGCACTTGGACATCCCAGCACGATCACGCATCTGAAAAAAATCGGCGTGAGCGCCCTTGAATTACTTCCCATTCAATCCTCGATAACAGAACCTGCCATCTGGAACCGTGGCCGTCGTAACTACTGGGGCTATAACCCCATCGCCTTTAGCGCACCGCATGCCGCCTACGCGTCCACTGCCGATCCCATTACCGAATTGCAATGGGCCGTTGACCAGTTACATGCGGCGGGAATCGAAGTCATTCTTGATGTTGTTTACAACCACACCGCTGAAGGTGGAATCGGCGGACCCACTCTCTCCTTCCGCGGCATTGATAATAAAGCGTGGTATCGCCACCAAAGCGATGCTGAATATATTGATCTCACAGGCTGCGGCAACACCATCAATGCTGGCCAACCTCATGTGGTCCGACATATTCTGGATTCACTCCGTTGGTGGAGCGAAGTTATTGGTATCGATGGCTTCCGTTTCGATCTTGCCACCGCACTTTACGGTAACCAATCAGCGACGGATTCATCATTATTCGCTGCAATTGCCGCTGATCCAGTCTTGCGCGATCTCAAACTTATCGCAGAGCCGTGGGACGTCACGCGCTACTGCTTGGGTGATTTTGCCTATCCCTGGCGCGAATGGAATGACCATTACCGCGATTCTCTACGTCAGTTCTGGTTGGGAGATTTAGCCCGTGGTTTTGGTGAGGGTGTTGGAGATATTGCTTCACGTATCGGGGGTTCCAGTGACATTTTTTATTACCGCGGACCAACCTCTTCAATCAACTTCATTACCGCGCATGATGGTTTTACTCTCAATGATTTAGTTTCATATCAGGAAAAACGGAATGGACCCAATTGTGAAAACAATCGCGACGGAGGAATTAACGATAGGTCTTGGAATGTGGGCGTTGAAGGACCATCCAATAATCCTGATATCACCGCAATAAGAAGTCGCCTAAAGAAATCACTACTGGCAACTTTAATGCTCTCCTCTGGTGTGCCCATGTTGTCGATGGGTGATGAGGTAAGTCGCACCCAGAACGGTTCCAATAATGCTTACTCGTTGCCGATAAATATGACTGATGAGAATAGTTCGACGCCAGAAGTTTTTGGTGGCGGGTGGGCGCTAAATTGGAACTTGGCGAAAGAAGAGCAGGACATGTTGGACGCGGTCGCTGAACTATCAAGTATCCGTTCTACTTATCTCGCTGATGTGTCATCGGAGTTTTTTACTGGCGCCCTTGATCGCGGTACTTTGCGAAAAGATATTGCCTGGTTTAGTTTGGGCGGCCGCGAAATGACGGATACCCATTGGCAAGATGGCGAGAAACGGAGCATCACCGTTTTTATTGAAGCAGGATCAAATCGCGCACTACTTTTATTGCTTAATTCATCACGCAATGAAATGGAATTCACATTGCCGAGTTCAATATGGGGCCAGACATTCCGATGCATCTTTGATGCCTCAAGGATTACTGCCACATATGAGCCAGTAATCGCCGCTCCTTCGGCAAAAGTGAAAGTCGCCCAACATAGCGCTCAGGTATGGCTCGTTTCACGCGGGTACTCGTTAGTAAGGTCGCCAGACGCATAAAATCTCCCCCGTGCTTGCAATCATCGCCCCTGGGCAAGGTTCACAGACTCCAGGCTTCCTCGCCCCTTGGCTTGAGGATGCATCTTTGCGAGATCTTCTTGCGACATGGTCTGATGCCATTGAATTAGATTTATTGCATTTAGGAACAAGCGCAGATGCCGATGAGATTCGCGATACTGCTAACGCCCAACCACTCATTGTTGCTGCAGGTCTGTTAGGAATGAGCGCGCTTGGATCAGAGATAGATCTCTCCGTTACCGCTGGTCACTCAGTAGGTGAAATCACTGCTGCGGCAATCGCAAGCGTTCTTTCAAACAACGATGCCCTGAGATTGGTGCGCGAGCGCGGGTCAGTTATGGCAGTTGCGGCGGCTCAATCCCAGACTGGAATGTCCGCCGTCCTTGGTGGCGAGCGGGCCGAAGTTCTCGCTGCTCTTACCCGGCTTGATCTGGTTGCAGCCAATGAGAATGGCGCAGGTCAGATTGTTGCCGCAGGTGATCTTGTCGCACTAGCCAAACTCAGTGAAAGCCCCCCTGCTGGTGCCCGCATCCGCGCTCTGGCGGTGGCGGGGGCGTTCCATACTCGTTATATGCGAAGCGCCTTGAACCACTTAGCAGAATTTGCCCGACCGTTGCCAGTTAAAAACCCCATAATCACAGTGGTATCCAATAAAGATGGTGAAGTAGTTGCTACTGGGCGCGAAGTTCTGGACCGAATCGTCAATCAGATCGCAAACCCTGTCCGTTGGGATCTCTGTATGAAAACTCTGTCCGATCTAGGAGTCACCGCCATCCTGGAAGTTCCACCCGCCGGAACTCTTGTAGGTCTGATCAAGCGGGCACTTCCTGGCGTCGAGACCCTGGCGCTGAAATCTCCCGCTGATCTTGCGGCTGCGCGCGATCTCATTGCACGTCACACTACGTCAAGGGTTGGAAAGGTTGGTGGCCAATGATTCACGTCCGCACCGGTACAGATAGCCAAATCTTAAGTGTTGGTGGGTATCAGCCAGCACGCGTTGTTCCCAACTCTGAAATCGTAGATCGCATTGATTCCAGTGATGAATGGATCCGGCAACGAACCGGGATTGAAACCCGACGCTATGCCGCCCCCGATGAGAGCGTTATCGATATGGCTGAAGCCGCCTGCCGGCAGGCACTCTCTCGCGCCGGAATATCTATGGAGAAAATCGACACCGTCATACTTGCCACAATTACCTATCCCTACCAGACCCCAAGTGCGGCAACTGCCTTGATTCTGCGCCTCGGTAATCCCAAAGCGGCGGCTTTTGATATTAGCGCGGCGTGTGCCGGTTTCTGTTACGGAGTAGGGATGGCCAGCGATTTTATTCGAAGTGGAACTTCCAAATATGTCTTAGTTGTTGGTGTGGAAAAACTGACAGATTTTCTGGATTTAGACGACCGGGCAACATCATTTATTTTCGCCGACGGGGCAGGGGCAGTTGTTATCGGGCCTTCCGATCATCCTGGGATCGGACCCACCATCTGGGGATCGGATGCGGATTCACGCGATGCTATTCTCCTTGAACCATCATGGAATGATGTTAAAAACGGTGCTGCCGGCGGGGTCTGGCCTCACCTTTCGCAGCAAGGCCAAACTGTTTTCCGCTGGGCCGTCTTCTCCATGAGCAAAGCCGGACTGCGTGCACTCGCAGCCGCCCACGTGAGACCAGATCAATTGGATGCCTTCATCCCCCATCAAGCAAATAGTCGCATCATTGAATCAATGGCTAGAGAGATGAAATTGCCAGAGAAGGTGGTTATCGCCCAAGATATTCGCACCTCTGGCAACACCTCTGCTGCCTCTGTGCCGTTGGCGATGGCCGCTTTACTTGAAGAACACCCCGAATTACACGGCGGATTAGCGTTACTCATCGGTTATGGCGCAGGATTGGTCTATGCAGGCCAGGTAGTCCAGCTACCGCCGAAACCATAAGGATGGATCCTTTACAACAATCAGGTACGGCCCACTAAAGAGACAACTAAGAGAAACAGGTACAGGAAATATGGCACTGTCACAAGCAGAAGTACTCATTGGCATCAAGGAGATCGTTGAAGAGGTAGCAGGTATTCCTGCCGCATCGATCGAAATGGATAAGAACTTCACCGACGACCTTGATGTTGATTCATTGAGCATGGTGGAAGTTGTCGTTGCCGCAGAAGAGCGCTTCGGCGTCAAGATTCCAGATGATCAGGTTTCAGCACTCGCCACCGTTGGCGATGCCGTGAACTTTATCGTCAAGGCTTCCGTCTAAGTCACTGCCCTAAAAAATGTCACGACGTCGCGTTGTAGTTACTGGATTAGGTGCAACCACCCCCTTGGGGCCAGATGTAGCAACCTCTTGGGCAGCGCTCTTGGCTGGCAAAAGCGGTGTGCGCACTCTGACCCAGGAGTGGGCCAGCACCCTTCCGGTAACTATTGCCGCGTGCGTTGCTGTTGAGCCAAGCGAGATGATGGATCGCGTTGAAATGCGCCGCTTAGATAGATCTGAGCAATTTGCACTCATCGCATCTCGCGAAGCTTGGAAAGATGCTGGTAGCCCCGCTGTTGATCTCGAGCGTTTAGGCGTTGTGATTGCATCAGGGATCGGTGGCGTCATCACCATGCTGGATCAATACGATATTTTGAAAAATAAAGGCGCGCGCTTCGTAAGTCCGCACACGGTGCCGATGTTGATGCCCAATGGACCTGCTGCAAATGTAGGACTCGAACTTAAAGCGCGCGCTGGCGTTCATACTCCAGTAAGTGCATGCGCCTCGGGTGCCGAGGCGGTTGGTTATGCCATGGAAATGATCCGTACCAACCGTGCTGAGGTCATCGTCACTGGTGGCGTTGAAGCAGCAGTACACGCATTGCCAATGGCTGGGTTTGCAGCGATGAAAGCGCTATCAACACGGAATGATGAACCTGAGCGGGCATCGCGCCCTTACGACACTGATCGCGATGGTTTTGTCTTGGCCGAAGGTGGTGCCATCTTGATCCTGGAAGAGCTGGAACATGCCAGAGCACGTGGTGCCAAGATTTATGCTGAAATTGCTGGACAGGGCTTAACTTCCGATGGCTTTCACATCGCAGCTCCAGACCCCGATGGGGGTGGAGTGCAGCGCGCCATTGCATTTGCCCTCCGCGATGCTGGACTTACAACCCGCGACATCGTCCACCTCAACGCACATGCAACATCCACCCCAGCTGGAGATGTTGCCGAAGCTAATGCTCTGCGCGCAGCTCTGGGCGCTGATGCCGACCATGTTGCCGTCTCTGCAACAAAGTCGATGACAGGACATTTGCTTGGTGGTGCAGGAGCAATCGAGTCCATCTTTATCGTCAAAGCGCTGCAGGATCGCTTGGCACCTCCGACGATTAATATCGACAACCTTGATCCTGCAGTCACAATTGATATTGTGCGTGAAAAACCACGCGCATTACCTGCCGGTGATATCGCAGCACTCAATGATTCCTTTGGTTTTGGTGGACATAACGTCGTTCTCGCTTTCCGTTCTTACTAAGGTTTAGATCGCTAATGGCAGCTGATACAGATCCACGAGATCCACAGGTGCGCATGGAACATCTGGCTGATTCCAACTCACTAATACTTATAACACCGCGCGATAAATCAGGAATGTTGGCGGCAACCGCAACTATCGCTGGAAACTCTGTGGTTCTTTTTGCATCCGATGCCACGATTCAAGGTGGTGCACTCGGTCCCGATGGCGCCCGCGTCATTGTTGATGCATATGCCAGAGCGATGCAATTGCGTCTTCCCATCATTGGAATTTGGCACTCAGGTGGTGCTCGTTTACGCGACGGAGTTTTATCACTCAATGCCTTTGGCGAAGTTTTTCAATCAATGATTACGGCTAGCGGAAAAATTCCCCAACTCTCTTTAGTACTTGGTCCGACGGCAGGTGGCGGCGCATACGGCCCAGCCCTTACCGATGTTGTTGTCTTGGCCCCGGAAGGTCGCATCTTCGTCACCGGCCCTGATGTTGTAAAAAGTGTTACGGGCGAGAATATTGATATGGCCAAACTCGGCGGTCCTGAAGCACATCGTCGCAATAGCGGCGTTGCCCATGTCATTGCAAATACAGAGGAAGAAGCATTCGCGGAGATCCGTAATTTAGCAACGCTCTTTGCCCATCAAGGTGAGATCACAACTGCATTGCAAGAGCGCGACTTAGGATTATATGTACCTGATGCAAAGAGGCGTGTTTATGAAGTACACCCCCTCATTGCTGCATTGCTCGATACGCAGGCTGAGAAAGTTGAGCTACTTCCGATGTGGGCACCGAACATCGTCACAACACTAGGACGATTGGGCGGGCGCACCGTGGGAGTTGTTGCTAATAATCCGCAGTATTTTGGTGCGGCGCTAGATTCTGCAGCTGCAGAAAAAGCTGCGCGTTTTGTGCGCACCTGCGATTCTTTTGGTATTCCACTTATCGTTCTTGTTGACGTTCCGGGCTTTTTGCCTGGCGCAGGTCAGGAATGGGAGGGCGCGGTGCGACGCGGTGCCAAGTTATTGCATGCCTTTGGTGAAGCCGTTGTTCCGCGCATTACTTTGATTACCCGGAAAGCCTATGGCGGCGCTTACGTCGCAATGAATTCCAGAGCACTGGGTGCCACAAAGGTCTTTGCCTGGCCTACTGCAGAAGTATCAGTCATGGGTGCTATTGCTGCGGTACGCGTATTGCACCGACGATTGCTTGCAAATTTACCTAAAGAGCAACGTGACGTGATGGAGTTAGAGTTAGCTGCAGAACACGACAAGATTTCAGGTGGCGTTGTCCGCGCAGTTGAAATCGGCGTCGTCGATGAAATTATCGAACCCACAGCAACGCGCCAGGCGATTGCGCGTGCGATTAAAGACGCGCCACAACGCCGCGGAAATCACGGCAATATTCCGTTGTAGTTATATGGCCTGACTCTGCGATATCGAAGTCATTTCAACGCCGCGGAACTGCTCAAGTTCCAGATCCCAGGCACTTCCTAAAGCTGCGGCCAAAGATTCTCGTAGTGATTCTTCATCCAAACCAAGCGCGCTGGTTATCTGGTTTTCATTTACCATCACAGACCCTGCACCATCTATTACAGCACGATGAATGCCTAGCCCTGGAGTAAAACGGTAGAGAACACTCTCGTCCGTCCCTTCTTCGCGAATCTCATAACGCAGGTAATGCCACGCCCGCAGCGCGCTTGCCAACTCTGCTCCAAGGCCGCTTCGATCGCGCCATTCGCACGTTGCCCGATGAGTACCTGGTAACAACGGTTGTGGACGCCACGACAGGGCAACTGATTTTCCAAGGAGGTTCTGAACTGCCCATTCGACATGGCGGCAGAGCGCCGTAGGCGCAGAATGTATGACGAGATAACCCCGAGATAGAGCCAGCGGGCTCTTGCCAGGTGCTACGAAACGGTCCATAACTCTCCTCGTAAGCGTTGGTTTGACCTTCCCCAGCCCACCAACTACGAGTAGATGTCTATTTTTACCGCATTTTGCCACTTTGCGCCAGTGGACACTTTAGGCAATCCCCCATTAACCGAGTACCCTTTCCACTAGTCGGACGCTTAGCAGTACCCGTTTCATAGCTTTATGGCTTTGCTCGGTATCGCTGTAACAGAGGAAGACTGACGAGTGAAAATTTCTCACTCGTCCCCATATACCGAAGGAAAAGCTCATAATGGCAACAGGCACAGTTAAGTGGTTCAACTCTGAAAAGGGTTTCGGTTTCATTGCAGTTGATGGTGGCGGACAAGATGTATTTGTTCACTACTCAGCAATTCAAGGAAACGGTTACAAGTCCCTTGAAGAGGGTCAGTCAGTATCGTTCGAGGTCGTACAGGGTCCAAAGGGTCCCCAGGCCGACGCCGTAAACGCTAACTAATAAATCCACTTTCATAAGAAATGCCCCTCAAGAAATTGAGGGGCATTTCTATTTAGAAAAAATCTCTCAATCTAATATTTGGGAAGCGGTGGAATTTCGCCAAGTTTTTCTTTCATAGCAGCAACAGATTTAGAGGGATAAGCATTCTTTCCTGCTCTCCACGCATCTAAATATCGCCACGGATAAACTTCACCGCGGCGGACCCACCATATTTCTGCTGGTGTCGGCCAGGAAATTCCAAAGTGAACGTGCGGCGCAGTCCCCCGGGCATCCCCTGATGTGCCAACCAGACCCAGTAAATCTCCCGCAATAACCCGTGAACCAACTTCTAGACCTGCTGCAACTTTCTTCAAATGCGATCCGTAATAACGCACCCCATCATCGCCGATAATTGAGACGAACAATCCGCCGCGTTGCGACCCCAAATTGGTTTTGCCATTCCATTTATCTACACGATTTAATTCATCAACAACGCCGCCCGTTGGCGCCACAAACTTGCAGCCTTTGTTTGTCAAAATATCAGTTGCTGGATAATTATGATGCGAGTGAGCGTAGTGGGTTTTACAACCCACAATTGGGAATACATATTTTACTGCGGCTTGAGCAGGTGAGATTGGAGTGAGAATTGCTGCTAACGTAAAAACTGCCCACGTCTTTTTCATTGCGCCGTCCAGCCGCCATCAACGACCAACGCGTGCCAAGTGACGTAGGACGAAGC
>CAKKQM010000101.1 GCA_919902125.1 Actinomycetes bacterium | reverse complement strand
AGATCGCGAAAGCGGCGTGCCAATCAAAAGTGATCGAACCTCTGTCTTAATTTTTAGCGCCCGCGAACCCGTAGATGGCGCGACGTTCTAGACCAGGGGCTTGCCGTCCCTGTTTCTCTGTGCTTGCAGGATGGGCAAGTATCGAATGTATGCCGATGGAGTTAAAAAGGCTCTTTCCAACTAAGATTCATTCATGATTCTAGAGATTGCTTCAGTTGAAATACTGTCAGATAAACATACAGAGTTCGAAAAAGCCATTAAATTGGCGGTCGATACAGTCATAACAAAAGCCAAAGGTTTTCTTGATTTCCAGTTGCAGCACGGTATCGAGCAAGTGGATGTTTACACGCTCTTGATTCATTGGGAAACGCTAGAAGATCATACGGTTGGTTTTAGGGAGTCAGACCTTTACGTGCAATGGCGTGGGATTATCGGGCCATATTTTGCGAATAAACCAGAAGTTGACCATTGGGTAGAGGTCTTTAAAGTTGAAAAATAATCCGCGGTGCCACCGCACATGGGCTGGTTAATACCAAATGCCATCCAGCCTAAATTCCAAATGATGGATCCACTCACCGCAGCACTCAAAGAAACGAAGGGTTAAGACTGTGTCTGATATCGCAATCGCACAAGCCGCAACTATGAAACCGATTGTCGATATCGGTAAAGCACTTGGAATTGATGCTCCCAACCTCGAACAGTATGGGCATTACAAGGCGAAAGTTTCGTTGAAGTTTCTTGATTCGCTGCCTGAGCGCGCTGATAGCAAATTGATTCTAGTGACGGCAATTAGCCCAACGCCAGCAGGTGAAGGCAAAACAACAATGACAGTTGGTTTAGGTGATGCACTTCGCCGAATTGGGAAGAACGCGATGATCTGCTTGCGTGAACCTTCCTTGGGTCCTGTCTTTGGGATGAAGGGCGGTGCTGCTGGTGGCGGGTACGCCCAGGTAGTGCCGATGGAAGATATCAATCTCCATTTCACCGGCGACTTTAATGCGATTGCTCTGGCAAATAATCTTCTGGCGGCTCTTCTAGACAATCATATTCACCACGGTAACTCACTCGATATCGATATTCGACGTGTGACGTGGAAACGAGTTGTCGATATGAACGATCGTGCGCTCCGAGAGATCGTTATCTCACTTGGAGGCCCAGGAAACGGCTACCCTCGCGAAGATGGCTTTGACATTGTCGTTGCATCAGAAATTATGGCGATCTTCTGTCTTGCCACTTCGATTGAAGATCTCAAGGAGCGCATCGGCAAAATAGTCGTCGCGTACACGCGCGACAAGAAACCTGTTCTGGCTAGTGACCTCAATGCCCAAGGTGCCATGACAGTCATTCTCAAAGATGCTTTTCAACCCAATCTCGTACAAACTCTTGAGAACACCCCTGCTTTTATCCACGGCGGCCCCTTCGCAAATATTGCACACGGATGCAATTCTGTTGTTGCCACAATCTCTGCTCTCAAACTTGCAGATTATGTAGTGACTGAGGCTGGTTTCGGAGCTGATTTAGGTGCCGAGAAATTCATTGATATCAAGTGTCGCAAATCTGGATTACGGCCTTCAGCTTGCGTGCTTGTAGCCACGATTCGTGCCTTGAAATTTCATGGAGGTGCAGATCCCAAGACAATAACTGACGAAAATCTCAAGGCTCTTGAAGCCGGCATCGTCAATCTTGAGAAACATATTTCCAATATTCGCGATGTTTATGGAATTCCACTTGTTGTCGCTATCAATTACTTCACGAGCGATACCGATGCCGAAGTTGCACTCTTAAGCAGTAAAGTTGAAGCCCTCGGTGTTCGCATCGTTTTGGCAACACATTGGGAAGACGGTAGTGCAGGAGCTGTCGCGGTAGCTCACGCAGTTGTCGAGCTTTGCGCACAACCAAGTACCATGACTTTTGTCTATCCCGATGAAGCAACGCTCTGGGAGAAGATCAACACAGTAGCCACACGCGTGTATGGCGCCGATGAGGTAACTGCTGACACAAAAGTGCGAAAAAGGATCAAAGAATTGCAGGAATCTGGATATGGACACTTCCCGATTTGCGTAGCAAAGACGCAATATTCATTCTCTACTGACCCAGCAC
This sequence comes from Actinomycetes bacterium, assembly GCA_919902125.1. Lineage (GTDB taxonomy): Bacteria > Actinomycetota > Actinomycetes > Nanopelagicales > Nanopelagicaceae > QYPT01. The sequence goes on along the minus strand of CAKKQM010000101.1, from coordinate 15,861 downwards.
TACGTGGTGCACCGACTGGTCATTCGATCAATATTCGCGAAGTGCGGCTCTCTGCGGGTGCGGAATTCATCGTGATGGTCTGTGGTGAAATCATGACAATGCCGGGGCTTCCGAAGGTTCCCTCGAGCGAGCGGATTGACTATATTGATGGGAAAGTAGTGGGGTTGTTCTAATGTCATTGGTTCCATGGTCAAAAGAGGCGGCATTACGCATTCTGGCGACGATGTGCGATGAGCCAGGTCCAATTCTTATTTGCCTACAAGCCCTACAAGCGGAGTTCGGGTATATCCCAGAGGATGCGGTTGCATTTGTTGCCGACGCTTGCAATGTTTCACGGGCCGATGTGCATGGTGTTTTAACGTACTATCACGACCTGCGCACATCCGTGCCACCACAGTCAAGCATCCGTATTTGCGTTGCTGAAGCTTGTCAAGCAGTTGGTTCGCGCGAACTTGTTACGGCAGCCGAAGGCGCCTTTGGAACAACCCTTGGAGCACCTAATGATCTCGTTGAAATTGAATCTGCTTATTGTTTTGGAAATTGCGCACTAGGACCTGCAGCAATGGTGGATCATCAATTAATCGGTCGGGCCAGTCTCGAGAAATTGCTGGCAGCGGTGCAAGGCGATGAGGACAAATGAGCGCAATAACCGTATTTGTACCAAAAGATTCTGCAGCGCGTTCAGTTGGCGCAGACCGAGTAGCAATTGCAATTGCCCATGAAGCAACAAAGTATGGAATAGATCTGACGCTGGTGCGCAACGGTTCGCGCGGCGCACTCTGGCTGGAACCATTGGTAGAAGTTGCAACCGATCGCGGGCGAACTGCCTACGGTCCTGTGCGTGTAGAAGATGTTCCTTCACTTTTTAGCGCTGATTTTCATTTAGGCGGCAAACATCCGCTATCTCTTGGTCTGACGGATGAGATCACTTGGCTAGCGCGTCAAGACCGCGTGACTTTTGCACGTGTGGGAATCGTTGATCCACTTTCGCTCGCTGATTACGAAGCTCATGGCGGCCTGGCGGGATTGCGCCGCGCTCTTTCCATGGCACGCGAAGAAATAATTTCGGAGGTAATTGATTCAGGACTGCGCGGTCGCGGCGGTGCTGGTTTTCCTGCTGGTATCAAGTGGCGCACAGTGCTGCAGACCACGGGTGATCATAAATATATTTGCTGCAATGCAGATGAAGGAGATAGCGGTACTTTTGCAGATCGCATGTTGATTGAAGGAGATCCCTTTACACTCCTTGAAGGAATGACGATTGCTGCAATCGCGGTGGGCGCTGTTGAAGGTGTGATCTATGTGCGATCGGAATATCCCGATGCGATCGAAACTTTAAGGCAAGCAATTGATATTGCGCGCGAGCAGGGTTGGCTCGGTAAGAGCGTGCTAGGGAGTTTGCACGTATTTGATATTCGAATCAGAGTGGGTGCAGGTTCCTATGTCTGCGGTGAAGAGACTGCTATGTTGGAAAGTATTGAAGGTAAGCGGGGAGTAGTCCGTTCGAAACCCCCACTTCCTGCAATCTGCGGACTTTTTGGCCAGCCGACCGTTATTAACAACGTGCTCACATTGGCTAGCGTGCCTGCAATTCTCGCTGGAGGTGCAGTGGCCTACCAAGCAAGAGGAGTAGGTCGTTCTACTGGTACGCAAGTCTTTCAACTCGCCGGCAATATTGCGCGTGGTGGAATCGTAGAAACCAGATTCGGTGTCACGCTCGATACGTTAATTAACGATTTTGGCGCAGGTGCATTAACCAGGCGTCCTGTCCGTGCAGTACAAATTGGAGGACCACTAGGCGCTTACTTTTCCACCTCATTATTTGATCTATCGATGGATTATGAATCACTTCTGGCCGCAGGTGGAATGTTGGGTCACGGCGGAGTCGTGGTATTTGATGAATCAGTGGATATGGCGGTGCAGGCAAAATTTGCAATGGAATTTTGTGCTTTAGAATCTTGTGGGAAATGCACGCCGTGTCGACTTGGCTCCACGCGTGGCGCAGAGACCATTGAGAAGATCATCAATGGTCTTGATCTAGAGGGGAATAAAAAGCTCCTTCTCGATCTTTGTGAAGTAATGACCGATGGCTCACTATGTGCCATGGGCGGTCTTACCCCACTACCTGTGCGCAGCGCGATGCTACATTTTGCAGAAGATTTTGGCTCCAGAACGGGGGCAGCGCGATGACGTTGTTAATCGAACCAGATCTCGGCACGCCTTCTGGCAAGGCAACAGAGCACGTCAACGTAGAAATTGATGGGGTAAGCGTTTCGATTCCTGCTGATACGTCAATCATGCGGGCATCTGCAATAGCAGGAATTTCAATTCCAAAACTTTGCGCGACTGATCGCCTCAATGCTTTTGGATCATGCCGATTGTGTGTGGTTGAAATCGAAGGCCGTAACGGCACGCCATCATCGTGTACGACTCCAGTTGCCGAAGGTATGAAGGTATCTACGAGCAACGAGCGCCTTAATCGCCTTCGTCAAGGTGTTATGGAACTTTATATGTCCGACCATCCGCAAACGTGTGCGGCAGGGGATGAGTGCGAGATGCATGGGATGGCTGACCTCGTCGGCCTTACTAAGGTGCGGTATGCAGGGCGGACACATTTAGATATTCCCAAAGATGAATCCAATCCTTATTTCACTTTCGACTCAACGGAGTGCATTCTCTGCAATCGTTGCGTACGTGCATGTGATGAAGTGCAAGGAACGTTTGCTCTTACAATTGAGAACCGTGGTTTTGAAGCACGCGTTTCCTCATCAGGAACTTCATTTATTGAGAGCGAATGCGTTTCTTGTGGGGCTTGCGTTCAAGCCTGTCCCACTGGCGCACTGACCGAAAAGACTCTTTACACGATCGGCACACCAACGAGATCAGTTATCACGACGTGTGCCTATTGCGGCGTAGGCTGCTCTTTCAAAGCAGAGATGCGTGGTAATGAGCTCGTGCGCATGGTGCCGTACAAAGCAGGCGGTGCGAATGAAGGTCATTCATGCGTAAAGGGGCGTTTTGCGTGGGGCTATGCCACACATGAAGATCGCATCACCACCCCAATGATCCGTGAAGCGATCACTGATCCTTGGCGTCGCGTCAGTTGGGAAGAAGCAATCGGATACGCTGCAACAAAGTTGAAGAGTATTCAAGTCCAGTATGGTGTCAACAGCATCGGAGGAATTACTTCATCGCGCTGCACCAATGAAGAAGTATTTGTTGTACAGAAAATGGTGCGGGCGGCCTTCGGCAACAATAATGTTGATACTTGCGCTCGCGTCTGCCATTCACCAACTGGTTATGGGCTTAGTCAGACTTTTGGTACTTCCGCGGGCACACAAGATTTTGAATCAGTTGAACACTCTGATGTCGTTATGTTGATTGGCGCTAACCCCACAGCGGCGCACCCGGTCTTCGCTTCACGTCTGAAGCAAGCGTTACGTAAAGGTGCGCAGCTTATTGTTATTGATCCTCGCGTTATCGCTCTCGTGCGCACACCTCACATCAAAGCTGAGCATCACTTGCAACTGCTTCCAGGTACAAATGTTGCCATTATCAATGCACTTTCTCACGTTATTGCAGAGGAGGGGTTAATTGATCGCGAATTCGTTAACGCGCGTTGCGATCTTCAATCTTTTGCCCAATGGGAAGAATTCATTCGTCTGCCCGAAAATAGTCCCGAAGCCCTTGAGAGTTCTACGCATGTGCCCGCTGCTGAAGTCCGAGCCGCTGCTCGTCTTTTTGCGGGTGCGCCAAATGGAGCTATCTACTATGGGCTAGGTGTCACCGAACATAGTCAGGGTTCGACAATGGTGATGGGCATTGCCAACTTGGCGATGGCTACAGGAAATATCGGTCGCCCGGGAGTTGGAGTCAATCCGCTCCGCGGACAGAACAATGTGCAGGGATCGTGCGATATGGGTTCATTCCCTCACGAACTCTCTGGTTACAGGCATATCTCAAATCCCAAAACTCGCGAAATTTTTGAATTAGCGTGGGGCACGAAAATTCAGGCAGAGCCTGGAATGCGCATCCCAAATATGTTTGACGCGGCTCTTTCTGGAGAATTTAAAGGTTTCTATATTCAGGGTGAAGATATTGCTCAATCCGATCCCAACGCCTCACATGTTCATGCGGCTCTTCGAGCCATGGAGATGATCATCGTGCAAGATCTTTTCCTGAACGAAACTTCTAAGTTCGCCCATGTATTCCTACCTGGTACATCATTTCTTGAAAAAGATGGCACATTTACCAATGCTGAGCGCCGCATTAATCGGGTACGCCCGGTTATGCCATCAAAGACAGGTAAGACTGAATGGGAAGTGACGTGCGAGCTGGCCAGTGCCCTTGGCTACGAGATGGGCTATGACAATGCTGCGCAGATTATGGATGAAATTGCTGCCTCTACACCGACTTTTAGTGGAGTTTCATTCGCCACTCTTGATCAATTAGGCAGCGTTCAGTGGCCATGTAACGCTGAGAACCCCGAAGGAACGCCCGTGATGCATGTGGATCACTTCGTGCGCGGGGCGGGGCGCTTCATGAAAACGCCTTTTGTACCCACCGATGAACGCGCTTCGCGAAAGTTCCCACTCTTGCTTACAACGGGGCGTATCTTGAGCCAATACAATGTTGGCGCGCAAACGCGCCGCACGGCTAATGTCGTCTGGCATTCGCAAGATATTCTTGACATTCACGAATCCGATGCGCAGATGCGCGGAATCGTAGATGGTGCGTGGGTTCGACTTTCAAGTCGGGTAGGCGAAACTGTGCTGAAGGTACGTATCACTGATGAAGTTCCCGCCGGCGTGGTTTATACGACCTTCCATTTCCCGGAAAGTGGCGCTAACGTCGTCACGACAGATTTTTCGGATTGGGCCACTAACTGCCCTGAATACAATGTGACAGCAGTTGAGATCGCGCCAAGTTTGCGTGGTCCAGGTGAAATTCACGAGCATGTTATAAGCGGTGATGTGCAACTGGAGTCAATCATCCGCATGGCTAACCAGATTGCTGCAAACGTTCCGGCAACAGCCGCGCCCGAATATGCTGTTGCGCATCATTTAGAACAATTTTGGACTCCAACAATGCGCGAACATTTACGCAAAGATGCAGATCGAGCACAACTTTCCTCGATCGTTATTCGCGCCTTAGGCATCGAGTCCTCCCAACATACAAAGGCGTGAAATGTTAGATGGCGAATCTGCACCTTCATCTATCGCACGCGTAAGAGTTCAGCGAACCGATTCAACGCTGCCAACATCTGACAGTGTTGTTGTGGAAGAGCCTTTGGAGATTCGACTTAAACGCAATGGGGTAGAAGAACAACTGGGTATCACTATGCGTACACCTGGTGCGGATCTAGAACTTGCGGCAGGCTTTTTATGGGGCGAAGGCTTTCTTGTATCGCCAGAGCAATTGATAGGGGTGAAGGTCTGCGGAGATAGGACACTTACATTAAGGCAACGCGCAAATATTGTGATTGCTGAAGTCCGCAGTGACTCACTCGATGCACCGCGAGCGCTTGAGCGACGATTTACAATGACATCTGCATGTGGCGTCTGCGGTTCGACGAGCATTGTCGATCTCCACAAGCGCGGGGTCGGGGCGGTGTCAACCACAACTCATTCAATTCAGGAACTCGCTAGCATGCCCGCACTTCTTGAGGGACACCAACAAGTTTTTGATAAGACAGGTGGGCTCCACGCTGCATTGTTGGTAGACCCAACAGGTAGCCCTAATTGGCTTCGTGAAGATGTCGGTCGGCATAACGCAGTCGATAAAGTAATTGGCGCCGCACTCATGGCTGGTGCGTTGCCATTAGCGAATTGGACTCTGGTTGTGTCAGGACGAGTAGGTTATGAAATTGTCCAAAAGGCGATTGTTGCAGGAATATCTGCATTGGTCGGCGTTTCGGCGCCAACTTCGCTGGCAGTAGATCTGGCAGATGAATTCAATCTCACCTTGTTGGCTTTTGCACGAAACGGAAAAGCTACCCAGTACTTTCGGCTTCACTAGAGGTAACCCAGAACAAAGAAGATTTATTCGCGCGAGAGATAGAGAAGCCCGGCAACAATGATTGCAATTCCAATTCCACTCTTGAAATTTAATGTTTCGCTTAGGACTACTGCGGCCAGGAGCGTGGCCGTTGCTGGTTCGGCAAGAATCAAAGTTGAGGCAGTACTTGCTCTAACGCCATGAAGTCCGTATGCGTAGGCGATGTAGGCGATTGCAGTGGGAACAAGTCCTAACCAGAGAACCACGAGCAATCCCTTTGGGCTTACCAGGGGATGGAAATCGCCAACAAAAAGAAAAGGGAAAGCAAGTAAAGCCGCTAGTGCGATGATACGTGACATTGCTTCAGGAATTCCAACACCACTTGCCAGAGCTCGCTTACTAGTTACTGCAAAAAGCGAGTACGAAGCCCCAGCACAGATCGCAAGTGAGAATCCGATCACGTTGAATTGACTGAAACCTTTTGCGTTGCTTAAGACGATAATTCCACTGGTAGTGATGAGGGTTGCGACAAACCAGCGACGTGAAGGTTTTTCGCGATTGATAAGATAGGCAAGGACTCCCGTCAAGGCAGGGGCGGAACCAAGAGCGGTAACGGTGCCAATTGAAACGCCCGTGCTTTTGACGGCGGAGAAAAAAGTAAGTTGGTAGAGGGCAAAGCCGAACGCTGCCAGCCAGAGATCACGCCAAGCCATTTTCTGCTTTGTTTTTGGAGTAAATCGAGTGAAAAGCCAGAGCAAAAGCGCACCGCACGCAAGTCGGGCGCTACCTACAGCCATCGGGGAGATCCCTTTGGGACCGAGTGCTTGAGCAGTTCCAGTTGTGCCGAAAAATACGCCAGCAAGAATCAGAGCGCCGTAACGTTTACCCATTTCTATATTTTCCGCTACCGCCAAGCTTTTTCATTTTCCGATTATGGGGGTGAGTGCTTTCATTATCAAACTGGGTCTATGTGTCATTCTCTCTTCCCTATCAGCAGCGCTGGAGAGTTTGATCGCGCTATTTACTGCGATCCAACGAAGCGGCTCTCTCTCCCATTGCGGATTCTGCCATTGAACAAAAGGGAGCTGGGTACGCGTTGATCTACGCTTCATGATCAGATCTGCCATGGTGGCTGCAGTTAGATATGAAAGCGTTACACCATCTCCGGCGTAACCTCCCATTTCACCGTAGGAGCCATTCCAACGTAGATATGGAGACCAATCGCGGGTGATTCCAACGGCGCCACCCCATGCATGCGTGAATTTATAATTTTCTAGAATGGGAAACCATTCCTTTGCCATCTTTCGGAGATATTGATGAATTTCTTGCTGAATTTCGCGTGCATCATTACGACGCGAACCCCATGTATACGGTGCACCACGTCCACCGATGGCCAGTCGGTTATCCGAAGTACGTTGGGCATAGTTGACCCGATGAGAACCATCGGCAAATGTTTCATGATCGTGAAGGCCGATTTCATTAAATACTTCCGACGGTAAAGGTTCTGTTGCAATCATTAGCGAATAGATTGGAATCTGATCGCGCGAATTGGCGTGATATGCCTCAATCGCACGGACCACTGAGTCTGCTTTTATCTCACGCCCTTGGGCCTGAACCTTTTTGGTATCTGAGAGTTCTGCAAAGGTGTTTTCAAAAATAACGACACCGCGATGCTCAAGCGAGTGGGCTAATCCAGCAACAAGCGCTGCTGGATTAAGCGCTGCGCAATGAGGAGAATAAACCGCACCCAGTGCCTGGGTAATTCCAATTCGAGCGTGCGTTTCTTGGGTGTCGAGTATTGTTGATCCATGCTCAACGTGGCTCTGTAAACGTTTGAGTTGGCCCAGATTGCGGGCAACGACCAAGGTTCCACCCTTATGAAAACCACATTCAATATTTTCTTCTTTTATAAAGGTGCCAATTTCATCTATTGCATCCCGAAGATGAGTGTGCAGGTTATCGACTGTTCCTTTCGGGAAATGCCCAAGCAACTTCTCATCTGTTGCAGGATACAAAGCAGAAGCCCAGCCGCCGTTGCGACCGCTTGCTCCCGAACCAACTTGACCTTGTTCTAGGACTGCAATTTTAAGATTTGGATCGGAGCTGATGAGATGATGCGCGCTCCAGAGGCCACTAAATCCACCGCCGATAATTACAACATCCCATTGCTGATCCAGTTCTCCTGGGGAGAATTCTGGGTGATCGGTAATATCCCACCAGAGAATCCCTGATCCCTGATCGCTCATTAGAGAATGATGGATGCGGCCTCGGTGAGCACAGTGCGAAGGATCGATTCGATTTCATCAAAGTGGCTCTGATCACAAATGAGCGGTGGTGCTATTTGAATAACAGGGTCGCCACGGTCATCAGCACGGCAGTAGAGACCATTGTCGAAGAGGGCTTTGGATAGGAAGCCACGAAGTAATTTTTCACTTTCGTCGGCCGAGAATGTTTCGCGAGTGGTTTTATCTTTGACCATTTCAATGCCGTAGAAGTATCCGGCTCCGCGGATATCACCAACGATTGGCAGGTCGTAAAGTTTTTCGAGTGTTGTTCTAAGGGCGTCTTCATTGGCGCGAACATTCTCGTTGATGCCCTCACGCTCGAAGATGTCGAGGTTGGCAAGTGCAACCGCAGCCCCTGCTGGATGGCCACCAAAAGTAAAGCCATGAAGGAAGGAGTTAGTGCCTTTTCGGAATGGTTCGTAGAGGCGCTCATTTGCAATCATTGCCCCCATGGGGAAGTAGCCAGAAGTCATTCCCTTGCCACAGGTGATGATGTCAGGAATGACTCCATAGCGAGTGGAAGCAAAATATTCGCCAATGCGACCAAAACCAGTAATAGTTTCGTCAGCAACCATAATGACATCGTACTGATCGCAAATTTCGCGTACGCGTTGTAAATAGCCTGGGGGAGGCGGGAAGCATCCACCGGAGTTTTGTACCGGTTCAATAAAGACAGCCGCAACCGTATCGGCACCTTCAAAGAGAATTGCTTCTTCAATGCGATTAGCCGCCCATTGTCCGAACTCCTCAAAAGAATCTCGATGGTTTAAAGGCGCACGATAGAAATTGGTGTTTGGCGCTTTATGGTGACCCGCAATGAGAGGTTCAAAGAATTGTTTTGCCGCTGGGATTCCGGTGATTGAAAGAGCACCTTGGGTTGTCCCATGGTAGGCCACGTGCCGGCTGATGATCTTATGTTTCATTGGCTTGCCGGTAAGTTTGAAATACTGCTTGATCAACTTGGCAGCAGTTTCAACTGACTCGCCACCCGATGCGCTGAAAAATACATGGTTGAGATCACCAGGGGTAAGAGCAGTCAGGCGCTCTGCCAATTCAATAGCGCGAGGATTTGCGTAGGACCAGATAGGAAAATAGGCGATCTCTTTGACTTGTTTAGCATAAGCATCAGCCAACTCCTCGCGACCATGACCCACTTGAGTGGTAAAGAGAGATGAAAGGCCATCAAGATAACGCTTGCCACGGTCATCGTAAATATATGCGCCTTCGCCCTTCACGATGACAGGAATAGATCCGCCTGCGTCGTAGGCGCCCATGCGAGAAAAGTGCATCCAGAGATGTTCCTTGGCTCGGTTGGACCAGTTAGATTCAAGATCTGAATCAAAGAATTGAACATTGTCGAACGTGCTTGTTGTTGCCATTTTAGGTTCCCCAGTTGTATAGCTGTTTGCGTAACTTTAGATAGATAAAACTTTCGGTACTACGTACTTGTGGTATTTCACGAATTCGTTGAATGAGTTCTAGAAGATGGTCATCGTCATTGCAAATAACTTCGGCCATCACATCGAAGCCACCTGATGTGACTAGGACGTAATCAACCTCCTTGTAATGGGCGAGTTGATCTGCAACAGCAGTGATGTCGCCGTCAATTTTGATACCGATCATCGCCATTCGATATGAACCGACGGTGAGTGGATCTGTGACGGCGACCACTTGCATGACCCCGGACTCAATGAGTTTGGCGATACGTTGGCGCACCGCTGCCTCTGAGAGCCCCACGGCCAGCCCGATTGCGGCATAGGGTTTTCGTCCATCAATCTGGAGCTGCTCGATAATCGCCCGAGAAGTGTCATCCAAAACCGGGCGGTGCTTTGTGGTCATGGGATCACTCTCTCGCACCTTTGCGGCAAAAGCAAAGGAATCCGTATATTTTGACCTATTTGACAACGAAATCCGCAAAATATAGGGCGAAATGCGGGCAAATTCGTAGCCGACACCCTTGAGGTGCTACCCAATTTGCTCATCTGCGCGTAGCCTCACCCTCACTAGATAGCCATTCACAGATTAAGAGGAGTAGGCACGTGGAGCAGTTGTCCAACTTTGTAAATGGCCAATCAGTGGCCAGCACTTCAGGAGAAACCACATCAATCATCAACCCAGCAACGGGTGAGGTCTACGCACATGCGCCTAAGTCCAACCAGGCTGATGTTGATAGCGCAATGAAATTTGCCGCCACCGCATTTGAGGGTTGGCGCGATTCGACACCGAGTGAGCGCCAACGCGCACTCTTAAAAATTGCCGATGCTTTGGAATCACGAGCAGAGGAGATTGTCGCTATCGAAAGTCTCAATACTGGCAAGCCATTAGCAATCACGATGTCGGAAGAGATTCCGCCGATGATTGATCAGATTAGATTTTTCGCAGGAGCCGCGCGTAATTTAGAGGGTAAGTCGGCCGGCGAATATATGCACGGCATGACTTCTTTTATTCGTCGCGAACCAATTGGTGTCTGTGCGCAAATCACGCCATGGAATTACCCCATGATGATGGCTGTCTGGAAGTGGGCACCAGCAATAGCAGCAGGAAATACAGTAGTTTTAAAGCCGAGCCATACAACGCCAGCATCTACGTTATTCATGGCAAAAGTGATGTCGGAGTTCTTGCCAGTAGGTGTATTCAACGTCGTTTGCGGTGAAACAGATATTGGCCGAGCTCTTGTTGCTCATGAAACTCCTGCGATGGTTTCTATTACTGGCTCAGTGCGCGCGGGTATGGAAGTAGCGACATCTGCCGCAAAACAGGTTAAACGAGTCCACCTCGAACTCGGTGGCAAAGCACCCGTTGTTGTATTCGATGATGCCAACCTCGAAGCCGCTGCTGAGGCAATTGCAATCGCTGGCTATTTTAACGCCGGTCAAGACTGCACTGCGGCAACACGAGTTCTCGTGCAAGCTGGTGTTTATGAAGAGATGGTTGCGTTGTTGACAGATCAGGCTAAGAACAAAATTGCCATTGGTATGCCGGATGAAGATGTACTAGTCGGGCCTGTCAATAGCAGCAATCAACTTGCTAGCGTCAGTGGCTTTCTTGATCGCACTCCATCGCATGCTCGTGTTACGGCTGGTGGATCAGCGCTCGTACGATCTGGTTACTTTTTCCCGCCAACAATCGTGGCTGATCTCAAGCAAGATGACGAAATGATTCAAAATGAGATTTTTGGTCCAGTAATCACAATGCAGAAATTCCAGACGGAGGCAGAAGCAATCTCTATGGCCAATGGCGTCCAATATGGACTGGCATCGAGTGTATGGACGCGCGATCACGGCCGTGCGATGCGCCTTGCAAAAGCATTCGACTTCGGCTGCGTCTGGATCAATACACATATTCCGATTGTCGCCGAAATGCCTCATGGTGGTTTCAAGCGATCGGGATACGGCAAGGATCTTTCCAGTTATGGCTTTGAAGATTACACGCGGATAAAGCACGTAATGACGAATCTCAACGCATGATGCACGAAACAAATAAACACCACAATGAAAAGGAGTTCCACAATGGTCGCTAATAATCTGCTATCTCCAGAAACTCGCGCACTTATCCGTGCACAGATGTCACGACGCGGATTTATCGCCGGCGTTGGCGGTGTAGGCGCCGCAGGACTTCTTGCTGCGTGCGGAACTGATTCATCACCTTCAGAGACTTCCGCAGGGGTGGTGGATCTTTCAGATAAAGAAAAAAGTGTGCGCTGGGCCAACTGGACTTTGTATTTGGATTACGACGAAGATGCCAAGAATTATCCAACTCTTGAGGCGCTCAAGAAATCTTCGGGTCTCGATATCTCCTACAAGGAAGATGTCGATGACAACAACACTTTCTACGGCAAGGTCGTAGGGCAACTAAAACTTGGCCAAGATATTGGGTACGACATTGTCACTCTGACTGACTGGATGGCTGCTCGTTGGATTCGCTTGGGTTATACCCAGGCAATTGATGAGGCGGCTATACCTAATAAGAAGAATATTCTTCCCGCACTAGCCAATGTCAGTTTTGATCCAGGACGGAAGAATTCTTTGACGTGGCAGAGTGGTTTTGCCGGACTTGGCTGGAACAAGGAGTTGTTGCCGAAGGGCGTGCATACCCTAGATGATCTATTTGCTCCGGCAAATAAAGGGCGCATTGAAGTTCTCTCCGAAATGCGTGACACCATGGGAATCATCATGCAGTACCAGGGCGTAGATCCATCTGGCCAATTCACAGAAGATCAATTTATGAACGCTATTGATTTCTTGCAGAAGCAGATCTCTGATGGCTTTATCCGCCAAGTAAAAGGAAACTCCTACAGCGAAGATTTGATTTCCGGAGATGCGGCCGCCGTCATTGGCTGGTCTGGAGATTTATTCATATTAGCTATGGAGAACCAAGATAAATTTGAATTCGCTATTCCTGAGAGCGGTGGAACTCTATGGAGTGATAACTTGATGATTCCTTCGACCTCTGCTCATAAGAAGAACGCAGAGACACTTATGAATTACTACTACGAGCCTGCAGTTGCTGCCCAAGTTGCTGCTTACGTAAATTACATCTGTCCAGTAGAAGGAGCCCAGGCTGAGATGGAGAAGATTGATCCAGATCTGGCCAAGAGTCCTTACATATTCCCGGATGCGGCTACGCTTGCAAAGGTAAAGGTTTTTGCCGGTCTCACCCCAGCGGATGAGACCAAATACGAATCTGCATTCCAGAAGGCAATAGGTAACTAGTGGTCGATGCAGCAGCTTCTACTAAAGGCGATCTCCATCTAACCAATATAGTTAAAGAGTTTGGAGATTTCCGAGCAGTAGATGATTTGTCGCTAGTAATTCCCGAAGGCTCATTCTTTGCTCTACTTGGGCCTTCGGGTTGCGGCAAAACCACAACTTTGCGAATGATTGCCGGACTTGAAGAACCAACTTCAGGGAAGATTGCAATTGGCGGCACAGATATCACCTATGCCAAACCGTATGCACGTCCAGTCAATACGGTATTTCAGAATTACGCGCTCTTTCCTCACTTAACAATTTTCGAAAACGTCGCCTTCGGCCTTCGTCGTCGTGGAGTAAAAGATATCAAAGAAACGGTTTCCAAAGTCTTGGAGTTGGTCGAGTTAGAACATTTGGCGCAGAGGAAACCCTCTCAACTTTCGGGTGGTCAGCAACAGAGAATTGCCGTTGCTCGCGCAATTGTTAACCGTCCCGCTCTCCTTCTTTTGGATGAACCACTCGGAGCTTTAGATCTAAAGTTGCGTCGTCAAATGCAGATTGAGTTGAAGTGGATTCAGACTGAAGTTGGTCTCACCTTCGTTCATGTTACTCACGATCAAGAAGAGGCCATGACGATGGCCAACACGATTGCGGTAATGAATGAGGGTCGGATCGAGCAGATGGGTTCACCCGTTGAACTCTACGAATCTCCTCGCACTGTTTTTGTCGCAAACTTCTTGGGGCAATCGAATTTAGTTAAAGGCAAAATCGAAGGCAGCAATGGTAACAATATTCAAGTATCTGTGCACGGAAATCGAATTAGCGTTCCTTCTGCTCGGAACTTTGCTAAAGACAATGCCGAGAAGAGTGTTCTGATTGGCATCCGTCCGGAAAAAATTTCAATTGAACGCCCTGAAGACAATTCATTGGGCGGCGGAATCATCACCGATATTTCGTTCGTTGGCGTAAGTACTCAGTTTCAAATTCAAATGCCATGGGGACAAGAACTCTCAGTTTTCGAGCAAAACGATGGAGGAGCCTCCCATTTGCAAAAGGGGGATACTGTTTCACTTTCTTGGAAGCCGGCCTTCACCTTTGCGCTTGATGGAACAGCAGATGTTGATGCCGGAACTACCGTAAATCCCGAAGAGATCTAATGGCATTTGTTGCAGTTGCTGCCAAGCGATCTAGCCTGGTTCGCGGCCTCAAACGACCCAGCACGCCTTACCTGCTATTAATTCCAGGTCTTGCTTGGCTCCTTCTCTTTTTTATTGTTCCTATCTTTACTTTGGCAAGTACAAGTACGCAAACACCAGCAAGTAGCAACGAGATAGGCGCGTATGTTCAGACATTTCGATTCGCGAATTATATTGATGCTTTCTCTGGTGCCCAAGAACAATTCTTCCGCTCAATTCTTTACGCTCTAATTGCAACGCTATTAGCGCTGGGGATTTCCTATCCTCTTGCTTATGCAATTGCCTTTAGATCCGGGAAATGGAAAAACCTTCTGCTCGTTCTGGTAATTGCTCCATTCTTTACCTCTTTCCTGTTGCGAACGATTGCTTGGAAGCAGATACTTGGCAGTGAAGGCCCAGTTGTCACAGTATTGCGATCCCTTCATATTCTTGGCCCTCAGGCTGGATTAACTGCGAGTGCTTTCGCAGTCGTGACGGGCATGACATATAACTTCCTTCCATTCATGACACTGCCGCTTTATGCGAGTTTGGAGAGAATTGATCCGCGAACTTTGGAAGCTGCCTCAGATTTGTACGCAAATGGAATTACAACTTTTCGCAAGGTTACTTTTCCACTCTCGCTTCCGGGAGTTGTGGCAGGGACACTCCTGACCTTTATCCCTGCAGCAGGTGATTACATCAACTCAACACTGCTTGGAAATCCAAGAACGAAGATGATTGGAAACGTGATCGAATCTCGTTTCTTTCAGATCGTTGATTACCCAACTGCAGCTGCCCTCTCATTTATGTTGATGGCCGCTATTTTGATTCTAGTCACCGTATATGTTCGTCGCGCAGGAACTGAGGAACTTGTATGAGACGTTGGTTATCGAAGAACCTCATCAGAATATATGCATTCTTAGCTTTTGTGTATCTCTTTATTCCGATTGCTTACACTATGGCCTTCTCATTCAACGATGCCGGTAAGAGCAATCTGACTTGGCGTGGCTTCACATTTAAGAATTGGCAAAATCCCTGTGGCGCACCAGAGGTCTGTAACGCATTGGGCAATTCACTCAAGATTGGATTCATCGCAACTTTTATTGCCACAGTTTTGGGAACCATGATTGCTTTTGCGTTAGGACGGCACCGTTTTCGAGGTCGTTCCACTGTTAATATCCTGATTTTCTTGCCGATGGCGACTCCCGAAATCGTTCTTGGAGCGTCATTGTTAGCGATGTTCTTGAATCTTGGAATAAATCCAGGGTTCTGGCCCACGATTATCGCGCATGTCATGTTCTGTATCTCATTCGTCGTAGTAACTGTGAAAGCGCGCATTGCCAGTCTTGATCCAAAGTTGGAAGAAGCCGCAATGGATCTTTACGCCAGCGAGGTTGAGACATTCCGCCGAGTGACCCTGCCTCTGGTGATGCCAGGAATTCTCGGTGCGGCGTTGCTGGCATTTTCACTCTCTTTTGATGATTTCATCATCACAAACTTCAATTCAGGAACCTTGACCACATTCCCTAAATTTGTTTACGTCTCTGCTGCCCGCGGGATTCCTGCACAAGCAAATGTGATTGGTTCACTCATGTTCATTCTTGCGCTTTCCATCGTGCTTACGGGGCAGTTCATCTCTAATAGAAAGAAGTTGGCTTAACCGTTATATCCGCCTTAGTTGAAGTACTAAAGTAAACCCGAATGCGTTACCCT
>CAKKQM010000100.1 GCA_919902125.1 Actinomycetes bacterium | reverse complement strand
ACTCAAGAGCAATCCTAGAATTACCGCAGTAACAAGCACGCGTTTACGACTCAACACCAGACCTCCCTTTGAAGGGTTAATGCTAAGTCAGAATACTGAGAAATGAGCAGGGGTTGGCGTCGTGTCCTTAATCTGCTACATCACGACGATGAAAAAGGATTCCAGCAAAAACAGCGCCGAGTGCAAGATATGCGGCCATGATGAGAATCGCATGAGTATAAGAGGCGTTTATATCTCCACCAGATGCAATAGTTGATATCAATTGCCCAGGCAGCCATTTGCCGGAATTTTTTACCGTTGCCGCAATAATATTTTCGATCACCAACAACCAGGCAACACCCAGTGAAATTGCACTAATTGGTGAACGAAAGAGCAGACCAAGGATCATTCCAACAGTCCCGTATGCGATGACTGAGATAAAAACATTGATAAATGTATGTAAAAATGCAATTCGAGCATCTGATGTTGACCAAGCCGCAGTATCAACTTCTGCCTTACCAGATAGGGCATATGCCAATGAAATACTGACAATCGCCGAAACTATTACGGAAATTAGCGCAAAACTTGTCATAGCTGAGAATTTGCCAAGCAATAGTGTGATTCGTCGCGGTTGGCGGACTAATAGATTGCGCAGAGTTCCATAGGTGTACTCCTGCGCTGTCTGGGCAGCAAAAACACAGAGTGCTACTAGACCTAACAGTCCGGCAGAACTACTAAAACCAATCGTTATCCCACTTGGAAGCGCCAAGAGTTCACGGCTGATAATAATTCCGCGGTCAGAGTTACCTCGTGGCGAATCAATCAACAAGAAAAGCAATGAAGTTACCAGAGCGGTTACCCCAAGGACTGCCCCCATTGTGCCTAATAACAGAGTGGGACGACGTAGTTTGCACCATTCGGCAAAGAAAACGCGGATCATTCTTCATCCCCTGTCATCTCGAAGAAAGTATCTTCTAGTGAAGGCAGAGCAGGAGAAAGTTGTGCCAAGGTAATTCCAGCGTCGAAGGAGAGTTTATTTAGCGTTGCCGCCCAATCGGATGGAGCAAGAAAGTGAACGGCGCCATTGATAATAGCGCCTTCATGTCCGGATCTATCTCCGATCTCTAGCAATTTTTGCAAGTCCTGCGGGTCGCTGCACTTTGCAACAATCACAGGTTGTTGACGCATTAAGAGATCGTGGGTCTTACCAGCAAAAATAACTTTACCCTTGCGCAGCATCACGAGTGAATCACTAATCATTTCGATCTCCGACAAGAGGTGTGATGAGATAAATACTGTAGTTCCTTTGTTCGCAAGCGAGCGCAGTAGTTCGCGGATCTCTTGGATACCTGCCGGATCTAATCCATTCGTTGGTTCATCAAGCATCAACAACTGTGGATTTGGTAATAACGCTGCTGCAATTCCTAAACGTTGCTTCATACCTAATGAATAAGTCTTGTATTTCGAATCGCCACGGTCACCTAAGCTCACTCGGTCTAAAAGCCCTTGAACTTGATCTGTTGCAAAACCGCCAAGGGTAGCTAAAAGTCGTAAATTCTCAGCTCCGGTGAGCGCTGGATAAAAAGCTGGACCTTCAATCATCGCTCCAACTCGATTGAGGTAGCGCTCCGGGTGGTTAATAGATTGACCCAGGATTGTGCCAGTGCCGCCGGTTGGTGAGATCAATCCGAGCAGCATCCTCATTGTTGTGGTCTTGCCAGAGCCATTGGGGCCCACAAAGCCACAGACTGTGCCAAATGGCACTTCAAAATTGGCATGCGATACAGCAGTCTGTTCGCCATACTTCTTACTAAGATCCGTGACCGAGATAGCCAGAGTGGACATGGCGATTACCTTACACTTTCACCATGAGTAAACGTCCTTGGGGATACCAACCAGTTGCAGAACAACCTGATCCACAATGGTCATTGCACCCGCAGACCAGCGCAGTACGCTCCGGTCTGGCCCGATCTGGTTTTGGCGAAACATCTGAGGCGCTCTATTTAAATAGCGGTTTTACCTATACCAGTGCCGAGCAGGCCGCTGAATCTTTTAACGACGAGACTGATCACTTTGTCTATAGCCGCTTTGCCAATCCAACTATCGCGATGTTTGAACAGCGCTTGGCCACAATTGAAGGTGCTGAATATTGCGTCGGCACAGGTTCTGGTATGTCGGCAATGTTTGCCTCAATCGCCTGCCTTGTGAAAACAGGAGATCACATAGTTGCCTCTGCTGCGATGTTTAGTTCGTGCTATGTCGTGCTAACTGAGATTCTTCCCAAATGGGGGGTAACTATTGAATTAGTGAAAGGCAACGATCCCAAGACTTGGGCCGTAGCGCTTTCCAAACCCACTAAAGTTGTTTTCATCGAATCTCCCAGCAACCCGATGCTCGACATTGTTGATATCGCGATGGTGAGTGACCTGGCGCATAAAGTTGGAGCCACTGTCATTGTTGATAACGTGATGGCATCGCCAGTTTTGCAAAAGCCGCTGACACTTGGTGCCGATGTTGTGATGTATTCAGCCACCAAACATATTGATGGCCAAGGTCGTGTACTCGCTGGAGCAATTCTGGGCAGCGCTGCTTATATTCAAGAACATCTCAATCCTTTTATTCGTCATACCGGTCCATCGTTAAGCCCATTTAATGCCTGGGTTCTAGTAAAGTCGCTGGAAACAATGGGTATGCGAGTCGAGCAGATGAATAACAGTGCGCAGGCAATCGCGCAATTCCTTGAAACGCGCCCTGAAATCAAGAGTGTCCGCTATCCCGGGCTTAAGTCACATCCTGAATATGCCATTGCGTGCAAACAGATGTCTGGTGGGGGCTCTACTATTGGAATTGAATTTAACAGTCCTAAAGCAGATGTCTTTAAATTTATGAACGCACTACGTGTAATCGATATTTCTAATAACTTAGGTGATAGCAAGTCGCTCATTACTCATCCAGCATCAACTACACATCGGCGATTGACTCCCGAAGTTCAAGCAGAGATGGGTATTACTGAATCTGTGCTACGACTTTCGGTTGGACTTGAGCACCCTTCTGATCTTCTTAAGGATCTTGAGCAAGCCTTCTAACCCAACAGTTGGGCAACGACCAACAGCAGTGAGAACAAGCTCAAGTAGCTGATAGACCATTGGAAGATTTTCCCGGCAACCTTTGCATATGATTCTGAAGTTTCGCGAAGATCAATAAGTTGGCGCGCAAATACCAAGCCCAATGCGATAGTAATTATCAAGGACCAGAGTGGAAGATGTGCAACCTGTATAAGTACAATGGATGAAATAATCATGGCGATGGTATACAGCGACATCTCGCGATGTACTCGAGTTCTCGTTGCAACAACGGGAAGCATCGGAAATCCCGCCGCCGCATAGTCATCCTTATACTTAATTGCTAACGCCCAAAAATGTGGCGGAGTCCAGAAGAAAATTACTAAGAAAAATGCTACGGCAGACCATGACAACGAATTGGTTATCGCTGCCCATCCAATAAAAACGGGCATGCATCCAGCGGCGCCGCCCCACACAATGTTCTGTGCAGTGCGTCGCTTTAATCCCATTGTGTAAACCAAGATATAGAAAGCAATTGCAATAAAGGTTAGAAGTGTTGCTAACGGCGTTGTGAAAATCCAAAAAATTACTAACGAGACCACGCCGATTACTGTCGCAAAAATTAAAGCTTGCGCATTCCCAAGCACACCAGTAACAAGTGGGCGTTTAGATGTACGGATCATCAACCGATCAAGGTCACTTTCAACCACCATGTTGTATGCGTTGGCAGAACCCGCCGCCAACGTTCCACCAAGAATCGTTGCCAAAGTAACGCCAAGTGGTGGTATCCCTTTATCGGCAAGAACAAGAGCGGGCAAAGTAGAGACAAGCAGGAGCTCAATGACCCGTAGTTTCATCAGATCGATATAGCCGCGGATCTTTTGGCGGAGAGTTACGCCTGAAGTTGGGATCACTAGAGAAGATTACTCAGCAATGTTGAATCGCGTTCCCAGTCACCTCCCAGTTAATAGGGTTAATTTTCCCGCATAACGAAAGGGCGTATCATGATTTCCATGAACGGCAAGCCAGAGTGGTTTCAATTAATAGAGGGCGATGAAATAAAGCCGCGCCACCAGGTGAAGAGAGCACTGCGTGTTATGGCACTTGCCGCGCCATTATTCGTTCTCGGAACGGGCTTTGTTCTGGCACAGACCCAAGATGGCTCTCATGCAATAGCGAGCGAAACTGTCTCATTGACATCGACTGCGCCAGAGAGTTCAACCGCACCCCTCCCGTCTACAAGCAGCAACGCAGCAATTGTGAATGCCAACCACGCTGTTTCTCTGGCACCACCATCTTCGGGTAATGATAAAACCGAGAATGCATCCCCAGCGCGGGTAGTTGTTTCAACGGCAAATGCAACTTCGAGCACATCGCAATCAACCACGATAACCGCACCCTCAATTAAGCGCCCTACCGGTGGAGAAGACGACGAGGACGACGAAGAGGATGACGACTAAATCGTTAAGGTAGGGTCACTTACAGTTTCTTGCGAGGCAGGGATTTGAACAGGCATTATTAATGGCGCCGCGATCTTTCCCAATATTCGATCTAAGGCATTTCGTGCGCGAGTTGCTGCAGTGTGTCCTTTTGGAATCTGATCAGCAATAACCACAAAAATATATTCGTGTTCTCCGGATTCAATATAACCAGCCAGACTCACAGTGCCATTTAGGGTTCCAGTTTTTGCACGCACTAAACCGACGGCTTGTGGTGCAGTCTTTATGAAGCGATTCTCTAATGTGCCTGAGACACCACCAACAGGCAAGCCTGCATAGAGCGCAGCAAACTTCTCATTCCCTCTCAATGTAACCAGAAGATCCGCAATGAGTTTGGCTGTGACTCGGTTGGATTTAGAGAGTCCGCTGCCATCATGAACACGCAGATCGGAATTGTCGACGTTAAAATTAATAAGCATGGTGTGGAAAGTATTCGACACCCCAATATCATCCAAAGTGTACCCGGCAGATTTCGCTGCTAATCGTGCTAACCGTTCGGCCAACAAGTTATCGCTCCAGAGCAGAGCAAATTCCACCATTGTGCTGATGGTTGGTGAAGTTGTTTCTGCTATCTCGGCACCAGAGAGTGCAACTATCTGCCTCGATGACACCTGCGTTGCACCCGTTATGATTCCTTTACTACGAAAGTAACTACGTATCCCTATAACATCTGCCGCATACAACCCTTCATACTTAATCGAAATTTTTCGAATCGGCGAGTCACTCTGCTCTTTGATTGCAGCAATCGCTCGGCCTACCAGGTATCCAATCCATGCACGATGGTCAGCAACGGCATTTTTATGGCTGCTCGTCATCCAGGGATCTAATTCACCATCAAAGACAATGCTTCCAGGTTTAACACCTAAAAAAACTCTGGTCTTGTACTGTTTTTCTGGGT
The DNA here is from genome assembly GCA_919902125.1 of Actinomycetes bacterium. Classification (GTDB taxonomy): domain Bacteria; phylum Actinomycetota; class Actinomycetes; order Nanopelagicales; family Nanopelagicaceae; genus QYPT01. The sequence goes on along the minus strand of CAKKQM010000100.1, from coordinate 19,852 downwards.
CTAGATATTCAAGTGCAGCAGTTGCTGAAAGAACTTTCATTACCGATGCGGGTTTACGAGGTGAAACTGAATCATTTTCATAGACCACTTCCCCGGTTGATCGGTCAATCAAAATGATCGACGGGTCAGCCAGGGTGGGCGATTGCGCCATTGAAGTGAAGAGACGGGGAATTGCAGATGATGAAAACCCGGTAGCGGCATGCGCAGGTACAAGCCCCGTCGCCATTGCGACAAGTACAAGCAGGCCAATACGTTTCATGGTAGGGATTATCAGAAAAGCGCAATCAAAATATTTGCTGTTGTCAGGGCGATCATCGCAATCCAGATCGAGTTCTTAACTTCTTTCTTTTTCACGTTCCGATACCCAAGTATCAAAATCACAAGAAGGATCGTAAATTTGATTCCGATCCGGCCATTATCAAGAAGTGGCCATCTATCTGGATCCTCGCTATTGAGCGGGGTCCGAACACCGACCATCACCAGACCTGCAAGAAGGGCAGTTAAAGCACTATGCAGGGCCCCGGGATGAATTCTTCGCACAGGCTTGCGGATCTGCATCAGCAACAGCGTCATTAACCCGATAATGGCAAGAATGTGGATCAAGAATGCGATGTTTTGAACCCAAACAAGAGCAGTCACAAATCATCCCTCCCTCTTTTGAACAAGGATAGCGTTTCTAATCCAATCAGTTTAGAGTGCCGAGCATGCTTCCACCAGCAACCATCGGGCCAGGGGAATTTTTTCCCGTAGTAGGTGTCGGGCCTCACCCCAAGCCATGGCCGCTGAGCGACCAATTCGACCCAGAACTACTTGATCTGGGTGATCGCCGCAATGTATTAGATAAGTATCGCTACTGGAAAGTTGATGCGATCGTTGCCGATCTGGATACAAAACGCCACAAATTACAGATTGCTATTGAGAATTGGCAACACGATCTCAACATCGGCTCGATTGTCCGTACCGCTAATGCATTTAACGTTTCCGCAGTTCATATTATTGGCAAACGAGACTGGAATCGTCGCGGCGCAATGGTGACAGATCGATATCTCAGAGTCATTCACCACCCAACGGTTGCTGATTTTGCACTATGGGCTAGCGAAAATGGCGTGCCGATTATTGGTATCGATAACGTCCCAGGTTCTAAGAAATTAGAGAGTTCACAACTTCCAGAGGAATGCATACTTCTCTTTGGGCAAGAGGGTTCAGGGATGTCCGATGAGGCCATTGCAATTTGTTCTGTCCTTTACGCAATCGAGCAATATGGTTCGACAAGATCAATGAATGCCTCAGCCGCAGGCGCGATTGCGATGTACCACTGGGCGCTACAGCATTTAGAGAGATGAACTAATGAAATCACGTTGGCTAACACGCAACCTGATAATTCTCACGCTTGTCTCTTTAGCGCAAGATGCGGCAAGTGAGCTTCTCTATCCACTGTTGCCGTTACTGCTTACTGGAGTTATTGGCGCTGCTCCATTTACTCTCGGACTAATTGAAGGTTGTGCTGAAGCGGCTGCTGGTTTTACAAAACTCTATTCAGGAAAAGCTAGCGACCGACTGGGTCGCAAACCATTTATTATGGCTGGTTATGGTGCTGCTGGTCTTGGTAAAGCGCTCGTAGTTACTGCAACTATTTGGCAACTTGTTTTTCTCGGACGCGTTGCAGATCGCATTGGCAAAGGGTTACGTAGCACGCCCCGCGATGCCCTTATTCATGATTCCGTTCCGAAAGAAGATCTAGGCAAAGCATTTGGCTTCCACCGTGCTGGAGATAATCTTGGTGCGGTTATCGGACCTCTACTTGCACTCCTTGGTCTATCACTACTCCATGACGATATCCGTCGGGTTGCAATCTGGGCATTAATTCCTGCCTTTATTTCCGCAGGGTTGACTTTCTTTATTAGGGATAAATCGCGCGCGCTTATTAAAAGTGAACCTCCACAACCCATATCGGGGCCGTTGCCGGCAAATCTCAAACGCGCAATTTCAATTTTGGTACTAATCCAACTGACAAATATTCCTGATATTTTGCTCTTACTACGCCTACATGACATTGGCTTTAGCGTCCGCGGGGTTGTTCTGGCTTATGTCCTCTTTAGCGCTGTAACGATGCTCGTAGCTTTCCCTGCCGGATACTTGGCTGATCGCTTTTCGCCGCACATTATTTACACCATTGGATTAGTTGCCTTTGCGATCGCTTATTTTATGCTTGGGTACACCAACAATCATCGGCTTGCACTCTTAGCGCTCGTTCTTTACGGCTTCTTCCCCGCACTTACAGATGGTGTAGGTAAGGCTTGGATTGCCGGACTAAGTGAAAGCAACCAACGCGGAAAAGCGCAGGGCATCTATCAAGCATCGATGAATTTCGCCGTGCTGGGTGCTGGTATCTGGGGCGGTGCGCTCTGGAGCCAGGGTGCGCACGAGTGGCCGCTGATGATTGCAGCAGTGGGAGCTGGTTTAGGCGCCGTTGCCTTGCTCTTTGAGAACTTCAGAGACCGAGACTAATCGCCGTTCAATTTCATCTGCCTCATTGATTCTTCCTTGGACACGCATAACTGCGGCCATTCGAGTTTCAACATCAACAATAAATTCAAAATCTTTTGGATCTTCCTCTGTCGCCGTTTGAAGCACTTGGTCAAGAGTGCTCAAGCCGGCATCAAGTTTGCCAAGGAGAATTTGAGCTTTCCCAAATTCAAGAAGGGCAAAAGTTTCGCGTCGATGATCGTGTGCAGTCTCAAAAACATCAACAGCCTTCTGCGCAGTTTCTAAGGCGAGTTCACCATTGCCCAATTCGATAAGGCAAGCGGCAATTTTCTGATCGCAGCGTCCTACATGAATAACTTCATGATTCTTTTTAAAGAGTGCGCGTGCGTCAGTGAAACTTGCTACAGCAGCATCAAAATTCTTAACTTCGCGATATGCACATCCAATGAGGTGAAGATCATTAGCGGCGCCTATTTCATTGCCGTCAACTAGGTGTTCCTGCGCGCACCCTTGCATTGTGTCGATAACTTTCTGATAATTCTTGGACGAATACCACCATTCGCCCAACGTGCAGGCAAGTTCTAAAGCAATTGGTGATTTGCTCTGACGCAAGATCTCAACTGCTTTACTCATTGCAGTTGCGGCTTCTTCCATGCGCTTCAACTGATTGAGGTTGTAGCCGATTGCAGAATATGCCTGTGCTAAACCTTCGCTAGGTGCACTCGCACCAAGGCCGAAGTAGATATCGCACGCTGTTTCGGCAAGCGCCAAAGCATCGTCATATTGACCGCGGGCATAAATGCGCGCACTGAGTTCATAATAAGTGCTCGCACGTTCTGCACCATCAACCTCAGGAATGCGATCCCAGAGCATCTCCTCGGTTATGAGTTCGTCTTGACCTGCTTCGTCGTCATCGCTCAAGGCTCTCTCCTTACTCTGTGGTCTTCAGGCTATCCAACCATTGATCCCAATAGTGCCAAAGCGCAGATCAACATCACGAAAAATGTGCTCATGAGCGCAACCCGCGAGAGCCGCCCGCTGGCCATACCGCCCATAATTGCCGGGTTTCTGGCGATCCGTGAGATGAGAAAGATCAGCGGTACCGCTACGACGCCATTAAGGACCGCCGCAAAAAGTAGGGCTTTCATCGGGTCAATCCCTATAACCGTCAACCCCAGACCGATGAGGGTTGAGATGACGATAATTGCATAGAAACCACGGGCTTCTTTTGCTTTCTTATCCAGACCTGCGGACCAGCCCAACGCTTCGCTCACGGCATATGAGGCCGAGCCCGCCAGGACTGGAATTCCAAGTAAACCCATTCCGATAATTCCTATGGCGAAGATAATTTTTGCCAGAGTGCCAGAGTTCGGAAATGTCTGCACCAAGGGCTCTAAGGCTTTGGCAGCATCGGCCGCCGTCGCAATATTTGTTACTCCATGCGCATGTAAGACCGTCGCGGTTGTAATCATCATAAACCAGCTACCGGTCTGTGAGACGAGCATGCCGACAGAAGTATCCATGCGAATCTCACGCATCGTGCGTCTTGCCTTGTGGAGACGGTCGGCAACTTCAAGTTCTTCTACCTCTTCGGCAGCTTGCCAGAAAAACATATATGGGCTGATTGTGGTACCGAGAATTCCTACAATTACATAGAAATAAGCTGAAGTAAACTCGATCTGTGGAATGAATGTGGCTTTGAAAATCTCACCCCAAGGCTGACTAACAATAAATGCAGTGGCAACATAAGACAGAAGTGCTAGGGCTAGAATTTTTAGAAAATGCGCATACTTCTCATACCCGATAAATATTTCAAGGCCAAGTACAGTCAAAGTAAAGAGCACAGAGATAACCACCGTTGGGACTGAGATAAAAAGATCTAAAGCAGCCCCTACGGCTGCAATATCGGCGCCGATATTTACTGTGGTGGCGATAACGACAAGAGAAACTACCAGAGTAAGTACTCTCTTTGGATAATGTTGCGATGTTACTTTTGCTAACCCGGATCCAGTTATGGAACCAATTCGCGCGGCGGCTTCTTGCACCGCAATCATAAGAGGCAGGCAGAGTGTGAGCGTCCATAGTTGGCCGTAGCCAAAAGCTGCGCCTGCCTGTGAGTAAGTTGCAATTCCTGATGGATCATCATCGGCCGCACCCGTAATTAGTCCTGGGCCAAGTACTCGAGCCCATTTGGGATATCGCATCAGGTTTCAAACTCTATACTCAGTAATTTGAAGAGAGGGTTTGAAACCCGATACTCAACCAGCCCAAGATCCCAGTTGCATCTCTCTGACGCCAGGGCAGGGCTCCGACCATGACTCCAAGTAGACAACCTTGCGGCAACCCCTTAATCTCTACATGCAAACGATTCGCAAGTAGGGTCCATGGGGAGATCTATGAATATCGTCGCGACCGATAAACCGCACAGACCCCTGCGCGAGCGCCTTACCCGCCACGAATGGCGCCGTCTCTACGCCATGTTTGGCTTCATCGCCCTCCTCCATGTGGCGGGTGCCGCTTTAATGTTCGCGGCAACCAATGGGCACTATGAACTCTCGGATGGATCCCTTTTTGGTTGGGGTACTGCCGTGCTGGCCTACACCCTAGGTATGCGCCACGCTTTTGACGCCGACCATATCGCCGCCATTGATAACACCACGCGTAAATTGATGAGCGAAGGCAAGCGCCCGTTAGCCGTTGGCTTCTTCTTCTCACTTGGCCATTCATCGGTCGTCGCTACGTTAGCAATCTTACTCAACTTTGGAATTAAGGGACTTGGTGCTCAACTTAAAGATACCGACTCATCACTGAGCCATTACACCGAACTCATTGGCCTCACAGTCAGCGGTACTTTCTTAATGATCATTGCTATCTTGAACTTAATAATTTTGGTTTCAATCGTGCGCGTCTTTGTTGATATGCGCAAAGGTATGTACAGCGAAGAAGAGTTGGAGAAGCATCTTAATTCTCGCGGGCTTTTGATGCGCTTCTTCGGGCCGATTGCACGCCGAATCGATGCAAGTTGGAAAATGTATCCGTTGGGGATTCTCTTTGGGCTTGGATTTGATACCGCAACTGAAATTGGACTGCTGGTTCTGGCAGGAACCTCCGTTATTGCTGGTCTGCCCTGGTGGGCGATTCTCTCTCTGCCACTCTTCTTTGCAAGTGGTATGAGTCTGCTCGACACCATTGATGGTTCGTTTATGAACTTTGCCTATGGGTGGGCCTTCTCCAAGCCCGTGCGCAAGGTCTACTACAACATCGTAATCACAAGTTTGTCGGTAGGTGTTGCCCTCTTTATTGGTGGGCTTGAAATCTTGCAAGTACTCGCCAAGCAGTTGAACTTAACTGGCGGATTCTGGAATTACGCAGCAAACTTCAACCTCAACTCAGTCGGCTACGTCATTGTGGCTGGCTTTGCCGTTGTCTGGATTATTGCTCTTACCCTTTGGCGTTATGGAAGAGTTGAGGAGCGCTGGCACGATAAAGCCCATGCTGCACAGTTAGCGCGCGGTGAAGATAGTGATCACGCAAAAGCCGGAATCGAACCTGGCCCTATCCGCGCGGCCTTTCAGCTCGATTAATTAAGGAAATGAAAGTGCGAACGCACCCAACGCTGATGAAACAAACATCCATGTCCACCAGACTCTGACGATTGTTACATGCCAGTGGTCGGCTCTGTATAAACCAAGGCGCGAACGGTTCCAGTTGCCCAAGGCAATAAATACCGTGAGCGCTAGGTGCACTGTGTTTAAACCGGTGATCAAGAAATAACATGATGCATAAGCACCCCAGGTAATGGTGAATGGGGCGGCCGACATCTGCATTACTTGATAGACCATAGCAAGAACGCTGGCAACCAGCGCAATGCCTGAACCCAAGACTAATTGGGTCTGATTCTTAACCCGCGCCCCTTTAAGTGCATATGTATGAGTCAGAAGCCCGACACCAACCAATACGGTCAAATACCAAGCACCCGTGCTTGAAACCGGGGTGGTTGCTACTTGATCATCGGTGGCCGCTGGCAGCCACATATCGTTGACATTCTGCCCCTTGAGGTAGAAGTAAACGAAGAGGACACTGAGCGCGAATGCGATATCAGCAACCAGAATCAACACCAGGCCAAGGCGATTGCGTGACCCGACGACATCAGGATGTTCGTGGTGTGGGTTTGAGTGTGCGTGTGTCAGGGCGCTCATGATTTAGCCTTTCCGTAACCGTAAGCATCTGATGTAACAACTGGCAATACCTCAAAGTTTTCTAGAGGAACTGGGTTTGGCACCGTCCATTCCAAAGTCTTAGCAAACCATGGATTCATTGGTGCCTTTGCACCGCTACGCCATGAAGAGATAACCCCATGGAGCAAGACCAACATGCCAGCCATGATTGTGTAAGCGCCCATGGTGGTAATGAGGTTGCCGCGACTAAAGACCTCGGCATATGCCTCGACCCGACGTGGCTGACCTGCCAGTCCGACCAAGAACATGCCAATGAAGGTGACATTGAATCCGATCTGAACCAGACAGAAAGAGACCCAGCTGAGGGTCTTATCGAACATCCGACCAGTCATCTTAGGGAACCAATAAACCAGTGAAGCAAGTGCGCCAGTAAGACCCGCACCCATCAAGGTGTAATGAAAGTGCGCGGTGACGAACATCGAACCGTGTAAGAACGCGTCAATCGGAACATCTGAGAGATAAATACCGGTGATGCCACCGATCATGAAGTTCCACAAAAGTGCGTAGATCGACGCGGTTGGCATTGTCATCCATAATCGGCCGCGCCACAGCGTGCCGATCAGCACTAAGAAGAGCATGCCCGTTGGAATCGAAATTAATTCAGTGGTCAACATAAACGGACCATTAAGTAATGGCGCCCATCCAGCCACGTACATGTGGTGAGCCCAGACAAGCACACTCAGACCACTGATACCTGCAATACCCATGATCGCCAAGTTGAAACTAAAGAGTGGGCGGCGGGTAAAGACTGGCGCCATTTCCATCAACGCGGCAACTGCTGGAATCAAAATAACGTAGACCTCCGGGTGTCCCATGAGCCAGAACAAGTTTTCGTAGAGCCAACCACTGCCGCCGCCACGAACGTCATAAAATGTTGATGATAAAGAACGATCCAGCGCCGACATAATCTGCGACAAGAAGAAGACCGGGAATGCCGGCAAGGCCAGTGCAACCGATGCAACTACACCGTAAATGAAGATAGGTGTACGGTTCCAAGTCATGCCCTTTGCGCGCATACGTACCGCAGTAGTGGTGATATTGGCACCAGCGACCATCGTCGAGATAGCAAAGATGCAGATAAACATGATGTAGCCATCCATACCTGGAGGCGCCTGCGAGGCTAGCGGGTTATACGCAGACCACCCAGTGGTGATTCCACCCAGCCAGAACGCCGAAAGCATCGGCGGAATCGCAGCAACAACCAACCAGAAACTCAGAGCGTTAAGACGCGGAAATGCCATATCGCGAGCGCCGATCATGATCGGCATAATGAAGTTACCAAAAGGTCCCGTGATCATGACGATCGTTCCGACAATCATGACGATGCCGTGGATTCCTACAATAGCGTTGTAGGCCTGTGGGTGTAGCCAGCCACCTTCGGCATAACCTAAGTTGGTGCGGATTAACATCGCTAAAACTCCACCGACAAAGAAAATGATTATGGTGACGACAAGATATTGAATACCGACAACTTTATGATCAGTGGTGTAACGAAAATACCGCTTAATGCCTTGATCTTTGCCAGCATAAAACATATTTTCGTCATGGCTGAGATCTCTACCGAGCACCCATCGGAATGGTCCGATGAATGCACCGATGCCAATCATAAAACCGATAAACCAGGCGATCATGGCAAGCAAGACCACCTGGTCTTCGCGCGTCTTGATAACAGATTCTTCTGTGTTCTGCGGCAAAAACGTCTTTGCTAGATACCAGACGACAACCGCCGAGGCGACACCCAGACCCAGGGCAGTGAAGAGATTAAGGCGCTCAATGAGAGCCTTCTTCGGCGCTGCACTTCCTGGCGCTGCTGCTGGACGTTCCATCATTGTGGTCATCAGGCTTGCCCTCCCTGGTTCTGGATCCAACTGTCGTAATCAGTCTGGCTCACAACATGAACTTTCTTCTGCATATATGCGTGCAATAGACCGCAAAGTTCGGCGCACCGTAGGTCATATATACCAATCTTGTTTGGTGTTACTGCGGTCTCAGTGACATAACCAGGGTTCGCATCGATCTTGATTCCCATCTGCACAATCCAGAATGAGTGCACAACATCCTTACTGGTTACGTGGAATACAACGGGCTTGTCAACAGGAAGATAAAGATCTTCACTGCGCACCGTTCCGTTATCAATGTAGTCAAAGTTCCAAGCCCATTGCTGACCGACAACGTTGATATTCATAGCCTTGGAATCAAGAATGCTCTCACTATCTTGTTGCAAGACAATCATGCCCCAGACAACTGCGAAAAGGCACATCAGCGCTGACACAACGATCCATGCTGCCGCGATGCGAGGGCTATTACGAATCTCGTGATCAGCATCCTCTGGAGGTGTATCGCCATAGTGATGCTTTGATAGCAATGTCGTTGCCGCCATAGCCGCAACCAAACCAGCAATTGGAGCAGCGGCCCAGGTAAAGACGTGCATCATTTGAATGGTTGTGGCCATCACAGAAGATGCAGGTGCGCCAATTGTGCGGACTTGAAATTCAGATACGACATATCCGATGATTAGGGTGAAGATGACCCAGAGGATTCCAGTCTGTTGAACATCTTTGCGCTTCCACACGGGAGGACGTTTTTGAGTTTCTAGATCAGACATTTTTATTCCGCCTCCTTTATGCGTTCACTACAGTGAAGTGACCGGACATGTAACCCATGGTGGACATCGCTGCACCAAAGCGTGCATAAGTGCCATCGCCACAAGGGAATTCACAGTTCCAGATGTACTCGCCGGCATCACTGGTGATGAAAGTGAAAGTTGTCGTTGGTGGATTATCTGAGTAACCCTCTTCCGGCATCTCTTCCTCAGGCACTGCCTGCAACGGAATGTTGACAAATATTTGATCCTGCCCATTTGCTAATCCGTGCAACGTCCAGGTGTGGCCAACTTGATTGGCGGGAATCGATTTTACTTTCTCGCCGTTCAGCGTCATCGTGCCATCGATCGTGCCACGCACTGTTGCGAAGAAATCATTGGTGATTGTCTCGCCACCGTCGTACTGCCTAACGGTGATCGTTATTGCAGAGTGCGCAGGAACTTGAAAGTTAGTGACGGGACCAAAGGTCACCCAATCAGGGTGCGGGCCACCATCGGCACCATGACTGCCAGCCATGCTGTCTGGATATGAAGAGATATCCAAGGTGTAATGCGGCAGAGTGCCTTGCGGTGTCTCTATGGTGCCAGCAGGCGTGGCTGCAAGCACTCGGGAATCATTTTTCGCAGATGCAACATATGTGCCGATGCCAGCGATTACCGCCGCACCAAGAATGATTGTGCCTAGTACGGCAAATAACCGCTTATTCATTCCTACCCCCCAAGGTGGGCCTAATAACAGATTCTTGTGAGCCCGATCACAGGATCGGATAGGGGATTTCTCACCTTTTTCCAAGGCAAATGTAAGGCTAATTCTCACTAATTTCACAAAATCTCCTATACCCAGCCTGGCAGAGGGTCTAATCTCACCGATTATGGATATGAGCCACGGCACGAACTTCTGGGCCGCGTGGCAATTGGCTCCCGAGATCACCATCCCTCTACTCGTTGCTGGATACCTCTATTTACGGGTTATGGCCCAACGCGCCAACTTGGCCACCAAGAGGCAGCGCCGCTTCTTTCTAGCAGGCCTGGCCACCATCGCATTGGTGGTCTGCACCCCTATTGGAGTGCGCGCCAGCGATCTCTTCTGGTGCCACATGATCCAACACGTCACTTTAATGATGGTCACTGGCCCGCTTCTCGTCCTTGGCACGCCATCAACTTTTCACCCTAAGAACAAAGTCTTTGAAACTTTCACCAACCCCTGGATCAGTTGGGTTCTCTACGCATCTTTAATGATCGGCGTGCATCTGCCCGGCCCGCACGCCTTCATTATGGATAACCCATGGGTGCACACCTATGTTGAGATTCCTCTTTATATAACCCTGGCATATTTCTTCTATTTCAATCTTCTTGATCGCAATCTCACCAACCGGCGCATGACACCAGCCATGTCGGTGATCTCGCTCTTTTTGATGATGGTCCCGGAAACTTTGACGGGATTTTTTATCTATGTTGCACCAAATTCTCTCTACGACCAAATGTTTACTCTCAACGATCAACGCCGTGGCGGGTCGATTATGTGGTCTGGCGGAATGATTATTGACGCGATCTGGATCTCTTTTGCCGTGTATCACTGGATTAAAAGTGAAGAGCGCGCGGCCATTTCTATTGATGCCGAAATCGCGCGCGAGAAGGCTGAGAAGACTTAGTTATGAGCGAGAAAAACTCACGCGATTATCAGACCGATGAACCGGCGTGGATTCATGAAGAAGCCGAGGGCACAAAGCCAGTTTCGCAGAAACAGAAAAGGTGGCTAACTGTTGCGCTCGTTTTCGCTGTTCCATTTTGCATGTGGGCCGGCTGGTTTGAATTCGGTCGCGCCCATCAAGGCAATTGGCGCGCCTGGGTTTATACCTTTGAATGGCCGTTCTTCGGCGCTATTACCATTTACTTATATCGTCACCTTATAAGGGGCGGCGATCTTCCAAAGATCCCAAGGCCCGACCTCGCCGCGCTGGCAAAAGAAGCCGATAAAGATCACGAGAAATAATCTCCCAACCGCTTCTCTGCGTTTTTGTATACTTCGGAGTCTTCGCGTTTACCTACAGCTATGACGAGAATTACCAGTACATCATCCACAATTCGATACACCAAGCGGTACCCAGTTACTGGAGCTTTGACTTTATAACAGTCACCTAAAGCCCCTTTAAGCCGCGCGCTCTCCAGTGCTGGATTCTCTAAGCGTGGCTGCAAATTTTTCATAAGCTCCGACTTAATGCTGTTGTCGAGCTTGCGCCAATCTTTTGTCGCCTCATCCGTAAATCTGATTCTGAACATGGCTGTCACAAATCCATTAAGTCTTCAAATTTGACTTCAATGTGGGGCTTCTTGCTGGCCATCCGCTTCTTTAAAAGCGGTGTGATTCTGATTTCCCAGAGTATTTCTTCAATTTCGTCAAAGAGTTCTGGTGACATCACATAGAACGTGGGCTTGTTATTCGTGAGGACAGCAAAAGGTTTTTTCTTCGCCTTTTTAACAGCCGCATTAGGGTTTTTCTTAAACTCAGAAATCGTTGTTGTTAACTCAGTCATTATTCGATCCATTTTCTCCTCCTTTCCCTCAGATCCAAATTTAGATCCAAATTTAGACCTTGGCAATTGGAGGCAGTTAGTTGATATTTCACATATGACATTTTTAAAGGTCTCCTACGACAAATCGGCCCTGGTAATCCACACCCACGATCCAAGGTATGATTGCCCCGTTGCTTCAACCGAAGCAGTCCCCATAAAGCGCAGCATTTGCGCTTACTTGCGAGTCTTATCACCACCTGACCGGCCCAGTTTTACCCCAGATTTACATTTTCACCCCTAGCCCAGCGCTAGAAAATGGCCCAGTCACACCGAGACGCGCTTGTCGTCTCGATTGGTATCGCTAACTCATGTCATTACAGCCACGCTCAAAATCTGCTGCGCCCGCCCGCGCTAAATCCCCCAAGCCGCATCGCAAGGGAACTGCTGGCAAGCCAGCTTCATCTGCCTCACCGCGTAAGCGCGAGAAAACCAATGCCCGCTCGCAAGAGCGCGCCAAGCGTTTTGCTGCAACCCACGAAAGTGCATCAACCATGAGTTACGGCAACGCAGATTCCCGCAGCGAGCGCAGTGAAGATCGCTCTGCCCCGCGCGCCAATAAATTTGCAACCACTCGCCCAGTTTCAGGTACGGATGCACGGACTGATTCACGACCAGCCCGTCGCAATGATCGAACCTCCGCCCATCCAGACACGCGCCCAACCACTCGGCGCGATGCCAGCCTGGCTCATGCCCAAAGTGGCGATGGCCGCCCCAACTTCGAACCTAAGAAGCGCGTCAAGTTCATCCCTGGTGGAAAGCGCACGGCCGCACCAACCCGCAGCACCCATAGCGGTATTGCAACCCCAAATAAGAATTCCTTCACCCGCCCCAGCACATCACGCACCACCGACAATTACGGACCACAGTCCCATAAGGGCAACCATAAAAGTGCAGATAAGTCGGCAGGTAATTACGCCAATAATCATTACAGTGAAGATTTCGGCGCCGACGATAACTACATCACCGATGTCGAGCAGGAAAGCACCATCGAAGCCTCACACCACACCCCCAATGAATCAACCACCAAAACTTTCGCGCAGTTAGGCATCGCCCCTGCACTGGTAAACCTCCTCACCAGCCAAGGAATCAACGCGCCATTCCCGATTCAGGTCGCCACCCTTCCTGATGCAATCAAAGGTCACGACATTTTGGGCCGCGGACAGACTGGTTCAGGTAAAACCCTCGCCTTCGCTCTGGCACTTCTGACCCGCCTGGAAGGCAAGCAAGCAGCGCCCCATCGCCCACTCGCTCTGATCCTCACACCAACCCGCGAACTCGCTCTCCAAATCAACGACGTCATTACTCCATTAGCTAAAGCAATCCGTCTTGATTCTGTAGTCATCGCCGGCGGTATGCCATACGCAAAGCAGATCACTGCCATGCGCAAGAGCTGCCCCATCTTGGTTGCAACACCTGGCCGCCTCATTGATCTACTAAATCGCGGCGAAGTTCAACTCGATGATCTACAGATCACCGTCCTGGATGAAGCAGATCAGATGGCCGACATGGGCTTCTTGCCCGTCGTTAAAGAAATTCTCGACCAAGCCAAACCTAACGGCCAGCGTTTACTTTTCAGTGCAACTCTGGACCGCGGCGTTGATTCACTAGTGAAGAAATACCTCAACAATCCCAAGACACACTCACTGCAGAATGATCGTGCATCTGTCAGCACTATGGAACACCACGTCCTCGTGATGCATCCTGGCGACAAAGATGAGATCACCGCGCAGATCGCTTCTCGCGATGGTCGCACAATTCTCTTCGTGAAAACTCAACGGGGTGCAGATCGCTTGGCCGACAAACTTGCCAGCGTTGGCGTCGCCGTCGGCGCATTACACGGCGGTAAATCCCAAGCCGTCCGTACTCGCACCCTCGCCCACTTCAAGGCCAACACCAATGGAGCACTCGTGGCAACCGATGTTGCCGCCCGCGGTATTCACGTGGATGATGTTTCACTTGTCGTGCACGTGGATGCCCCAACCGATCACAAGGATTATCTCCACCGCGCAGGCCGCACCGCCCGTGCCGGCGAAGCAGGTGTTGTTGTCACTCTGGCAACATCGAAACAACAGACCGCAGTGCGTGGCTTAACTTCCCGCGCTGGTGTTTACCCCAAGTTCGTTGATGTCCGCCCCCACCATGCAGAATTGGTATCGATCACTGGCTCCAAAGAACCGAGTGGGATTGCCTACATTGCACCTGTTGTCGAAAAGCCTAGTTTCGGTGGTCGCAAGCCACGTCCCAACTCTGATCAGAGACGCCGCAGGCCTAGATAGTTTCTGCTATATTTTCCCCACAACCCCGGTCGCTTAGGCGTCTGGCTGCGAACCCCCGGCTTCGGTCGGGGTTTCTGCTTTCACCAAGACTTGGGTTTTGTAATCGCTCCATGGCTGTCATAAAGATCTTTGGGCAGCTGAGAGACCATTAGCGCTCCTTCGCGAATCTGGCGAATGATCTGCGGGTCAACCTTGAGCAGTTCTCGCGAGGGCGTATCGGTTGGCAAGATGAGGCCAACAGTCCGTCGTAATTCATCTTTCGCTAATCGGAGCGGCTCTGCCAGATCTGAATCATTTGTCAAAATGACAAATGCATCTGCCTTCTCAGTGAAAATATCGAGGAGAAAATATGTTGCAAGATTTACATCGGAACCTTTCTCTTCTGTTTTCTTGACCTTCACATTCTTCGGTCGCCCGTCTGAGCCAAACTCCCAAGGGTGTAGTGGCATGGGTCGCGCGTCTAATCTAAACTTTCCTAAATGGATACTGATCTTGCCGTTCACTTTCAATGCTCGTAAATACACCTGCTGTCTCTGCCCTTGAGAGAGATCATTTGGGATAGGAGAAATATGCGCGGTGAAATAACGAACCAAAATGACGTCATATTCATAAAGAAGTACTGAAGATAAAGCGAAAAGATCAAGCCACTTATAAGGCGTACCTTTGAGCGCCCTTCGATACAAATTAAACCCATCAACATAAACGATTACGGTTGGCTTGTTCACCTCTGGAAGGGTAAGGGGCTGCCTAGTACCTCACTTGAAAGGTCAGTGGCCTTTGTGGACATAGAGGGTAAGCCACAACCAACTTCTGATCAGAGAGGCCGCGAGTCCAGATAGTTCTGCTATATTTCCCTCAACACCCCCAGTCCCTTCGGTGGCTGGCCGCGAACCCCCGGCTTCGGTCGGGGTTTCTGCTTTTACCATCGTTCTGATTTTCGGATCTTTCCTTAAACGAAGATGCCTCTGAGCGAATTGTAAAAGCATCTAACAAAAGATTTATCGAAATCAGGGTCCGAGTGAGCCAATTGGCAGTACTACGACTCCATCTTCTCTAGTTCCGCCTATCTCTGAAGCAGTGATTATGCATAAGACTGATGGCTTGCCAACTTTCTTATCATCCACTTCATTTGCTAATTTAAGAAGATTTCGAGCACCTTCATCTATTTTGCTTGACCCGAGTTTTACTTCAAAAGCGCCCCAAGTCCCATCTCGCAATTGAACAATGGCATCTATTTCTAAGCCATTACTATCTCGGTAGTGAAATACGTCGGCATCTATTTTCTGTGCGTAAACTCGCAAATCCCTTATCACTAGTGACTCAAAAATCAAACCAAAGAATTCCAAGTCATCCAGAAGTCGTTTAGATGAACCTCCCAAGACAGCGACAGCTAGGGAGGGATCTACAAAATGGCGTTTCGATGACTTTCTAAGTATTGCTCTAGAGCGTAAATGTGTGAACCAAGTTGGCAAATCCTCAGTGACGAGAATGCGTTCAAGTGAGGAGATTACATCCAGCACAGATTTTCGGTTAACAGGATTACCACTACCCTCGGCTGGTAAATCATGTTCTGTCCCTTTCAATTACTGGACAGATTATGGCCTTTTTACTGGACAGATTATAGAGTCAGCGGTGAGTGAGTCGGGCCTGCTTGCGTCGCCAATTCTCGTATTTGGTTTGACCAATTTCAGCATAGCCCGACAGGCCGACTCGCAAGGTCTGGGACCTCACTGCGAGTGCAGATGTCAAACATCGGGTTTGTACAAACGCTCAGGGCTGGTCGTACCAGATGTACGGGTTGAGGAACTCGCGCCCCATGAGGCTCTCCGCCTGCCTCGCACTGAGTTCAGCGTGGTTGACTGCGTCCTTCCAGCTGCTCTGGATCGTCGAAATCACGTGGTCGATGATCTGGTCGGCCTCCTTCGCTGAGAGCTGGAACTCAACGGCCACCTGGCGGCAGAGCCGGAGTTGGCTGTGGCGTTCCCCGGTCCGAGTGAGGGCGATGGCGTGGGTGGCGATCTGCCCCGAGCGGGGCTGCGGAGTGAGATCGAAGGCAGGGGTGAGGCGCAAGCGCTGACCGTCCCAGAACGCGGCGTGGTTTCGCAGGTGGTCATCGGTGTTGCCGATGCAGACGTTGAACACGAGCCTGGTGAAGAGCTCCCGCAGCGTTCGCGGGATGTCATCCCATGGCCCCTTCCGGATGGCGTCGGCGAGGTCGGGGTAGGAGGAGTATCGAGCATCCATCTCGTGTACGCCCAGGATCGTAAGAGCGGAGAGCATCTGCGTGCGGTGTCCAGAGACGCCGCGGTCGAAGCGCTCCAGAAGCAGGACCTTCCTGCCCGCGACCGTGCGGATCTCAGAGTGCGCGACCCTGATACCAACACGGCCGGCAAGGAACGTGGCGGCGGCTTCAGCTTGGATGACGGGCCTGGTGTCGGTCGTGGAGGCGAACTTTGCGATGAGCTGGCGCTTGCCATCGACCAGGAGTGCCTTTGGGGTGGCGCCGCCGATGGAGGTGCCATGGCCCGCGGCGGCCTCCAGGTCGGCGGGCAGGGTGGCGCCGACCTCGATGAGTTCAGCCGCGTGCAACAACTGCTCGAGCGAGGCAGCCTCGCCCCGGGGGGTGTAGTGGCTAGCAGAGTCCTGGAAGTCGAGGGCTCCGATGCGGTCACTGCCTGACTCCGCCAGATACGTCAGTTCGTTGAGGTCGGTCTCGGGGCTACCGGCCAGGCGCAGGTTGATGACACGGCGGCCCCAGGCATCCGGGGCGCCATCCCGAAGGCAGCCGTGCAGCGCCAGAGGGCTTCGACCCGGTTTTGGCTCTGACGGGAGCATCGTTGCGCTCTGTAGTGGGAGCTCGGCGGAGTACAGCGAGATCGCCTTGGGGCGTTCGCGATAACTCTGGGCGTAGGTGAACGCAAGAACGCTCTCATTTCGCACCTGGCGATCGGTGCGGGTGAGAACTCCAGCTACCACTGGCTCCAGAGCGTTAGGGAGCCAGGCCCAGACGTACAGCTGTTTCCGAGCAGGCTTGGGAGAGGAGGTCACGGCCTCAGAAGTCACTCGACACCTCCACCGGCCGGCGCCGGGTTCGGGAGGGCAGGAGAGCCAGGCGCAGGCGCTCGTTCTCGGCGACGGCGGCCATAGATCGCACATCGTCCGGATGAGTGTCGAACAACGCGATTCCGCAGAGCACCGCAGCCTCGAACACTGTTCCGACGGCGGTGGAGGGAGCTCCACGCTCAATACGGGACACGAGTTGCGCGGTGACGCCGAGGCGCTGGGCGAGGTCAGTCGCGGTCCAGCCCAACTCTCGCCGCGCCACCGCGATCTGCGTGCCCAGAGCCTTCAGCGCGTACCTTGTGAACGGCAGGTGTGTCAACGTCTTCTTCATACCTCACCCTTCATAAATCAACAGTAGAGTCACTCTACTACAGTTTTATGAATAGTATCGTCCCGCTGGCACGGAACTATGCCTTCTCCCCAGCCGAGACAACGGTTGCGCCGAGGCGTCCAGATGGGCCAACTGGGTGGGGGTCCCGTGAAATCATGCCAAGATGCCCATCTAGCCGCATGAAACCTCGCACTTAGCCCCTGCCGATTGGCATAGTCAGATCCTTATCGGTATTGCCTACATTGCACCTGTTGTCGAGAAGTCAGAATTTGGTGGAGCCCGCCGTAAGCCGCGCCCAACTTCTGATCAGAGACGACCCAGGCCTAGATAATTTGGAGAAATCTACCTAAATCTCCTACTGACTATTTGACGCTTTGCGAAGAATCGGAACGAGTTTTACTGCTATTTCCTGAACAACAGATTCTAATTCTTTCTCACCTAGTTCATTCTTGTGCAAGAAGGCACGCCATTGAGTTCTATTCCTCTGGTCCAAAAAATACTCGGGGCTTAACCCTGGCGGAACATCAGAGGGTATCTCTGTGCCTCTATGAGAAAAGGTTGCAATGATCGAGTCGATGAGAACTCTTTCTTCAATTTCTTCCATTTTGAATATCATTTGTAAATCAAAATAGTCCTTTAGCCGTGAGTTGATCAGACCGAACCGGACAATGGCCTCGGCCTTCTCGGCAACGACTGTGTGAATCGGATACACGAATAGTTTTGGTTGAGGGAATTCATCAATCAAGACTGGGAAGACGGCCTCTTCTGGAAGAGTTGTTACCTTGTCGCCGAAACCGATATCTATTTTTATCGAAATTTCAGATCTGTTCAAACGACCAATTAAAGCAACTCTGACACCAGGGTACCGATTTTCTTCATTCATTTTGAAGACCCGTACTGTATCGGAATCGAACGTTAACCCATCCGCAAGATCAAGATCTGAAAGATCCATGAAAAGTTTCCTTATTTCTTCCAAGTCATTTGATCCAAATCCAAGAAAGTCTATGTCTTTCGTGGGACGGAAAGGTTGGTCGTACCATAAATTGAAAAGTTGTGCCCCTTTGAGAAGATAATTTCTTGTCGCGGGTAAAATACTTATCCGATAAAGCAATCTCTCAATACCGAAGCGGTTCAAAACTGTCTGAAAAGGTTCGCCTGATTTATTGGCGATTTCTTTGAGCTGGGATTTGACGGACTCTGAAATATTTCTCGTCACTGCAGCATTTCCAAATAGGGTCTCATGGTATTTTGTACTTTCCACAGTTTCGCAAATTTCCAGATATCGCTCATTTTTATATTCTTTGTATTTGCATCTCTTAGAGCTTCAATTGCGACATCAATTCCAATTACATTTCTATACCTAAAACAATCTGCAATTGTCTTTTCTGGCGAATAAACTCTGATTTCTATCTCTCCTTCTCTGTGGGTTTCAATGCCTTCGGAGTATGTCATTCCAGAGAACTGCACCATTCTTACCGGTGGATAGAGAATTCGAGGCGTATGGCTCCCTGTTGGCATTGCCAACCAAATCTTCTTTGGTACCTGCGTTCCCAAGCCGTGATATTCGAGTGCGGTAAGGAGACAAAAAACCGCACGCGGAACCTTCCGAGAAATCAGAGCCAAATCTGCGTTTTGAGGTTCAGGGCTAAGCAACGACCGATATAACCCTGGGGCAACCTTCTCTATTTTTTTCTTTTCAAGAAGGCGGCTAAGAACGACTCGTGGAATTCGTAGTTTTTCAAGATCTCTTGCTCGCAGGTAGACCTTATGCCTCATGAATTCCAGAAGATGTTCTTCCATAGTCTCGGGTGACATAAGCGAATTATGTTACTTTATTACGTGATTTACAAGTTAATAGCGTAAAAAAGTATCACCCTACTCCAACCATGCTGATCACGTTCTGATCAGAGACGGCGCAGACCTAGATAAGATCGCGGGGCTGTAGCACTTCAGGTCTACCGCTTGAAAATCAGGGCATCCCCCTGGCCGCCGCCGCCGCAAAGCGCGGCAACTCCGTATCCACTCCCCTTTTTCTTGAGTTGATAGGCGATGTGCAGTGCAAGGCGGGCACCCGACATTCCTAGCGGATGTCCGACTGCAATTGCACCACCATGAATATTCACAGATGCAGAATCTAATCCCAATGCATTCGACGAAGCGATCCCCACCGCGGCAAATGCCTCATTGATTTCAATAAAATCAAATTGATCTAAACCTATTCCCTCTTTTTTGGCCGCCAACTTAATTGCATTAGATGGTTGCTCGTGGAGTGATGCATCTGG
>CAKKQM010000099.1:5640-11264 GCA_919902125.1 Actinomycetes bacterium | reverse complement strand
CACTTTGCGGATCGGGGCCTCCAATTCCGCTGGTAACTCAACTAACCGCCCTTGCATATTCGATTCGGTACGGACCCGTTGTGCGAATCCATCCATCGCATCATTAAAATCATCGGCAGCCTTAGTAAACGCGTCGGCCAATTTGCCTGGTATATATTTGCGTGCCATTGCTGCTGCACGCGAAACTCGTGGCCCGGTGAGTTCCTCTGTCACCGCCTGCGTTGTGCGATCCATGAACTCATGCGCCTCATCAAGAATTACCGCATCGCGTTCTGGCAAAATCGGGTGAGAATCCACGATCTCAATGGCCAATAAGGTGTGGTTCGTAACCACTACATCAGCCTGCGCTGCCCTGCCTTTAGCAAGAGCGGCAAAACATTGCGAACCATAAGCACAAAGATCGGCGCCGACACATTCGCGGCCGCTTAAAGAATTAGCCGCCCAGACTCGACGATCAACATCAGGTGCGTCATCGCGATCACCAGTGACATCGGGAGTTTGTGCCCACGCACGAAGACGCTTTGCATCTTGTCCCAGACTTGAAACTTCCAATAAAACTTCGCCATCAGGATCTGGGGATTCACTATTCATCTTCTGCAAGCAGATGTAATTGCCGACGCCCTTGTAGATGCCGTAAGTAATATCGCGCCCTAAGACTTTCTCTAGCGCGGGCACGATACGGGGAAGATCGCGTTCAACCAACTGACGTTGTAACGCAAGGGTTGCCGTTGCAACAAGAACACGTTTGCCATGCACCAACGCGGGCACAAGGTATGCCAGTGATTTTCCAGTACCGGTGCCCGCTTGGACCATTAAATGGTGACGGTCAGAGAGTGCATTGGCGACGGCTTCGGCCATCTCAATCTGACCTTCACGAGTCGACCCACCGATCGCCTCAACTGCAGCATCTAAAGCTTTGCGTACTTGGGCAGATAGGTCACTCACTTGCCCACTCTATCCAAGATACCGACACGCACATTCTAGAAAGGAGGCCGTTATGGATATTCACAGTTGGCTTACCGTAATCGTTAGCGTGACTCGGATTGTTTTTCTAGTAATAGAAAAACGCCGAACGCGTCGCGATGATGGTAAAACCAACAACGAGTCCTAACATTAACTGCAGCCAGATGTATTTCCGCAACCTTCGCAGACATAGCAGGCCCCAGATATACGCATCTTCACACCACAGGTCATGCAAAGCGGTGCATCAGATTTGATCCCTGAAATCGCTTCAAACAATTCAGTGGAAGATCCGTAACTTTTACTAGTTACCGCTTCGAACTTCGCATCGGCGCTCTTGGCAACTGTATCTAGTTCAGCAACTGGAGTTGTGTGTTCGAGGTCATCGGTATCTGTTGAGATATCGGGAGCATATCCACCAGTTTCTAAGGCACGTACGCGCTCTGCTGCTGAATACAGACCAATTGCCGAACGGGTTTCAAATGGCAAGTAATCAAGGGCCAGACGACGGAAAATGTAATCCATCATCGATTGCGCAATCCGAATATCCGGATCATCTGTCATGCCGCTTGGCTCAAAGCGTAAATTAGTGAACTTCTCAACAAAGGTTTGTAGCGGAACGCCGTACTGCAAACCAATCGAGACCGCGATTGAGAACGCATCCATCACTCCAGCAAGAGTTGAACCCTGTTTGCCGAGTTTCAAGAAGACTTCACCGAGTGTGCCATCCGCGTACGCACCTGAGGTCATATACCCTTCGGCGCCACCAACAGAGAAGGACGTGGTGGTTGATGGACGTGACTTAGGCAGGCGCTTGCGCACCGCTGTTGCAGGTGCAACATCAGAGACGACATCTTTGGGTTTAGCTTTGCCATCAGAAAGTGGTTGCCCAACCTTGCAGTTATCGCGATAAACAGCCAATGCTTTAAGGCCCATCTTCCAGCCCTCGTAATAAACCTCTTCCACATCTTCAACTGTTGCCTCTGCTGGCAAGTTAACAGTCTTGGAGATTGCACCTGACAAGAATGGCTGGCATGCAGCCATCATGCGCACGTGACCCATTGGTGCGATCGAACGCGCGCCAAGTGCGCAATCAAAGACGTCGTAGTGTTCTGGCTTAAGACCAGGAGCGTCAATAACATGACCATGTGTTGCAATGAATTCAACAATCGCTTCAATAATTTCCTCGGCATATCCGAGTTTACGAAGCGCTGCCGGAACTGTCTGGTTCACGATCTGCATGGAACTTCCGCCGACCAGTTTCTTAAACTTAACCAGTGAGAAGTCAGGCTCGATACCAGTGGTATCGCAATCCATCATCAGACCGATTGTGCCGGTAGGAGCGAGTACCGAAATCTGCGCGTTGCGCCATCCATTCTTATCGCCAATGGTCAGACAACTGTCCCATGCCTTGTTTGCTTCAGTCCACACATCACGATCGAGAGTCGTCATGGGTTTGGCTGCCGACGATGCCGCTGCATGCTTGCGCATAACGCGGGTATGAGGCGCTGCGTTACGTGCATAACCATCGTAGGCACCAACAATGCCGGCAAGTTCAGCAGAGCGCTTGTAGGTAATACCAGTCATCAAAGAAGTAATTGCACCAGCAAGTGCACGTCCGCCATCAGAATCGTAGGCAAGTCCAGATGCCATCAAGAGCGCGCCAAGATTTGCATAACCGATACCGAGTTGGCGATATGCGCGAGTTGTGTCACCAATTGCCTGCGTTGGGAAATCAGCGAAGCAGATGGAGATATCCATCGCGGTGATGATCATCTCCGCTGCGCGGCTAAAAGTCTTGGCATCAAAAGAACCATCGGATTTAAGGAACTTCATCAAGTTTATGGATGCAAGGTTGCACGATGAGTTATCGAGTGACATGTACTCAGAGCAAGGATTAGATGCATTAATGCGTCCAGTCTCTGGGTTGGTATGCCAATCATTGATCGTGTCGTCGTACTGAATTCCTGGATCAGCACATGCCCATGCGGCTTCGGCCATCTTGCGGAACAACTTGCGAGCATCAATAGTCTCGATAACTTCGCCAGTAGAGCGCGCCTTTAGGCCAAATTCTGCGCCTGCTTCGTATGCACGCATAAAATCATCACTAACGCGCACCGAGTTGTTGGCGTTCTGGTACTGCACAGAGATGATGTCTTTGCCTCCGAGGTCCATATCAAAACCTGCATCGCGCAGCGCCCGGATCTTGTTCTCTTCATTGACCTTGGTCTCGATAAATTCTTCAATATCTGGGTGGTCTACGTCCAGAACAACCATCTTTGCCGCACGACGAGTTGCGCCACCTGACTTAATGGTGCCGGCAGAGGCATCAGCTCCACGCATAAAGGAAACAGGACCTGATGCAGTGCCACCGGACTTCAAGAGTTCTTTGGAAGAACGGATACGAGATAAATTCAAACCAGCGCCAGACCCGCCCTTGAAGATCATGCCTTCTTCGCGATACCAGTTAAGGATCGATTCCATCGTGTCATCAACCGACAGAATAAAACATGCACTAACTTGCTGAGGAGCAGCAGTGCCGACGTTGAACCAGACCGGCGAGTTGAAAGAGAAGATTTGATGCAACAACATATACGTCAATTCATGCTCAAAAATTTCGGCATCTGCATCCGTTGCGAAGTAACCA
Organism: Actinomycetes bacterium; assembly: GCA_919902125.1. Lineage (GTDB taxonomy): Bacteria > Actinomycetota > Actinomycetes > Nanopelagicales > Nanopelagicaceae > QYPT01. The sequence continues at coordinate 7,657 of CAKKQM010000099.1, read as the reverse complement.
AACTCTTTGCCCGCTTTGGTATAGGTCAGAACAACCCGATCAATAACTTGCTTCAGCGACCATTCACGATTCTCATGACCTACTGCACCACGAAAATACTTGGTCGCAACGATGGTCGATGCATTGACCGACCAGAAATCTGGAAACTCAACCCCGCGTTGTTCGAAAACGATCTCGCCGCTCTTCCAATTTGTCTGTACGACATCTCGACGCTCCCACGTCACTTCGTCATAAGGATGCACTCCCGCTTTGGTATAAATGCGTTCGAGTGCAAGACCCTTTCCTGACTTAGTGGTGGTCTTGCTTGGTCGGTTGATGACCGTCTCTGACATCTTTATTTCCCCATCTTCGTTAGTAGTGCTGACTTAATTTTTTTGTGCGGTTGAAATAGCGTTCTTCGTGACGGAGGAATCTGTACTACTCGAAGGCACGGCTCGCAGTAATGCAATCTCGCCTTCGAAATCTTCAAGGGAGTTAAAATTACGATAAACCGAGGCATAACGCAGGTAGGCAACCTCATCGAGTTCGCGCAGTGGCGCCAAAATTGCCATGCCTACTTCTTGGGCCTCGATTTCAGCCTGGCCGGTTAGTCGCAAGGATTCCTCCACGCGTTGAGCCAGCAGGGCTAAATCATCATCATTGACTGGGCGACCTTGACAGGCTTTACGTACGCCAGCCACAACTTTCTCGCGACTAAAGGGCTCAGTGGCCCCAGATCTTTTAATAATGTTCAGCAGCGCTGTCTCTTGAGTTGAAAACCGCGACCCACATTGAGGGCACTCACGACGGCGACGGATCTGCGTGCCATCTTCTACTTGGCGAGAATCAACGACACGAGAATCATCGTGTCTGCAAAATGGACAGATCATGCGGCGTGTCTCCCTTCTTCAAATCCCTACGGGGTGTAATGCGATTTATTGAAAAATTCCTGAGTAGGGTTAAAAACCACTACTTATGGAACTATATCTCGCTTTTACCCCCACATCTAGTGGTAACCATAAAGGAGATCTTGAGGGTTTGGCAACATTGGCAAGATGAATTTTTCTAGGGCGTGTCGCTTCAGCCCCCAGTGCACCACTCAGACGATCAGTACCGCACCCTTGTGCGCCTTGGCCAGACGCCGATCCAGCGTCCAGAGCTGGGCCCCAACGAGCGTGGCTGTAGCACTGATGATCGCATCGGGCACTTTCATCTTGGTTTTAGCGCGGATTTTGGCAGCAGCCACGGCGATCCGTTCGGTAACCGGATGAATTACAGCAATTGATCCATCAATAGCTGTCAGCACGCGATCGCTTGTGCCCGGTCCATCGGCAAAAGGGGCAACAAGTGTTTCCATCAACCCAATTGCGGATATTTCATACTGGTTGCTCTCGGATCCAAATTTGGTCAGAACAATTCCATGATGGAGATCATTCCGATTATAAAGAGCGATCAACACGGACGAGTCAAGAACTACTCGTCCCATGAATCACGTTCCGCACGAAGGTCAAAGTTGTCGTAGACGCCAGTTGCGATTCCCGCGAATTGCAGCATCGGATTTTCAGGGTGAGTGAGTAGAACTTTACCCTCGTCATCTACGGTGCAATTAATGGTGTCGCCCACCTTGAATCCTGCTTTCCTTAATATCTCTACCGGGATCGTTATCTGATTCTTAGCACTCAGGCGAGTCGTCGTCGTTCGACCGGCCCTCTGCAAAGGTTCGGAAGTAACCTTATTTTTCAATGTTTTCGTGACCATTTTTTCAACCTTGCTGCTAGAAACTTTCTTGCTGGGCACTTGGGTTTTCACTGTAGCGGCCTTGCGGGTAGCAACTTTCCCAGCACTCGCCTTGCGAGCGGTAGTTTTCTTAGCCTTTACCTTAGCCTTCATAAGTCAAGGATAACACTGCGCTCAATAATGGCAATAAAATTAAAGAATTACTTACGCAGGCACTCGTAACACTTGACCAGCCGCCACATCAGGGACCACCAGAGAGTTAGCCGAGATGATTTCATCCACCATCGCCCGTACATCCCCA
>CAKKQM010000099.1:0-5630 GCA_919902125.1 Actinomycetes bacterium | reverse complement strand
CGATCGACCACAAAGTTTCGCCTGGGGCCACAACAACGGTGAGATATGAGGCAGCCGGATGAGAAAGCGAAAACCCAGCCCCGGCCTTCATCGCAAAACCCGCGCCCAGGACCACAGCAAGAGAAAGAACCACGAGGAACCGCGCCAACCGACCACGACGCGAAAGACGTGGCAGGGACGGATATTGCAGTGCGATTGCGCTCATGGTCTTCACTCCTTTTTCGAACGTCTGTTCGATAGGTCATTTATACCCCACCCCACCGACACAATGCAAGAAAATTCGAACAGATGTTTGAATTCTCTCCCAACCTCCTCTACTCTCGGGCCATGGCCAAAGAATCCCGCACCAAAGCCGATCTCATCACCGAACTCCCCGACGGCCCCGCAGATGAGCACGGCCTCACTGCCCGCCAACTCAAGATCCTGCAAGCCATCAAAGCGGCCGTCATCACCAACGGCTACCCGCCCAGCATGCGCGAAATCGGCGCCGCCGCAGGCCTCGCCTCCCCTGCCTCCGTTCAATACCAGCTCCAGGCCTTAGAGAAGAAGGGGTTCATCCGCCGCGATCCAACCCGTGGCCGTGCCCTGGAAGTGCTTCTGCCAGATGAGCAATCAGAATTAACCCCACCCGCCAACAAAACAAAGATGATCCCCTTGGTTGGCCGCATCGCCGCCGGCGGTCCAATCCTTGCCGAGCAAGTAATCGAGGAAACCTTCCCCCTTCCCGAATCCATCGTGGGCCAAGGCGATCTCTTCATGCTCAAAGTCATCGGCGACTCCATGATCGATGCTGCAATCTGCGATGGCGACTATGTCGTGATCCGCAGCCAGAAGTCCTGCGAAAAGGGCGAGATCATCGCGGCCATGATCGATGGCGAAGCCACCGTCAAAACTTTCTCGCGCAAGGACGGCCACATCTGGTTACTTCCCGCTAATGATTCCTACGCACCGATTAATGGCGACAACTGCGAAATCTTGGGCAAAGTCACTGCGGTACTGCGGAGTGTTAGTTAGCGCTTCCCTACACGTATTGACATACTGTACTATGTTTTTTGTAATCAAAAAAACAGGTTCTAGTATGTTAATTCAGGGGGAATATCGTGAAGCAAAGCACCAGAACACACGATCGTCGTCTCCTCGACAATCGCTTTAAAAAGATACCAGCCGCAACCGTTTTCAAGGCCCCCAGTCAGGGCTGGATTAAATCTATCCGTGAGTCCCTCGGCATGAGCGCTGCCGATCTTGGGACGCGTCTGGGAATTGCTCCTCAGTCTGTGTTGACTCTTGAGATATCAGAGTCAGAGGGGCGAGCAAGAATGGATTCCCTTAAGAAAGCGGCGGAGGCAATGGATTGTTCTTTTGTTTATGCCCTCATTCCAAATTCAAGTCTTGAAGAGTTTGTCCACCAACAAATTGAAAAAGTCGTCGCTGAAAAAATGAAAAAAGTTTCGCACACAATGAAACTCGAAGGACAATCTGCAGAGCTAACTGACTCGGTTTATGCGGATTTCCTCAAAGAACTTCAGGGTTCGTCTAAAATCTGGCGGAGCCACTCAAAAATCTCACACCAATGACACCTGAAAATATTTTTTCTGGACCACCTGGGTCCACGCCATTAGATGAAGAAGGCAAAGAGGGATTGAGATCCCGAGCGATCACAACGAAATCAGAACTGGATGAGGCCGAACAAGCGAGTATTCTAATGGCAACTATTTGGGTAGATCACTCTCGTATTCAAGAAAAACAACTACTGTCTACAAAACGGTTGAAGCTGCTCCACAGAAGAATGTTCAGTCAGGTCTGGAAATGGGCAGGGCAGCTTCGCCAGTCAGATACAAACATAGGCGTGCCATGGTGGGACGTTTCTGTACGACTCGATTCGCTTTGCAATGACACTCTCGCACAGATCGCTGATACCAGCAGTTCGCGGTGGACAAACGATGAAATTGCAATCCGGTTTCACCATCGACTCGTGCAAATACATCCGTTTGTGAATGGAAATGGTCGTCATGCGCGCCTCGTCACAAACAAACTAGTCAACATTTTGGGTGAAGAGGACTTCACTTGGGGTAGTTCCTCGATTGACCAAGAAGGTATCGTCCGAAGTAATTACATTCAAGCCCTCAGAAATGCTGATAACCATGATTTCACGCCGTTACTAAGGTTCGCTCGTTCCTAACCCCTTTAGAGACTCGCCAGGAAATCGATGCCGTAATACTTTCCAACCACCAGAATGAAAATCAACCCAAATATTGCCCCATAAATATGCGCCATGTGGTCGATCCTCGAAGTGCCTTTTTTCGCAAGAAAATAACTGATAACTACGAAACCCAATAAGAACAACCTGCCGGGAATTGCGCCCCAGATCATGACTGCAGGGTCGGCTACGACAAGTGCGGACAATAGCCCGACAATCGCACCCGATGCCCCGCATCCGCATGCACCAAACCGGTAGTGAGGACTCGATACCACTGCCCTTGTTCGTATACCAATGAACTCTGAAACTTCACCCGTTCGATAAGGCGAGAATTGCGAAAGCCCAACAGGCTAACGAGAATGGTCAAGATCATTATGCCGTACGTCAAAAATCCATAATGTATTAAGAAGAAACTGGCGAACCGCTGCGTCAGATCAACCAGGCCCGCAATAATCGCCACCAGTAACAAAAAGGATCCGAACTTTACGATCGACGCAGGTTTACGTATTTGGGTTCCGGCGTATCGTCTCTGCGTTTTCTTAACTTTCCTCCGCTTGTTCTTTCCTCGGTTACGAAGTTCGCTCTCCCGCATAACCTCGGCCAGGCTTTCCTCAGTTGCTTTAGGACGGCTCTTCAACTCCTCTTGCCACTGTTCAATAGGAGGCTCGGGGCTCGGTTGAGTTCCCATCACAGTTGCATCTAGGCGCCATGCGCGACCGCACGACGCACACTTAAGCGAGTGGGGATTTAACTCTTTTCCGCATTCACACTTCAAGCTACTCTCCGCACTCTAGCCACACCCCAGACCCAAACTCACGGTACCAAGTCGATTGCCAATTGCCTATTTCCACCCATGCAGAAGGCTCCATCCGTTTTACCGGATGGAGCCTCCCGAGGAGATGTGCCCCTGGCGGGATTCGAACCCGCATCTTCACCTTCGTTAAAGATGCGCTCTGTCCATTGAGCTACAGAGGCACCTTGAGAAAATTAATCGAAAAGTAACGTTCCAAATATTTGAATGCAGTTGGTTGTGCAAAAGACAAATGTGTATCGATACCATTTGTTACTATTTCAAGACCATTTATTACTAAGAGTTACAATTATCATTTAGAAAATATTCATCATGAAGCCCACGTTTGGTGATATCTTTGTGCCACTTCGTTAGAGATGCGAGTAGCTCTGTCCAAGGAGTTACATAACTAAAACCTCGAGATTAATTTCTCGGGGTTTTAGTATTTTCAGATAAAGAGACGGCTCCGCCAAAAGTTCTTCACCTTGATTCAAAACGACGAATTCATGGTGTTACTCTTCGTTCGGTGTCGTTACTACTGCAAAGTTCTAGATAAAAAGTTACGTTAACAACTCAAAAATATTCATGTATGAAGCCAACATTTGGTGATATCTTTATGCCACTTAGTTGGAGGTGCGAGTATCTCTATCCCAAGAGTTACAAATCTAAAACCCCGGGATTAATTTCTCGGGGTTTTAGTATTTTATGAAGAAGGCTCCATCCGTTTTATCGGATGGAGCCTCCCTCTTCGAGGTGTTGCCACCGTGCCCCTGGCGGGACTCGAACCCGCAACCTCGAATCAAGTCATGATCGTGCTCTATCCGTTGAGCTACAGGGGCACGTAGGAAAAATAGTTGAGTAAAGAACGCAACATTTTTAAAATTGAATTCTCTGTGTAAAACTTTGTGTCACGTCGTAACGGAGAGTTACCAAAAAACATTTCAACATTCACGAAATCTTGAATCAGTTCATGGTAATATTCCCTCGTCAAGTCAGGATCGCGAAAAGCTCTATCCAAAGAGTTACATAACTAAAACCCCGGGATTAATTTCTCGGGGTTTTAGTATTTATTGAGGGAAGACTCCACCCGTTTTACCGAATGGAGTCTTCCCCTTTGAGGTTGTGCCTAACGTGCCCCTGGCAGGATTCGAACCTGCAACCTCGATTTCGATCAAAAACGCGCTCTATCCATTGAGCTACAGGGGCACCCTCGAAAAATAGTTGGGTGCTTACATCAAAATTGATGATGTTGAATCTCTTGTGCAAAAACTTCCCAAGCGAAGTAACTGAGAGTTACAAAAATTGAATGCACAAATTAGAGAAATGAAACCGATTTCATGTTAAGGTTCATTGATTCGGTCAAGAACGCCAAAAAGCTCTGTCCATAGAGTTACATAACTAAAACCCCGAGATTAATTTCCCGGGGTTTTAGTATTTTCTAAAGACCGGTTGGTGCAATCACTTATCACCTATTCCGCTGACAACGCGGGCAAAAATGCGAAGAACGCTGGCCCACCACAATCCGCTTGATCGGCGTACCACAGCGCGGACACGGCCTGTCAGTCTGCCCATACGCGGCAAGAGATTGCTCGAAGAATCCACTCTCCCCGTTGACGTTGATGTAAAGATCGTCAAAGGATGTGCCACCCTGCAAGATCGCCTCGCCCATCACCGCGATTGCGCTATCAATCACCAACTCGATTCGCTTCAGCGACACATCGCTGGTCAGCACTTCGGGATGAACCTTTGCCCGCCAGAGCGCCTCATCTGCATAGATATTGCCAACCCCGCTCATGATCCCTTGATTCAGCAACGCGGTTTTAATTTTCACATTTCGCCGCGCATAATTTCTTACCGTCATGGGCTTGTCGAAACGTGGGTCAAATGGATCTAGTCCAATGTGAGCCACAGAGGTCGGAACACCATCGGCAAGTTCTTCCACAGAGAGCCAGCCAAAAGTTCGCTGATCATTAAAAACCAACTCCTTCTTACGCCCACCTTTGGAAATTTTGAATAGCGCCCGCACATGCTTGGCGCGCGGCCGACCCCTTTGGTGAAAGAGAAATTGCCCACTCATTCCCAGATGCGCTGCCAATACCTGCGGTCGGTCCAGTTCAAACCAGAGGTACTTTCCGCGGCGAGCAACACCAATTATCCGCGCTCCCTCAATAGCAGAAATCGGAGAGAGGGAAGAGCCCTTGCGCACTCTTGGGTGCAACTCTTGAACCTCGTTGATGCGGTAACCAACTACAAGTTGCGAAAGTCCACTTCGGACAGTTTCAACCTCGGGCAACTCAGGCACAGAACAACCTTACTAGCCTTCAAAGTTCGAGTTTTTTCTCACGCCATTGGTCAATGGGTCTTCCTGCATTCACACTACAAGAGGCTGTAGGCAATGTAATAGCGCCCTTCAATCCGAAACTGACCGTAGCAACTTATTAAGGGATTGGCTATTGGTGACACAAGAGCAAATAGTTACACTGAGTGATATGGGCACGAACCTCCTTGAATGAGCCATAGTGACATCCCAAATCGAAAAGGGAATTTCATGGGCGTCAAGCCCAGCAGTTCGCCGCTCAATGCAAGGGAATCGCAGCAGAGACACATCCCCTGAGCTACAAGTCCGGAGATATCTACATAGCG
>CAKKQM010000098.1 GCA_919902125.1 Actinomycetes bacterium | reverse complement strand
TTCCTTCGCGCTTCTCGGGATTCCCAAATTGGAGTTAGTAAAGTAATTGGCGGCATGGATTACTTAAAACTGAATAGAGATGTGGATTAAAAGAAGTTAGCGTATGACCTGCCTCTTTAAAGTGGCTAGGGACGGGATCGAACCGTCGACCTCACGATTTTCAGTCGCGCGCTCGTACCAACTGAGCTACCCAGCCTTCCAAGATTTCAGCGTCGGCTATTCACCTCGCCAAACTCTTGCGACCTGGACGGGACTTGAACCCGCGACCTCCGCCGTGACAGGGCGGCGCGCTAACCAACTGCGCTACCAGGCCTCGCTCTATTAAGTAATTGCGCACGCAACTACTACAGATAGAGACCAGTGCCCCCAACGGGATTCGAACCCGTGTTACCGCCGTGAAAGGGCGATGTCCTAGGCCCCTAGACGATGGGGACGTTTGAGGCTCGCAAAGCGTACCTTCATCAGAGCGTGCAGCAAAACTCGCCAATAATCCACGGATAATGAGGCGGGGATTGCGCGAGATGTGACTAGCGAAGCGCCCACTGAATTGTGATTGAAACAGTCACATCTTGCTGGCCAAGGTCAATCTGAGTTGATGCAGCTGAACCCTTCGTTACCGACATTATTGGCGGGTAAGAGACGGGGGATGAATTTTCAACTAAGTAATTCACTTTCCCAAGTTTGATTTTCAGTAAAGATGCATAGGCATACGCTTTGGCTTTTGCGTTCTTAACGGCCCGACTTCGCGCGCTTGCTGTTGCTTTGGTGGAATCTAGAACAAACGGAGTTACGCCATTGAGTTGCAAGTTATCTCCACCAGCGCCGACAACTGCATCAACAATGGCGCCAGCATTAGCAGCATTGCGAATGACAACATTAAAACTCTGATTGGCGCGATATCCGACTAATACTGAACCCTTGTCCTGGGTGTAAAGGTATTCTGGATAAACAGTAACGCTCTGGGTGGCAATATCTTTGGTAGAAACTTCATTTGCAATCAGAGCTGCGCGCACTGCGGCGGCAGATACCGATGCCTGTGCCAGCGCTTCTTTGCTCGTGCTTGCTACGACAGAAACTGTTGCATTGAGTCGGACCGCATCGGGTATGACCTTTACGGTGCCATCAGCCGAGATTGTCATGTAGCGTTTCGGTGTTGCAGCCATACTGGCCGGCGCCAAAGCCACGCCTCCCACTAACGAGAGAGCAATGGCAAGAACGGTGATTCGCTTAATCAGGTTTTTATTCATGGTCTAAGTCTCATCCCAGCATTCATAAAAAGCGAGTTATTTTTCCTGAATATAGTCTTTGAGACTGCCCATAATTGATTGTGTGAGGTTGATAGGCTGACGTCATGGCACACGTAGCAGTTACCGGCGGCGCAGGTTTTATCGGCTCTAACCTTGTTGCTGCCTTGGCGGAAAAAGGTCATTCCATCTCCGTGGTCGACGACCTCTCAACTGGCTTGGCTTCCAACATAGATCCCAGCATCTGCGATTTTTACGAGATTTCACTTGTTGACCATGAGCCTCTGGCGTCTGCACTTTTAAAGGCCGAGGTAATTTTTCATCTTGGCGCAAGAGGCTCCGTGCCGCGTTCACTTAAGAGCCCGGTTGCGACGCATGATGTAAATGCAACCGGAACTCTCAATGTTTTAGAGATTGCGCGCGAAAGCGGGGCGCATGTCATCTACAGTTCCTCGTCTTCTGTCTATGGAAGAAACGGTGTTCTGCCGAAAGACGAAACTATGTGGCTAGGGCCAATGACCCCGTATGCCGCCAGCAAATTGGCCGCAGAGGGCTACATGCAGGCATACGGCGCTGCCTATAACGTGCCGATTACTTTGTTTCGTTTCTTTAATGTCTTTGGTCCGAAACAACGGCCAGACCACGAATACGCAGCAGTCTTGCCAAAATGGATCTGGAAAGCAATGCATAACGAGCCAATAGATGTTTATGGTGATGGTTCACAGACTCGTGACTTTACATATGTGAAAACTGTTGTTGATGTTTGCCTTGATGCGATGGACCGAAAGGTCACACATGAAGGCGCCATCAACTTAGCTTTCGGCAATCGAGTTTCGCTTAATGAAACTATTGAAATGCTTAAAAAACACTTTCCAGAGTTGCAAGTCAATTATCTTCCCATGCGCGCTGGAGATGTAAAGGATTCGCAGAATTCCCCTGGCCTTTTAAAGAAGTTGTTCCCCAGCGTCGCCCCAATGGAATTTGAAAGCGCACTTTCAGAAACCGTGAATTGGCTAAAGGCTGACGGAGAAAGCGTCGCCAACGGTCCTTCGGTCTCTGATTAACTATTTATGTGCGGCATCGCTGGCGGAGTTGGCACGAGTGCTCCCAGAATTGAAGAGCTAGATAGGGCGTTAGATGCAATTCACCATCGCGGCCCTGACGAGCGCGGCACCTTTCTTCAATCCAATATTGCATTGGGTATTTGTCGGCTATCAATCATCGATGTTGGTACAGGGCAGCAGCCGGTATCCAATGAGGCAGAGACAATTCAATTGGTTTTTAACGGCGAAATATATAATTTTCAGGCCCTAAGGCAATTACTAGTTTCCAAGGGTCATCGATTTAGATCTAATGGCGATTCCGAAGTATTGGTGCATTTATATGAAGAATTTGGGTTGGATTTTGTACAACAGATAAACGGCATGTTCGCCATTGCTATTTGGGATACTCGTAAAAAAACCCTCATCCTTGTCCGAGATCGTATGGGTAAGAAACCACTCTGGTACTCACTCAAACCAGATGGCACATTGCTATTCGCTTCTGAAGTTAAGGCGCTCGTTGCTGCAGGTGTGGCAACCACGTTGCGTAGGGAATCGATTTCAGAGGTGATGCAATTTGGGTATGTGAACGCGCCGCGATCTGCCTATAACGAAATCAACCAACTTCCCCCCGCAACGATTGGTCTTTGGCAGGATGGATCTTGGAAGACATCACAGTACTGGGTGCCAGATTTTGCGACTGAGAATAAAATCTCTTACGCCGATGCATTAGAGCAGACCAAAGTACTTATTCGCCAAGCAGTAGAGCGGCGGCTGATTTCGGAAAGACCGCTTGGTTCTTTCTTAAGTGGCGGGTTTGATTCCACAGTGGTTACGGCTTATATGGCTCAACTGATGCCGAACAAGGTAAAAACTTTCTCCATAGGATTTAATGATCCACGTTATGACGAATCGGCGTATGCGCGAGCCGTGGCGAAGTATCTTGGGACAGAGCATGTAGAAGAGAAACTTTCTCCTGACCCTGCATTACTTTTACAGCAACTTGCCGGGACGTTAGACCAACCCTTTGCAGACTCATCAATTATTCCAACTTTCATGTTGGCAAAGTTCGCCAGTCAAGAAGTAGTTGTAGCGCTGGGCGGGGATGGCGGCGATGAAGTTTTCGGTGGCTACGACCGTTACCTTGCAGCACCGGTAATGCAGCGCTGGAATTTACTTTTAAAGTTAGCTTCCCCGCTTGGTGCAAGCCTTACAACAACTGGAGTAGTTAATAATCGTAAAATTAAACGAGTCTTATCGCAGATCCAGTCACATCCGTCATTGGCCGCGCGCTATCTATCGGTGATCTCCCTTGGTCAGCAAGACGGACTCCAGACTCTGCTTGGATCAGATTTTCACTCCCACGGTTCTGCAATCGAGTTTGAAGAATCGTTTGCTCGTGCTGGCGCGCGCGATGACTTAGCCCGTATGACGCGCTCTGATTTCGAGTGGTATCTGCCTGGTGATCTTTTAGTGAAGGCGGATATGGCCACAATGGCACGTAGCCTTGAATTGCGCTCCCCATTGCTCGATCACGATCTGGTGGAGTGGGCCATGGCTTTGCCTTCGAGTTACAAAATTAAGGCGCACCAGACAAAGTTCATTCTTAAAGAAATCGCCCGCTCTTTAGTCCCATCAGAATTAATTGATCGGCCAAAGATGGGTTTTGCTATTCCACGCGCAGATTGGTTACGTACCGGTCTGCGCACTATTACCTATGATTTACTTACTGACTCGACTGCTCAAGGGCGTGGTTGGTTTATTCCCGCAGAAGTTGAAAAAGTATTGGCAGATCATATGGCGGGCCGCGATAGAGATGTACTGATTTGGCCGATGTTGATGCTCGAACTCTGGGCTAGGAATTGGCTCGATCGTTAAGTAAATCTACATACAACTGTTGGTGGTCACGAACTAATCTTTCAACACCGTACCTTTGCATCGTGTAGTCGTGCGCTGCGGCGCCCATTGTTTTCCGCAGTGCAGGGTCGGAAGTCAGTTGAACAACCGCATTGACTATCGAATCCGTTGAAAGATCTGTTAGTAAACCAGTTTTGCCATCCACCACTATTTCATCGACAGAACCAACCTTGGTAGCAACAATTGGCAAGTAGGCCATACCTGCCTGAATCAAACTTAATGGAGTGCCTTCATTGTCGCTGGTGAGCAGCACCATGTCGGAAGCCGCCAGAACATTTTCAATATCTTCGCGCCATCCCAAGAAGGTGACAGGCAAATTTTCCTTGGCGCAACGTTCTTTGGAGTAATCAAGCAAGTCGCCTGCACCAGCAACTATGAAATGTATTGGCACATCTCGACGATTAAGTTCGCTAACAACATCAAGAAATCTGTCGGGCCGTTTGATTTTGGTGATGCGCCCTATAAAAGCACAATATGTTTTTGATGGATCAAGGTGCAACTCTGTACAAGCATCCGCCCGCGAAAGCAGGATACCCAACGCCAAACCCGGGGGCATAACTGCAAATTTTTCTGGCTTGCCGATTCCAACAGCAAGGAGATCGTCCATAACTTTTTTACCAACCGCCAAAAGTTTGGTTGTGAAGTGCGCGAGAAATTTTTCAATAGCAATAACCAATTGCGTTTTGAATTTCCCAAAGTACCCGTGCAGTAAATGCCCGTGATAGGTGTGCACACGGATTGATTTATGGCCAGAGAGTATGGATGCGAGCCGACCAATGACCCCCGCTTTGGCTGTATGGGTATGGATGACATCAGGACGAAAGGTTCGGATTTCGCGTACAATCTGCACAAACGCTCCGAGATCGGCCTTAGGTGAGATAGATCTACCCAAACCTTTGATGCGCGTGGCAGTTACATCAGTTGCTACTGTGTCTAAGTAGTCAGCTTCATCGGATGCGCAGTATCCGGTCACTAATCGATGGTCGAATTTCGTTGCGTCAAATCCTCGCATTAAGCCCGAAACTTGCACTGCAGGGCCGCCTACATTCATCCTGGCTATAATTCGCATAACGCGAATACGTTCATCGTGATTTTCGATCATAGGAGTATCTTGGCTCAAAACTTCTTACCTGAGACCGCAATTGCAGGTCTGAAATGAGCGCGCCACTTATTTCCAAGTGCAGTGCCGACTCACTTTCGCGTGCCGCCGCGGAATTGCAAAAGGGCGCATTAATTGCCTTCCCTACTGAGACCGTTTATGGCCTCGGCGCCGATGCCACCAATGCCGAGGCAGTTGCGCGGATTTATGAAGTTAAGGGGCGCCCTTCGGAACATCCATTGATTGTCCATATCGCTGGTATGGAGAACCTAGATATATGGGCGCGCGATACCCCTATCTATGCAATTTCTTTAGCGCGTGATTTCTGGCCAGGGCCGATGACATTGGTTCTGCCGCGCAGTGATGTTGCCAAAGATTTCATCACGGGGGGCCAAGAGAGTGTAGGACTTCGCGTTCCTGCACATTCCATTGCTCTCTCATTGCTAAGCGCCTTCAACAAAATTGGCGGACTTGGTATTGCCGCACCGAGTGCCAATCGATTTGGGCAAGTCTCGCCAACAACTGCCCAGGCTGTTGAAGAGGAGATCGGCGCATACTTATCTGCCAATGATCTCATCCTTGATGGTGGTCCTGCATTGGTTGGAGTTGAATCCACAATTATTGATTGCACGGGTGATGCTCCACGCA
>CAKKQM010000097.1 GCA_919902125.1 Actinomycetes bacterium | reverse complement strand
CGGAGAGCCTTATTGCTAACAATCAACGGCATCGCAGCAGGCCTTCGCAATACTGGTTGAGGTTACGATATTTAATCGGGTGGTTCTCTAGCCAACTAAAATAACAGAGAGTGGGTGTTGAGTCACGTAAATGGCTCTCGTTACTTCTCGCCATCTTCACTCTTATCCGTATAATTCTTTCTTCTGACCCGTAATTGAGGCGACCTATGGTTGATTTGCAGACGCTAGAAGGATGGTTGCGTGTAAACGCAGAATCTGAAACGCTTGAATTTAAAGAGGCAAAATTTTCTTTCCATCGAGATACTTTACGCAAATATTGCGTAGCCATCGCAAATGAAGGTGGTGGATACCTAATCTTTGGAGTGTCGGACCAAAAGCCAAGACAAGTTGTTGGTAGTGAAGCTTTTCGAACTACATCTGAACTCAACGAAGTAAAAAAATATCTTCTCGACCAAATTGGCCTTAGAATTAACATTGAAGAGGTGTTTCATTCCGACGGACGCGTTTTAGTTTTTGTGATTCCTTCTCGGCCTGTTGCCACGCCTTTGCATGTAGATGGTGCCTTCTTGATGCGCTCTGGCGAAAGTTTAGTACCCATGAGTCCAGATCAGCTCAAGAACGTTTTGAACGAGTCCAGATCCGATTGGATGTTAGACCCAGCACTCAGCGATTTATCTCCCAGCGAAGTTGTCGATTTACTAGATACTCAATCGATATTTGAGTTGTTGGAGTTGACATATCCTGAAGGGGACGAAGTTATTGTTGCCCGCCTCCAATCATTGAAATTGATAAGTTCAAGTGCTTCTGGTTGGGCTATTACAAATCTTGGCGCGATCATTGGAGCGCGAAAACTTTCATCATTTCCACAGACAATCGCACTTCGTGCGCCACGATTCACTTTGTATGATGGCATTTCTAAAGTCCAAGCAATTAGAGAGTTTGAATCCGATCGTGGACTTGCGGTGGGTTTTGCTGCACTTGTCACCGAAGTCTATGAAGCGTCACCACAAAACTATCTAAACGAGGAACTGATTCGCACCAGCGCGAAGGTTTTTCCTCTTCAAGCACTCAGAGAATTGATTGCGAACGCCTTTGTTCACCAAGACTTCTCCATAACGGGAGCAAGTGTAATGATCGATATGTATGAGGATCGAGTCGAAATTTCCAACCCAGGATTACCCAGTATTGAAATATCGAGATTTATTGATGAGTACCAAAGCAGAAATGAACGTTTTGCAAATCTAATGCGGAGGATGCGCATATGTGAAGAAAGAGGGTCAGGAATTGACAAGGTAATTTTCGCAGCTGAGGTTCACCAGCTTCCAGCACCAGAATTTCGGACTGGATCTTTTCGTACAACAGCGGTGATGTTTGCGCCAAGGGCGTTTGCCGCTATGACCCGCTCGGATCGAATTAGAGCCTGTTACCAACACTGCTCAATTCGGTATGTCGTAGGTGATCGAATGACCAATCAAACCCTTCGCGAACGATTCGGACTTTCTAACAAGGACGCCGCAACAGTCTCTGTCATCATTGCTGCTGCCAAAGATGATGGACATATTCTTTCCGAGACCAGCGCAACCACGTCCACTCGTTACGCTCGCTACGTGCCTTTCTGGGCCATGCGCCCATAATCTGGATCGACGGTGACAATCCCTGTATAGACTTCCACTCCAGGTAAGAGTCTTTAATCGCTAATTCCTGGGTGATCCCTGTAGCCGTTTGAGCTTGCCATTTCCGGTTCATAACCCCGGTTGAGAGTCCTTAATCGCTAATTCCCCAGCGATCCCTTTGGCCTATTTCCTCCATCACGCTCCATGAGACGCGAACGCAGAGAAATGTCGCCTGGACGATCTAGAATCTCGCTAATTCCTACTCTGTCCTGTACAGATCGTTGGTTCAAGTCATTACTGGGACTAACCTGATCCACAGACCCCAAGAACAGCCTTCATTAACTCAATGAGCGATCTCTTCCACGCCACAAGGTGTCCATTCTCTTTTGTAAGATTGCGCGACTCCTGCATTAAAGAAAGAATGCCATTCTTTTTTCAAGCAATGAGGAGGGAGAACTCCGAAAGCTTTAGGCCGCGAACTCGATGGTCGAGCCTGGGATGAGATGCCTCCTATCAAGCTGGCTGGAGTGTCGTTGGGTGAGGTCGCACTTGATGAAGCGCTAATGCTGGGAAAAACTAAAATCGAAATGTCCGTGAGCACAGAGTGCAGTAAGAATAAATGGCCAGGAATGTTACCTAGCGTACTAATAATTTAGGTGTTGAAATTCTGCTGAGTGATTTCTAGGCCTTGAGTTATCAATGACTCAACCGCTTCTGCGCCACGAAGTAAGAATTCAGGAAGTACTTTCTTTTCAGCACTTGAAAATGGCTTTAAAACAAAATCGGCAGGGTCTTGCTGGCCAATAGGGCGGCCGATTCCCATGCGGATGCGATAAAAATTAGAGGTGGCAAAGGATGAGGTGAGGCTTTTCAATCCATTATGTCCGTTGTCGCCGCCTGCCAGTTTTACACGGATGGCAGAAAATGGAATATCGAGTTCGTCGTGTATCACGATTATTTTTGAGGGCTCAATTTTATAGAAAGCAGCGAGCGCCTTAATTGGTCCGCCCGATTCGTTCATATAACTCCGTGATTTTGCGATAATTACTGACGCAGCATCTATCCTGACACCGATTTTGAATGCCGCAACGTCGGTCCGTGATTTATGCGTAGTCCAGCGAGCCTTGTTTCTATCTGCAAGGACTTCAACAACCATCTGGCCAATGTTGTGACGGGTTGACGAGTATTCATCCCCAGGATTACCTAAACCAACAACAAGCCAGACCATGGTGTAAGGGTACTTGTCAGGCTAGAGCAGATGGTGAAAGTGCTTTGGTTTTAGTCCTTCTTCTCATCGGCAGCAGCCTCAACCACAGGAGCACTTGCCGCTGCAGCGGCCGCAGCGAGTGCTGCATCAGCTTCTTCAACATCATCATGGCTGGAACGGACCGAGAGGTGAACAACGGTCATCTTAGGATCGCAAGCCAATGTCATGCCAGCAGGAAGAACGATGTTCTCTGCATAAAGTGAAAATCCTGCCACCAGGCCAGTGAGATCCAACGGCAAGAAGTTTGGAATAGAAGTGGCTTCGGTCTCGACTTCAATAGAAGTGTTGACGTGCTCAAGAATTCCATCACGATCGAATTCGCCAGAAGTGTGAATCGGGACAGAAACAACAACGCGCTCTCCACGACGAACAATGACCAAGTCAACATGCTCAAGCGTGCCCTTGATGGCATCACGAACGACTGACTTAGGAAGTGTGAGTTCAGTCTTTCCATCAACAACGATGTCGAGCAAAACGTTGGCAGTCTTAAGTGCGGTGCCGAGTTCGCGAGCTGGAAGGGAGATGTGGGCTGGCTTTGCGCCGTGACCGTAGATAACCGCTGGGACCATTCCATCGCGACGTGCACGACGGGCTGCGCCCTTACCAAATTCGGTACGGCTCACGCCATTGATGATGATCTCGGCCATTTGTAATCTCCCTAGTAACTTCTCGAACCTTCGGTAAATTCACGTGGTTTCGACAGGAGCGCACATTTAAATCGTCGGACTTCATAAACCGTCGATTACGGTGTGCTTACCCTCGCCGGAACTTGCGAAAGATTAGCGAATAAAGCCGCTTAACAGCAAATCCACTTGGTTGTCTTCCATATTTAGCGCTCTACACCTTCTGTTACAGCTCAACTAAGGCCGTCAAAAAGGCTGGTGACAGAACCGTCTTCAAAAACCTCTTTAATGGCTCTAGCCAACAAAGGTGCGATGGAGAGCACCGTGAGACGATCAAAACGCTTTTCTTCTGGAATTGGCAAGGTATCAGTAACGACTACTTCACTGACGCGTGAATCCTTCAATCGGTCAATCGCAGGACCAGAGAGAACTGCGTGAGTAGCTGCAACAATTACTTCAGTGGCGCCTTCATTAAAGAGCGCATCAACTGCCTTGGTAATCGTCCCTGCCGTGTCGATCATGTCATCAATAACTACGCAGGTCTGGCCTTGAACATCGCCGACAACGCGTCCGATTGCGGCTTCATTGGGAATTCGGGGATCGCGGGTTTTATGGATAAAGGCAATGGGGCAACCGCCGAGACGATCGCTCCAGCGTTCAGCAACACGGACTCGACCAGAATCAGGCGAGACTATCGTCAAGCGTGAACGATCCACCTTACTACCAACATAGTTAACAAGTAGAGGTAGCGCGAAAAGATGATCCACTGGGCCGTCGAAGAATCCTTGAATCTGTGATGTATGAAGGTCAACGACCATTAATCGATCAGCACCAGCAGTCTTAAAAAGATCTGCCATTAAACGCGCAGTAATTGGTTCGCGGCCGCGGTGCTTCTTATCTTGGCGTGCATAGCCATAGAAGGGCGCTACCACGGTAATTCGTTTTGCAGATGCGCGTTTGAGGGCATCCACCATGATGAGCTGTTCCATGATGTTCTTATTAACCGGGTTGGCGTGACTTTGAATAACAAAAGCATCGCTACCGCGCACGCTCTCCTCGAAGCGAACAAAGATCTCACCGTTGGCAAAGTCATATGCCGACGTTGGTGTGAGAGGGATACCTAATTCAGATGCGACCTGTTCTGCTAACTCTGGGAAACCGCGACCAGAAAAAATTCGTAACCGCTTTTCGGAGGCGAGTCGAAGTTCGCTCATGAAGTTGGCTTTCCTTCCTTGGTACTTGCTCGGGCGGCATCTGCAGACTTTGTGC
This sequence comes from Actinomycetes bacterium, assembly GCA_919902125.1. Classification (GTDB taxonomy): domain Bacteria; phylum Actinomycetota; class Actinomycetes; order Nanopelagicales; family Nanopelagicaceae; genus QYPT01. The sequence continues at coordinate 13,886 of CAKKQM010000097.1, read as the reverse complement.
CAGGACGTTTACGTAAGACCCACTCTAAGACATTTCTCTGCTTGGCTCGGCCAACCCCGATTGCGCCAGGTGGCACGTCTTCGGTGATGACAGATCCAGCGGCGGTGTATGCACCATCACCTATCGAAACTGGGGCAACCAGAACGGTGTCACTTCCGATCCGCACGTGATCGCCGACTTCAGTATCGTGCTTATTGACTCCGTCATAATTAGCGAAAATCGTGCCGGCGCCAATATTGGTGCCAACCCCGATTGCGGCATTGCCCACATAAGAAAGATGTGGCACCTTCGAGCCTTCGCCCAAGGTTGAGTTCTTCATCTCCACAAATGAGCCGACGCGGCTATTGGTGCGCAGAACGGAGCCCGCGCGCAGATACGTAAATGGCCCCACGCTGGCGCCTTCGCCGATCGTGGCACCGATGCAATAAGACTCAAGGACTCTGGCCCTGGAACCAACTTCGCAATCAATTAGCGTGGTGCGTGGTCCGATGAGAGCACCCGTAGCAATTTTTGTAGCACCAGAAATCGCAGTACCTGGGTAGATGATGACATCAGATGCGATCTGCGCCGTGATATCAATCCACGTTGTTGTTGGATCGATCATCGTGACACCGGCTCGCATCAAGGAATCATTTATCTGATCGCGCATCAGCGCTGCACACTCTGCCAATTGCACTCGATCATTTACACCAAGAATTTCAATAAAATCTGGGGTCAGTATTGGAACAACTCGATCGCCATCGGTACGCAATATCTCGACAACATCAGTTATATACAGTTCGCCTTGGGCATTGCCTTCAGAGAGGCGTCCGATTGCTCCCCGAAGTTTGGCAAGGTCAAAGACATAGACACCGGAATTGATTTCCACAATTTCACGTTCGATAATCGAAGCATCGCGTTCTTCAATTATCCGCAATAAATCATCGTTATCTTCGCGGATAATTCGGCCATAACCCGTTGGTTCTGGATGCTCAGCAGTTAGAACCGTGGCTGCAAAGCCACCCTCGTTATGAGCGGCAATTAACTGACTTAATGATTCGCTCGATAACAACGGAGTGTCTCCATAAACGACAAGTACAGTTCCTGCACCCTCAACCCCAGCCAGCGCCAACTGCACTGCATGTCCGGTGCCGCCACGATGCTCTTGGAAAATTGGAATGGCTTGCGGTGAGATTTCGGCGAGATGTTCCTGAACGCTTTCCCGCCCTGCGCCAATAACGACGCGAACTTCTATTGGCGAAAGATCATCAACTGCGGCTAAAACATGACCAAGTAATGAACGCCCCGCGATGGAATGGAGAACCTTAGGCATTGTGGATTTCATCCGCGTGCCTTCACCGGCGGCTAAGACGATCACATAATCAAGACGGCTCAAGCATCGCTCCCACCGCTAGCACTAATGGATCTTTACCTGACATAGCCTAATTGCTTGCTCCGCCATTCTCGTCAGCGTAGCAATCAGGCTTGCTCCGCCATTCTCGTCAGCGTAGCAATCAGGCTTGCTCCGCCACCAGGTATCGATCCTGGACCCTGGGCTTCAAAGGCCCATGTGCTAGCCACTACACAATGGCGGAACCCGTATTCTCCCGTATGACTGAGACTACTTTTGACCACTACCGTTACCTCCTATGAGGCCTGCCTGCCACCAGAGTGGATTCGGAGGACCAACTCCATGCGTGATGAAGTAGATCGCCTGGTGGCTTCCTGGAGGTCCGAGCGCCCAGATCTGGATTTTTCGCCCTTGGAAGTACTCAGTCGCATCACCCGAATCTCTCGCCATCTAGATATTGCCAGGAGAAAAGCATTTGCTGACCTCGGTGCCCGAGGATTCGATGTTCTAGCGGCACTGCGCCGCGTTGGAGATCCTTACCAACTCTCTCCTGGAGCGTTGATGCAAGAGACAATGGTCACAAGCGGGACTATGACCAACCGTTTAGATCGATTGGAAGAACTCGGCTTGATCACACGTAAAGCTGATCCCAAAGATGGACGCGGGAGTTTGGTCAGATTAACCAAAAGCGGAATGCGTGCAGTAGATGCAGCGATGGAAGATCTACTACAACGTGAAAGTGAGTTCCTTATTCCGCTAAGTAAAACAGAGCTTACGCAACTGGCATCAATGCTTAGTAAGTTAGCTGCTCCCTTTGATGAACAGGGTCAATAAAAAAGAATTAACGAACATCTATAATTTTTGCTCCAGGTACTGGGCCGCTTACTCGTGTGACGCTACCAACCACTCCGCTCGAAGTTAGCGCTACAGCGAGATCCAGAGCATGATCTTCATCGGAAACCAAAAACGCCACTGTGGGGCCAGAGCCAGAAACAATTGACCCAAGTGCGCCATACTCACTGCCGACATCGAGAATAAGTCGCAGCGCGGGCCGTAACGAACAGGCTGCAGCTTGCAAATCATTGATAAGACCTTTGCCAAGTGCAACAGGATCTGCCGCAAGAAGTGCTTGTAATAATTGATCATTTACATGTGGGGTCGCAACATCCATACCCGCACGTAAGCGATCACATTCACCATAAACCGCTGGGGTAGAAAGTCCAGCCGTTGAAAGCGCAAGTACCCAGTGGTAAGTGCCGCGTGAAAGCGCGGAAGTTACTTGATCTCCCCGGCCGCGACCAACAGCAGTACCGCCAGCCAGCATAAACGGCACATCACTGCCGAGCATCGCTGCAATCTCGTGCATCTCGTCACGAGATAAACCAAGTGAAAAGAGCGCATCGATTGCGACAATGGTTGCGGCGGCATCTGCGCTGCCACCGGCCATTCCGCCAGCGACAGGAATAGATTTCTTAATCTCAATACTTAAATCCATAGGTAGGTCGTATTTTTCGCACATCAACGCTGCAGCGCGGGCTGAAAGATTTGTTCCATCACTTGGTACTCCATGGGTGTGATCACCCAAGATCTGGACCGAGATACCCGTTCCAGAATCACCTCGCACCACCGTGACATCGTCAAAGAGTGAGATTGCTTGAAAAACAGTTACTACACCATGAAAATTATCATCCTCTTTAGGTCCCACAGATAACTGAAGATTAACTTTTCCTGGAACGCGCACAACGACGCAGTTCGGTACCAGTGGGGTCATGTTAAAACTCTATTGCCAAATCACGCAGGGCGTTTGCAATGGCGCAATAGTCCTCAATCTCCAGCGCTTCGCCACGAAGTTTGGGGTCAATGCCGGCTTTTACTAAAACCGATTCGGCAATCGCCGAACTTCCTAACCAACTGCCCAGAGCCGAGCGCAACATCTTCCGACGCTGCGCAAAAGCTGCATCGATCGCTGCAAAGACCACCCGGCGCATTGCATCATCTCCGGGAGTCTGGCGCCTGACAAATCCAACTAATTTGGAATCAACATTGGGAGCAGGCCAGAAAACCGAACGCGAAACTGCGCCCACATGAGACATCTGCGCCCACCAGGCCGCTTTCACACTAGGAATTCCATAATCTTTCGTACCTGGTCTTGCGATAAGACGATCGGCAACTTCGGCCTGCACCATCACGACACCAGAACGGAGCGTTGGAAATCTTTCTAAAAAGTGCAACAAGACAGGGACGGAGACGTTGTAAGGCAAATTTGCGACCATCACAGTTGGCGCCTGCGGTAAATACGAAATATGGAGGGCATCTTCATTAATCACTGTAAGGTTTTCTTTTCGTAATGAATGCGCCGCGACGGTTATTGGAAGTTGCCGCGCTAATCGCTGATCAATCTCTACAGCCACGACTGCGGCTGCCTCATCTAGTAGTGCCAAGGTCAAAGAACCAAGACCAGGACCAATCTCAAGTGCAACATCATCGGAGGAAACCTGAGCCAATCTCACAATTTTGCGACAGATATTCCCGTCAATAACGAAATTCTGTCCCAGGGATTTTGCGGGCTTCAAGTCGAGTTCAGCAGCAAGGACTCGAATCTCGGCAGCACCAAGGAGGCTCATGCGGAAAACGAACCAAAGATACGTTCGGCGTTAGTCCCGAGTGCGCTTGCTAACTCGGCCAGATCATCTCCGCGCTCGTGCGCCATGGCACGAACAATGTTTGCGATCTGTGCTGGCGTGTTCAGTTTTCCTCGGTGAGGACTTGGAGTCAAGAAAGGTGAGTCAGTCTCTACAAGTAATTGTTCAATCGGAACCAATTTAACCGCTTCGCGCAATTGAGGTGCATTCTTGAAAGTTATCGTGCCGGCAAAAGAGAGTATGTAACCTCGATCAATACATCTCTTTGCCATATCAACATCACCAGAGAAGCAATGAAAAACTGTTTGTGGTGGGGCGCCCACTTCTAACAAAATAGAGAGTATGTCCTCATGTGATTCACGATCATGGATAACCAGAGCCTTATTGGTTTTCTTAGCAAGTTCAATGTGCCACTTAAATGATTCTTGCTGGCGTCCTCGCAACTCGACAGGCGTGCGAAAATAGTCCAGTCCGGTTTCGCCAATTGCGCGGACACGCGGATGTTGCGCTAATTCCGCGATGATTGCTAAATCATGGTCGAGATCTTCAACAACTGGTGCTTCGTTGGGATGTAGGGCGACTGCGGCCAGAACTGAATCATTCCAATGCTCGGCTGCAGCAACAGACCAGCGCGACTGCTCTGCTGAATAACCAATTTGCAGAACGCGATCTACACCAACGGATTTAGCTTGGGCTAGAACTTCTTCAACTTCGGGTGAATCTGGGGCCGTATCTGTAATTATTTCAATATGGGCATGGGAGTCCACCGTTGGAACTGGTAATGGCTCAGGAAGTGGTGCAAGTGGACGATCAATATCTCTATTGTGGCGATCTGCCATCGCAATTACTCGCTTATATCTAAGCGCGGGAACAGAGGCGCACTCTTTGTAATCAGGGCACCTTCTGGCAGTTGGCCCCATGTTGCAACGTGATCGATCCGCTGCTTATCGATCGCGCCCAACATTTCATCCGCATCCAAACTCTGCCAAAGGATTCCACACGTGCCCGGCATTACTGAATTAAGCAGAACAGCCAAGGCTCGTAGAGATTCTGCGGTGTTATACAGAACTGATTCAAGTTCTGTTTTATTTGCAGGATCCTTGGCAAGTTTCCATGGTTCTTTCTCGGTGACATAGCCATTGACGCGCTTGCAAAATTCCATAATTGCGTTGATTCCGCCTTGAAAATCAAGGGCACAGATCGCCGCGTCAGCCTTCTCCACCGTCACAACGAGGGCTGCTTCTAACTCTGAATCATGACTAATTGCAGGCAATATTCCAGCACAATACTTTTCAACCATTGCTGTCAAACGAGATGCAAGGTTGCCAAAATCGTTAGCAAGTTCGCTTGTGTACCTAGCGCTCATATCCTCCCAAGAGAAAGAACCATCACTTCCGAAAGGAATAGCACGCAAAAAGTAATAACGGAATGCATCTACACCAAAGTGATCAGTAATGTCGCTGGGAACAATTCCAGTGAGTTTGCTCTTGCTCATTTTCTCGCCACCGACCAAGAGCCAGCCGTGCGCAAAAACCTTTTTAGGCACAGCTAGCCCAGCGGCCATCAACATCGCAGGCCAAATAACCGCATGGAAACGGAGAATCTCTTTTCCAACTAAATGAACGTCGGGGGGCCAGACTTGCGCAAATTTCTTACCGCCCTCGCTCGTAGGTTCGTCACCTAGACCAACGGCCGTTGCATAATTGAGAAGAGCGTCGAACCAGACATAAAAAACTTGTTTAAGATCCCACGGAACGGGAATGCCCCAGTCAAAGGTGGATCGTGAAATTGACAGATCCGTAACACCGCTTTTCAGAAATGAAAGAACTTCATTTCGAGCACTCTCTGGCTGGCATGCATCAGGATTTTTGCGATAGTGCTCAAGCAACGGCTCCACAAACGCAGAGAGTCGGAAGAACCAGTTATCTTCTTTTACGATTTCGACAGGGGTGCCGTGCATTGAACAGAGTTTCTCGTCACCGCTCTCTGTTAAGTCGCCGGGAAGTTTAAATTCTTCGCATCCCACGCAATAAGGACCTTCATATCTCCCGGCGTAGATATATCCCGCATCTTTCAAACTCTGTAGAAAACGCTGAACTCGTTCCGTATGGCGAACCTCAGTGGTGCGGATAAAGTCATCATTTGCAATATTGAGCAAGCGCCAACTTGGCTTCCACTCGGTTTCGACGAGCTTATCCACCCACTCCTGCGGAGTGAGACCATTGGCAATCGCAGTACGCATAATTTTTTCGCCATGCTCATCCGTCCCTGTCAAATACCAGACAGATTCACCCTTCTGGCGGTGCCAGCGAGTCAGGACATCTCCGGCCACCGTCGTATAGGCATGGCCGATGTGGGGAGCATTGTTGACGTAATAAATAGGCGTCGTCAAATAGAACGCTTTAGCAGGTGCTCGGGTCACGTGGCTATCTTAGAGGTTGATTTTGCATCGACTACCGCTGCAAATACAATGCGCTTTGCGATAGAGAATTCCTCAGCTACGGCGGCAATTGCAGATTTCCGATCCATGCCTGCGCCCTCAAATTCCTTAACCCGAGCAACCATGGCGGAGGCAGAGATATCCGCCGAATCTTTCGGCGCTCCGGCCAAGACCATTGTTATCTCACCAAGAACTTCATTGCGCTGAGACCAGAGTAAAAGTTCGCCCAAACTTCCTCGGATGGTTTCCTCATATCGTTTCGTCATCTCACGACAGATTGCTGCGGGCCGGGCTTGTCCAAAAACAGCCACTGCATCTGCCAACGAATCAGCCAATCGATGCGGGGCTTCAAACCAAATTATTGTCCGCTCTTGAAAACGAAGTTCCTCGAAGAATTTCTGGCGCGCACCTGCGGTTCGTGGCGAGAAACCTTCAAAGAGAAAGCGATCTGTGGGTAAACCTGAGAGTGCAAGAGCCATAGTGACCGCACTGGGTCCGGGAATTACGGCGACAGAGATACCTTCTGCAATTGCGCCGCGCATCAAACGGTAACCAGGATCGCTGATTGTTGGCATTCCGGCATCAGATACAACAAGCACGGTAGCGCCAGAACGGAGCATCGCTAGTAATTCTGGCGTTCGCTCTTGTTCATTGCCCTCGAAGAATGAAATTACGCGACCTTTGAACTCAACTCCCATGTCAGCGCACAAGCGATGAAACTTCCTGGAATCTTCCGCCGCTACTATCTGCGTCGTTTCAATCGCTGCCTTGAGTCGCACGCTGGCATCACCAGGGTTTCCTAAAGGAGTTGCGGCCAGAATCAATCCCATGGTGCAATCCTCTCAGGAATTCTTCCTTACGCCCTTAGGCTAACGACATGGCACCCCTTCTTATCGCGATCCTCTCTTTCTGGTTGCGCATGTGGCATCTAGCCACGCCAAAAGGTTATACCTTTGATGAGGTTTATTACGTCGACGGGGCGAGAGATCTTCTCCATTACGGTGTAGAGGTCACTGGATCATCGCCTGAATTTATCGTTCATCCACCAGTTGGCAAGTGGTGCATTGCCCTAGGTGTCAAACTCTTTGGCAACAATGAATTTGGCTGGCGTATTAGTAGTGCGCTTGTCGGTGCCATCACGATCTACCTCGTTGCGCTAATTGCCCAACGGCTCTTCGGCTCAAAATCACTCAGCACCCTTGCCGCGCTCTTGATGGCTCTTGATGGTCTCCATCTCGTGCATTCTCGAACCGCACTCCTTGACCTCTTCCTTACCTTCTTTATATTGCTCGCGGTCTATGCATGGCTCAAAGAGCGCTACTGGCTCGCTGGAATCTGGTTTGGTCTGGCGATAGGAACAAAATGGAGTGCAATCTATTTCTTGGCCGCGTTTGCATTAATTTTAATTTATCAAGATTACATCCGCTCACGTGCCGAAGAAAGTAGGGAACTTTTAAAAACAATTCTTAAACGAGTTGCACAATTTTCCGTACTGCCACTTGGGGTTTACATCGCCAGTTGGACAGGTTGGTTTATGAGCGCAAGGGGATGGGATCGTCAATGGGCGCAGACTCATCCGTCTGCCTGGAAATTCATTCCCGACTCGCTCCGCTCACTCTGGCACTACCACGCTGAAATATGGCATTTCCACACAACCCTGACGCAGCACCATTCATACCAAGCCAATCCTTGGAGTTGGTTGGTTATGGCAAGGCCAACATCATTCTTCTATGCATCTCCCAACACCTGCGGGGCAAAACAATGCGCACAAGAAGTCCTTGCTCTAGGAACGCCAATTCTTTGGTGGTTAGGAACTCTGGCAATCGCAGTGGTCTTTGGATTCTGGATATCAAGCGCTCTTAAAGGAGAGATTGATAAAGTGGCCGGGTTTATCTTGCTAGGAATCGTGGCCGGATATCTGCCATGGTTTTTCTTCCAAAAACGCACTGTCTTTAGTTTCTATGCAATTGTCTTTGAGCCATTCTTAATACTTGCTCTTGTTTATTGCGCAAAGAAATTTCTCGGAGTGGCACCCCAATCAAGAAATCGAAGACTCATCGTTGGATTCGTTGTACTCGTAATCGCGCTGAATTTCTTTTATTTCTTGCCGCTCTTTAACGCTTCAGTCATTTCTTACGACGCGTGGTCTCATAGGATGTGGCTGCCATCTTGGATTTAAAACCGCCCAGAGTTCCAGCAGTGACTAGTTAACCTTTGCTCTGACCAGTAGGAACAGGGCCACTATTGCATTTACTCCAACTTAAAAAGGTCAAAGTCATCCTCGTCCAAATCTTCCGGAAACCAACCTGCTTCCTTTATTCCCATGATCGCTTTGGCAAAGAGGCGTCGAGCGGCATCCAAGACATCTTTAGCATCTTGATGATCAAGATTTGAAGCAGCGTAGTTAAATCCAGTTTTGTGAGTATGGCAGAGACTAAAGTCCTCAACCAAGTCATCAATTCCCGGAATGGTTGCAAGTGGAACAATTGCATCGCGGTGATTGGCCGCAATTGAGTGATGACCTAAAGAAGCGTCACAAATCAGATCAACCGCACGAACGGCTCCAGCAACAGCCAAAGTTCCTGATGCGTGCGGCCTTCCAGAAGACAATTCACACTCAGCGCCAATAATCATTTGTCGAAGTTGCGAAAGAGCAATCGAGGTGCCGGTTGGGTCAGCGGACTCAGTTTTTGCCATTTAGGAGACCAACTTTTCAATGCTTGAACCTCGTAAAGTTCGGCCATCTTTCATCACCGCACGTACGAATCCTGAGATCTTATCGGAGGAAAGAGTGTCTTTGCGAACGACCGTAACTTCAACCGGCCGACCAATTATTTGATGCAGCGCTTTTTCGGCAACAAAAGCGCGCCGTCGAAAAAGCAAGTCCTGTTGGCGATCCTTTGACACAATGAGTAGATCTACGTCGCTATTTGCGCCAGATTCTCCTCGAGCTGTTGAACCAAAAAGAGTTATTGAAATGGGCTCCGATCCCAATGCATCGGCTACAACCTCACCAGCAATCTCGTCCTGCACCCTAGCAAACATGCGAATCTGCTGAACAAGTTTGTTGTCGCCTTGGAGTGACCAGAGGTTTGCTCTTCCATGAGGTCGCGATCTGACAAATCCACGATTTTCGAGTTCCGCGAGCGCGCCATTTGCGGTAGTTGGAGACAGGTTTGTTTGTCGAGCAATTTGCCTACCGCTCATCGCTTCGGATGAAGAAAGTAAGGCATCAAGCACCCGAGCGCGGGTAGCGTCGTAAAACAACGCCAGTGGGCGATCTAATAAATTCATAATCGGTACCGTCCTCGCAGAGAATGCTATGTCCAGTAAGTTGGACATAGAAAGAGTAGCACCTGGGCATTTCTATGTCCAGTAGACTGGACATAGAATCTCCGAGAACTGGGATTAAACCCGCTGCTTTTCTGATCATTGCGCGCGAGACATGTTGTACTGCGTTGCCGTCGGCTCCTCTTGAAACTCGAGGAGGTTTCCTACGACGCGTGGTCTCATAGGATGTGGCTGCCATCTTGGATTTAAAACCGCCCAAAGTTTCAGACTAAACTACGCCTCATCACGCGTCCAATAGATGACAGAGATGGCGTCTGGGGTAATTTATTCCAAAATATATTCCCAACCTGGCTTCCATGCTTTAATTTTTCGCCAATCTTCCGCAAAAGCTTCCTCCCATGTTTTCCCCTTGAGCAAAACATCAAGCGCAAGTTGCGTGGCCTTATGCGCAACTATGGCGACACTCTTTCCCTTATAATTCTGTTTTATAAATTTAAGAAAATCGTCAATCCTCACTTTTACATCTTCATAACTTTCCCCGTCAGGAAATCTTTCCGTTATCGCTTTTTGCTGCATTGACTCGACAATGCCGGATGATTGAGCGTTGTATTTGCCATAGTTGCACTCGCGTAACCTTGCATCCGAGATAACTGGCGCTATTCCCCCAAATGTTAATTTTGCTGAATCGACAGCTCTTTTTAGGTCAGAGCAGAACACAACGTCGAATGTCTTATCTTTAACTTGGTCCTTTAGTTCGATTGACTGCTTGACACCCAATTCAGAAAGTTCGGCATCAAACCAGCCGGATGAAATTCCTTTTTCGTTGTCAGTTGTTGTGCCATGTGCAAAATAAGTGATGTTGATTTCCATCACTATCTCCGATTCGACGTAATGATAAAAGTATTGTAGGTCATAGAGAAGTACACCATAGGGATATGGGAGGCGAAAGAGTCCACCTACTCTCTAAACTCGCCATGCAACTTCTTGCGGAAATCAAATTTGGTGGAGCTGAGGGGAATCGAACCCCTGACCTCCTCGTTGCGAACGAGGCGCGCTACCAACTGCGCTACAGCCCCAGTCATAGACCAGATCGTGAAGGGCAGGTTAGCACCCTGTACGCAGAGGCGAAAAACTACCCGTTCGAGGCGCGATTTTGATGCAACCGTGCGACAGCTTCATCCGCTAATTGTTGATCAAAGATTTCATCGCGTGATGGGGCGGCTGCTGCAAGTGCTTCGAGTGCAAGGCGTTCTTGTTCATCCGACCAAGCGCCAGGAATTGTTAAATCTATAACACGCTTTGGAACAATCGCTTTGGGCGCGTTCACGTATGTTGGCACTGGAACATGGTTCGGTTTCCATAAATTTCGTTCTTGGGCAGAACCTTTTGGCAATATGACAACCCCGCCAAGTTCGCGCTCATGTAATGGTATCCAGTGTTCGCGTATTTCTTTTGGTGCGATCACTTGAGACAAGTTTGTTCCAGATACACCTGCAGCTGTTCGGTGCAATTGCATAACACGACGGCGATGTAACCGCTGGGCGAGGCTTTGACGACGAACATGGCCGACATAGATTGCCAAACCAGTCAAAGGCAACAAAGAATATGTATACGGCACGGAATTAAAAATTACTTCTTCAAGAGAAATAACGAATGCTAATGTAAGCAAGCCAAAAACAATTCGGCGGCGCAATAACATCTGTGCAACTTTGGATTCATGATCAAGATCAGTATGAATTACTCCACTTGTATCGGACTCGGTACCTGTACTACTTGCCACAATTCGTAGCGCGCTCTTATAACGCTCAACAGATTTTCCAGAAAATTCGTCGTGGCTATGGACCCATCGCGGCACGAAGTAGGCGACCCACATCCCCACGATGGCTATATAAATAAGTCCAGATGCCATGATGTATAAAGATAGAGGGAGAAATCGGACCTATCGGGTATTTACGCGCACAATTCGCACATAATTTCACCGCCATCTTTCTTGGGCTTTCTTAGGAAACTTCTGGGTTCTCCCGAACAAAGCAGAGATGATCACGCCATTGGCCATCAATATGGAGAAATCGGGGTCGTTCACCTTCTAGGTGATATCCAGATTTCTCCGCCACTCGCCTGGAGGCACTATTTTCAGGGCGGAGGTTGATTTCAATCCGGTGCAAAAACAACACATCAAACCCATAACGCGTCAACATCTCCACAACCTTCGTAGTGATTCCTTGGTTGGCATATCTGTTATCAATCCAATATCCAATATGTGCCCCTCGTAAGGCACCAAATATGATTCCGCCCATAGTGATCTGACCTACAAGCCTGTCTTGAAACCAAATAGTCAGCGAGATAGAACGGCCAGCACGACCTTCTCGGTTATGCGCACTCACCATATGAAAAAATGTAGGTAGGTCCGTGAATGAATCTTCACCAGGAACGTTTGGAAGGGTGGCTTCCCATGGCGCCAACCATTCTCGATTGATATTGCGGACTAAATTCCATTGCTTTCGATCTCGCAACCGCAATGGCTGCAGCGTGATATCGCCCGAGGTCAGGATTACGGGCCATCTGCCACGGCTAAGCTCTGACATATCCTGGAGAGTCTAGAAGTACCGGCGGCGCAAAACAACAACATTTACTTCAGCCCCTGCATCAAGTTCGGTATCTGATTCCGGTATTGCAATAAGCGCGTTGGCATCTGAGAGCGTCGATAACTCTTCCTGGTCTGGAATCACTCGGACCAACTTGCTATCTTCCGACAAAAATGCGCGAAGGTAGGAGCGCGCACCAGCGGTGGATGCAATCGACTTCTCTAGCCTTGCTCTAACGCAAGGTCGATGAATATTGCCTGAGCCAAGCATCGTTCTGATCATCGGACGGACAAAGAGTTCTAGCGAAATATAAGCCGCGATCGGGTCACCAGGAAGCGTCACGACAGGTGTGCGATCGGGACCGATCTGACCAAAGTTATGTCGCCCGCTATTTTCCACGGCTAAATCAACAGTTGTAATTTCACCAAGGGTGCTTAGGGTGCGCGTAATGAGGTCAAATGAATCATCCCCTCGTTCGCCGCTGACGACAACAAGGTCTGCGCGGACCAACTGATCTTCTATTACCGCCTTAAGTTCTTCTTCATCATCTGGAATTGAATGCACTCGATAACCAACAGCACCGGCTTCGCGTACAGCCGTGGTTAATAACCAGGAATTAGTTTCATATTCCTCGTTTCCGGCGAGCAATTTCCCTGGTTCAACAAGATCTGAACCGGCCGAAAGTACAACCACGCGTGGATGTGGACGGGTTGGTAAATGACCAAGACCGATCGAAGCTGCCAGACCAATATGGGTCGCCCTAATTCTGACACCAGAGTGCATAACTAGGCGTTCGCCCGCATATACATCGTCGGCGAGAGTCGCACCATGCGCGTCCAGCAGTGGCATTTCAAATGAAGCCAGGGGACGACAGATTGTAAGCAAGGAGGTAAGAAACTCATCTACCCGGATCTGTTCTGACATAATCAGAACCATACTTGTTTAATCAATACTTCTAGGGGATTTGAGTGATGATGGCTAACAAAAAAGCGGAACTGCGCAAACGGTTTCGTCGTGAACGACAGGATCGATTCATACCTGCATCCTTTTCGCTCCTTTTATCTGCCCCGGAAATTAAATCTGCGAAAATAATTGCGACTTACATCTCACGTAGGGATGAACCAGACACGGAAGAACTTAATCACGAGCTCCTCAAAAGAGGTATAAATCTCATACTGCCCCGAGTAGACGGCAAAGTTTTGCAGTGGGTGGAGTGGAGCGGCGATGCATCTACATTGGTGGAGGCAAAAGGACTATTGGAGCCAATTGGGCCACCTTTAACAGATATCTCATCAATTGACGTAGTAATTGTTCCGGCACTTCATATTGACCGTGATGGCTATCGTCTAGGGCAAGGTGGGGGGTTTTATGACCGCGCCCTTGTCTCGATGCCTGGTTGGAAAGTTGGGCTGGTTCATTCGGGTGAAATAACTGGCGAACCCCTGCCACGCGAAGAACACGATGTTCGGCTTTCCGCTGCTGCTACCCCAGATCTCATTGTGCGTTTCACCCGCTGAGAACTTAACTTTTCGGCAGGTTCCGCGCCATCACGATCCGTTGAATTTGATTTGTGCCTTCATAAATTTGGGTCAACTTTG
>CAKKQM010000096.1 GCA_919902125.1 Actinomycetes bacterium | reverse complement strand
TTGAGGTATCACCAAAGAATGTATTCGAAAGATACTTCTGAGTTGAATTCAATTTTATTCGGAAAAGATTCTAGGAGTACGTTCATTTTTTTATACTTGGCTCCATATTCAATCAATTCGTATAGACGAAGACGGCCTCAATACGAACAAGGCCTTCCATCGACATTGACCAATAAACCCTATACGGATATCCCCCTGGAACGGACGTAGAAAAACGTAGTCCTTCCATAGTTGTAATCACGGAAGGAAACTTCTTTATGCTGTCTGGTTCATCGAAAATTTGATTGCAAACTTTTATAACTTCGTTGTAGAGACGCACATCGGTTTTACTTTCAAGATCATCAAGTTGTTGATCCGCGATTTCTGAATAACTATCAAATGGTTCTGCGGCAACCATTACTCAGGTTTGGGTTGGCGGCGCGGACGATTTACGGTTTTTGAAACTGCTGCGCTAGTCAGGAGTTCGCGTAATTCTGGAGTAGTCAAGTACTCCACCTGTGCAGTGGACATCACCACGGCGGGTTCGAGGAGAATCGAACCTCCTGGCAATTTTTTCATAATGAATCGAACTTTGGAGTACCCAGGTAATACAACCCGGCTTCGTTCGTCAGTTTCTATTGTGATCATCACTTCATCAACTTTCATGGTTCAACTATAACCCATATTCCCGCAATGGGATTATGGGTTATAGGTTTAATTTTGACTCGCACATTTCGGTGGCATGTATCCATTAGTCGACCAGAAGGTCACCTCGCTTTTGAGTAGTTCATAGACCCACGAACTAGATCTAGAAAACGTCCTCTATGTCTGGAGACATACGTCTGAGTGCCAAGAAACTGCACACCCTCACCTCCACCACTATTTTTCATGAACCCGGCTTTACGAGTGAGGAAATGACCTTGATTTTTGTTCCATGTGGCCTTCCGATAAAGCCCCAATTCAAGCAATGAGACTTTTTGAAGTTGGGATTCCCTTTATAGCTGGTATCGGTGCTGGAACCATCAACACCGTTGTGGGATCTGGATCGCTCATTACTTTTCCGGCCTTGCTGGCTTTTGGCTATCCGCCCATCATCGCCAATATGACCAACAACCTGGGCGTCTTACCGGGAGGGATCAGCGGAGTCGGCGTCATGAGTCCCAAGAATGAAGGCCGAACCGAGGCGTGCGATTAAAAACACGCTCGTATTCGACTAGCCCACGCAGAGAAATTCTACGAAGTTGCCGAGCTCAGTAACTTGTCTGCGAAATTGGCTTGGTGAAGTAGTTGGTGGTCTTCTGGCCAGATCCCGAAATAATCGCAAGGACTGGGGTGGAATTACAACTATCAGTGGCATGATTCCTACTTAATGGTTTCTTTTTGACCTATTTCCCCCTGTTTCTTGACAGAATAAATGTTTAGGGTCAGAATAACAACCATAAAGGTGAAGAAAAGGAGGATAAAAGGTGGAATTCCAGCCGTCTCTCCGTTCAACAGAGGAGTGGGAAGTTGAATTGGGCAGGGGCGTACGCCATTTGCGTATACGCCAGAACCTCACTCAGCGAGATCTCGCAGATGCCGCGAACATCTCCTTATCGGCTCTTAAGAATTTAGAGCTGGGGGGTGGATCATCGATTCGAACCCTAATCCTGGTCGTCCGCGCACTTGAGAGATCTGAATGGCTCACTTTGCTGGCACCGCCAGAACCAAGTCTCAGTCCCATGAAGTTGCTGCGCGAACGTAAGTCACAAGCTAACAAGGTTCGAAAACGCGTCCGTCCCAACAAAACAGTTCCTACCAAATGAATTACCAGCAGGTCGATCTGGTCGAAGTTCATGCGTGGGATCACTTGGTTGGTGCGGCGACTCTTGACCCGTCAATCGGGTTCTATGCATTTGAATACGACTCTCAATGGATTGCCAGTGGACGCTCTCTTGCTCCATTGCATATGCCAAATCGTTCTGAGGTTTTCGTCTTTCCGCAATTAAATCCAATTACTTATTACCGACTCCCTGCGATGCTCGCCGATGCACTTCCAGATAAGTTCGGCAACGCGTTGGTAAATGCTTATCTATCTGATCAAGGTATGCCAGCAGAAAAAATCACACCTTTGGATCGTCTCGC
>CAKKQM010000095.1 GCA_919902125.1 Actinomycetes bacterium | reverse complement strand
AGATATAACTGCCGATCAAGAGTTATCTGCGCGCGTCATTGGTGGCTTGAGCGATATCCAAGTACGTGACTTTGCGCTGGGATCGCATGATGATGCAACGCTTGATATCTATTGGGCGATGTGGCGCTATCTGCTCCGTATTGCTCCTGGTGGCTTTGTTGCACCTATTGCCTCTTTATTAGGTGCGCTCTCTTATGAACGAGGCGAGGGCGCTCTTGCTCATCGCTGCCTTGATCGGGCGATAGAAGATGACCCTGTCTACTCTCTGGCCACGTTATTACGTCGCGTCTTTAGTGCTGGCTGGCCTCCCGAGTCCTTTGCCCAGATGCGCAAAGACCTGCACCCTAAAGTCTGCGCGGCGATTTTCGATCGCTAAGGACCTATTTTCGCTAAAGCCACCCCATCGCGTAGAATTGCCGCTAGGTCACGAGTTCCAGGTACGAGCCCCGGCTAACTGGACGGCAACCCTCCATCGCGGTGGGGTGCTCCGGGTGAAGACCAGGTTGGTAATTTGTTACCAGCAAGCGCGGAGGTTTTTATATGGCTTTATCGGCATCGTCTCACGTCACTGGTGCGTGGTTAGAGGGAGACGATCCTGGTGAGCGTAAGTTCGTCAGGATCGGCGATCTCCTGTTAGAAAACGGTGAAGTACTTGCTGACGTGACGATCTGCTATCAAAGCTGGGGCACTCTCAACGTTGCGCGCGATAACGCAATCCTCGTCAATCATGCACTCACTGGGTGGTCTGATGTCTCTGGATGGTGGCCATCGATGGTAGGGCCAGGGTTGCCTTTTGATACGGATAAGTATTTTATTCTCTGCCCCAACGTTATTGGCGGCTGTCAAGGAAGTACCGGTCCATCAAGTCTTGCACCCGATGGAAAGCGTTATGGATCGCGCTTTCCCACCATCACCATTCGCGACATGGTGGCAGCAGAAGTTGCCTTTAGCGATGCGATTGGTGTCGAGAAATATCGCTTGGCTGTTGGACCGTCACTGGGAGGGATGCGTTCTCTTGAATGGGCGGCGCAGTTGCCAGAACGTATTGGCGCAATCTGCACGATCGGTTCTTCTGCGGTGGCAACCGGGGATCAAATTGGCACAGCGGCAATTCAAATTCGCGCAATCAAGACTGACCCGTATTATTACGGTGGGGATTACTACGATAGAGAACACGGCCCACGTGAAGGCTTGGGGATTGCTCGTCGCATTGCCCACCTGACCTATCGCACCGAAGCCGAGATGGATCTGCGTTTTGGTCGTCAGTTGCAGGGAGATGAGACAGGCAGGTACGCAGTTGAGTCCTACCTCGACCACCAAGCGCAGAAATTGGCCAACCGTTTTGATGCCAACACCTATATCGTGCTAACTGAGGCGATGAATTCGCACGACATTGGTCGCGATCGTGGGGGAGTTGTAGCAGCGCTCGCGGCTATCACAGTCCCTACTGTCGTGGTCTCGATTGATACAGACCGACTCTTTCCGCCACGCTTACAGGCCGAGATTGCAGAGTTGGTTCCTACGGCTGCTGCCTTGGCCACAATCTCATCCCCTTTTGGCCATGATGGGTTTTTGGTCGAAGTTGAGGCAGTCGGTGAGGTCATCCGCCACGCTCTTACGCTTGGGTAGAGAGTTTGAACCCGCAAATACGGGTTTTCGATGTGCATTTATCCTGTGGACAATTTATAATATAGTCATCGCTTCTTCGCGATTGATCGGCAGAGATCAATTTAGCGAAGTCAAACAAAAGGACTGATGTGGCTTCTCTTAGTGCGCTCAAAAACAGGGCCAAGACAGCGGTTGTAAAGAAAACTGCGCAGGATAAGTCCGCTGCAAAAAAAGCTCCAGCAAAGAAGGCAATTGTCAAGAAGGCGGTAGCGAAAAAAGCTCCGGCAAAGAAAATTCCCGTTAAGAAAATTGAACGGAAGAAAGATTTAACAGCCGCTGACGTACGTTTAATTATTAGTGCTAAAGAAGCTATTTTGCGACAGAAGGAAGTGACTGAGGAACTTGCAGCTCGTGGAGTACTTATCCTCAATCGAATTCCTAAGAAGGTTGATAAGCCACTCGTTGATGAGGCGCGCGAACTCATTACAGTTGTTGCAACACTTACAGAGAAATTGCGTAAACATGGTCTGGGCAGTCCCAATCGCGTTCTGAAAAAAGTAGAGTATGCGTTGGTCGCACCACCAGTTGCGCCTGTTACGCCAACGAAGGCGAGCAAGTCTGTGTTTGCCATTGTAAAGATTAATGGCGAAGATGTAGAACTTGAAGAAGTCGAATTAGAAGATCTTGATGCTCTTGTTGCCGAAGTTGCAACTGATGAATTAGTAGAAGATAAGGTCAATGCTCCACGTGTTGTAAACCTTGCCGAAGAGAGCAGTGGCACCGAAGAGAATGCGTTTACTCTCAAGGCTTCCGAAGAGGATGATGCACCAGTCCAGACAGTTATGACTGCTGGTGCCACCGCTGACCCCGTAAAGGATTACCTCAAGCAGATTGGTCGTGTTGCCCTGCTTAACGCAGAGCTTGAAGTGGAACTTGCAACACGCATTGAAGCAGGCCTTTTTGCTGAGGCAAAACTTTCAACTGAAAAGAAATTAGATAAGAAACTCAAGCGCGAACTCGAGTGGATCGCCGAAGATGGCAAGCGCGCAAAAAATCACTTGCTTGAGGCTAACTTGCGTCTGGTCGTCTCTCTTGCCAAGCGCTACACCGGTCGTGGCATGTTGTTCCTTGATCTTATCCAAGAAGGAAACCTCGGTTTGATTCGTGCCGTTGAGAAATTCGATTACACCAAAGGTTACAAGTTCTCGACCTACGCAACATGGTGGATTCGTCAGGCAATTACTCGCGCAATGGCCGACCAGGCTCGCACAATTCGTATTCCGGTCCACATGGTTGAAGTAATTAACAAGTTGGCACGTGTACAACGCCAGATGTTGCAAGACCTTGGGCGCGAACCCACCCCAGAAGAACTTGCCAAAGAACTCGACATGACACCTGAAAAGGTTGTCGAAGTTCAGAAGTATGGCCGCGAGCCAATTTCGCTACACACCCCACTTGGCGAAGAAGGCGACTCCGAGTTTGGCGATTTGATCGAAGACTCCGAAGCTGTTGTGCCCGCTGATGCTGTCTCTTTCACCTTGCTGCAGGAGCAACTTCACTCTGTATTGGACACATTGTCAGAGCGCGAAGCCGGGGTAGTGGCAATGCGCTTTGGTTTAACCGATGGCCAACCCAAAACTCTTGATGAAATCGGCAAGGTTTACGGGGTTACCCGCGAGCGTATTCGCCAGATTGAGTCCAAGACGATGTCGAAGTTGCGCCATCCATCGCGTTCGCAAGTTCTGCGCGATTACCTCGACTAATTCATCATCAATTCTCTTAGGAATTATTTATGAGCGAGAACATCAGGATGCAGGTCAAGGCAAACGGTTCAATCCGCGTAACTGGCACTGTTGATTTTGTTGATGCAGATGGCAATGTTGTTAAGACTCAGGCTGATTTTTCGCTCTGCCGTTGTGGGCATTCGGCAAACAAGCCATTCTGCGATGGGGCGCATAGAGCAAATAACTTTGAGGCCCCAGCTTTTTAACTGATTGTGGCAGACTCGACTAACTTCTCGGTCTCGTCCTGAATGTGAGCAACGATTGGCTTAAGGCCTATTGCATATTCCTTGGCATGGTGGCCACAGAACATGAGTTCGCCACCTGAGAGCAATACAGCGCGGACATAGGCTTGGGCGCCACAGCGATCGCAACGATCGACTGCATTGAGCGGCGTGGTCTCAAGGATCATCTGCTCAGTCATTGTGTTCTCCTCACATGCGACCCAAATTAGGCCTCTGCAGTAGGTAACATCAAACCACCTATTGGTTATTCCCCGCTCGTTAATAGGAATAAATTTTTCAACCGTGTGATGCGTCACTCATGTAAAAATCGACTTTTGAGACGATTTCTCAGGCATTACTCACTCTTCTGAGGAGAATTGCGGCGCGCTTACCGTTACATCTACCAATGGATGGCTAACCTTTGCGCCCGTGGCCAGAAAATTGAATGAAAACATAGAGGCGAGCTATACCGCGAAAGATCTTGCGGTGCTCGAGGGCCTTGATGCTGTCCGTAAACGTCCAGGTATGTATATCGGCTCTACTGATTCACGCGGCCTCATGCATTGCCTCTGGGAGATCATCGATAACTCTGTAGATGAAGCACTTGCTGGGCACTGCAAGAAAATCGAGATTAATCTCGAATCTGATGGTTCTGTTGAAGTGCATGACGACGGTCGTGGAATTCCCGTTGATAAGGAATCAAAGACCGGCCTAACGGGCGTTGAAGTCGTCCTCACCAAATTGCATGCCGGCGGGAAATTCGGTGGCAGTTCATATGCAGCATCGGGTGGTTTGCACGGAGTTGGTGCATCTGTTGTTAACGCACTTGCGTCGCGTCTAGATGCTGAAGTAGATCGCGATGGAAAGATTTACTGGATGTCATTCCAACGCGGTGTGGCAGGAATTTTTGACGGTGAGGGCCCCAATGCTCCATTTACTCCGGCATCAGGCTTGCGCATTGTCGGCAAAGTTGCTGCCAAAGTCACGGGCACACGGATCAAATGGTGGAACGATAAGCAGATCTTCCTCAAGGAGGCCGAACTTGAGTTAGAAGAGATTTACGCACGCGCTCGCCAAACTTCCTACCTTGTCCCGGGTTTGATGCTGATTGTTAATGACAATCGCACCAAGGTGAAGACTTCTGAAACTTTTGTCCATAAAGGTGGAATCTCCGAATATTGCACATTCCTGCAACCTGATGAAGCGGTCGGTGATGTTATCCGCTTGTCGGGAAGTGGTCACTATGCCGAGACAGTGCCTGTACTTGATGAGCAAGGCCATATGGTTTCCACCGAAGTTGAACGTGATATGGACGTCGACATTGCCATGAAGTGGGGCAATGGTTTTGAGACCACAATCCGTTCTTTCGTCAACATTATTGCAACCCCTAAAGGCGGCACCCACATACAAGGTTTCGATCGCGCGATCACGAAAGCTTTCAATGAAGCGCTCCGTTCGGCTAAGGCACTCAAGAACAGCGAGGCTGATGTCATTAAAGATGACATCATGGAAGGCCTTACAGCCGTCGTAACGGTACGGATGTCCGAACCTCAGTTCGAGGGACAGACCAAGGAAGTTCTCGGTACAGCGGCAGCCACCAGGATTGTTTCAGCCGTTGTTGCCGAAGAGATGAAGGCATTCTTCGCTACCACCAAGCGGATTGATAAGGCCAACGGTCGCTTGATACTAGAGAAAGTCGTAGCAGCAGCGCGCACTCGTATCTCTGCCCGTGCGCACAAAGATTTACAGCGGCGGAAGAACGCTCTTGAGAATTCATCGCTACCTACCAAGTTGTCTGATTGTCGCTCTGAAGATGTTTCGCGTACCGAGCTCTTTATCGTTGAAGGAGAATCAGCCCTTGGCACCACCAAGGCTGCCCGTAACTCAGAATTTCAGGCAATTTTGCCTATTCGCGGAAAGATTTTAAATGTGCAGAAAGCATCGCTTTCGCAGATGCTAGATAACACCGAATGTGCATCAATCATTCAGGTTATCGGTGCTGGCTCTGGGCGCTCTTTCGAGCTCGATGATGCGCGCTATGGCCGCATCATTTTGATGTCCGATGCTGATGTCGACGGCGCACATATCCGCTGCTTGCTACTTACATTGCTTTATCGTTATATGCGCCCACTGATTGATGCTGGTCGTGTATTTGCAGCTATTCCACCGCTGCACCGCATTGAAGTCATGGGTTCTGGGGGCAAAAAAGGCGACTTCTACTACACATATTCTGATGAAGAGATGAAGAAAGTTCTTGGCGATCTTGCTAAGGCCGGTAAGAAGTGGAAAGAACCGCTGCAGCGGTACAAAGGTCTTGGTGAAATGGATGCCGACCAATTGCGCGAGACCACCATGGATCCTGACCATCGCACACTGCGTCGCGTGACAGTTACAGATGCCGCCGCAGCTGATGCCATCTTTGAGCTCTTAATGGGTAACGAAGTTGCCCCACGTAAAGAATTTATTTCAACTGCCGATATCAATCGCGAACGGATCGACGCTTAACTTGTAAGCCATCGCGAAGACTCTTAGAGTTCATGGATACATGGATAAAGGCATTGGCACCCTCTAGAGAGGCATTGTTGTGAAAATTCCACCGTTGGTCGCGCTAGGTCAAGAACTTAGTGTTGATCAACTCCGCCGATACTCTCGCCATCTAGTGATCCCCGAGTTTGGCATGGCAGGGCAGCGCAGATTAATGAACGCGCGAGTTCTCTGTGTTGGCGCCGGTGGCCTTGGTTCTCCGGCGCTGCTGTATCTGGCCGCTGCTGGAGTTGGAACTCTTGGAATTGTGGATTTTGATGCTGTGGATGAATCAAATTTGCAACGACAGATCATCCATGGTCAATCAGATATTGGTAGGAGCAAAACCGAAAGCGCAAAGGAAAAGATTGCCGAAATCAACCCCAACGTGAATGTTGAACTTCATAACGCGCGACTTGATGTTTCAAATGTTATGGAGATTTTCTCGCAGTATGACTTAATTGTTGATGGAACAGATAATTTTGCAACGCGTTATTTAGTAAATGATGCTTGTGTACTTCTGAAAAAACCTTACGTGTGGGGATCGATTTATAGATTCGATGGACAAGCGAGCGTTTTCTGGGCCGAGTACGGACCCTGCTATCGCTGTCTTCATCCAGAGCCGCCATCCTCTGGAATGGTTCCAAGTTGCGCCGAAGGCGGAGTGCTCGGTGTGCTCTGTGCATCAATTGGAGCAATCCAAGCAACTGAAGCGATAAAACTCATTACCGGTATTGGTGAACCACTCATCGGTTCATTAATGATTTATGACGCGCTTGAAATGAGCTATCAAAAGATAAAGATTGGCAAAGATCCGGATTGCTCAATCTGCAGCGCCTCACCATTGCAAACGGAATTACTGGAAGATTATGAAACATTCTGCGGTGCAATCTCCGATGAGACACAGGTGGCGAGTTTGGGTTCAAGTATTACCGTCGCTGAGTTGAAGGCCAAAATGGATGGGAATGAGAAGTTCTTACTCGTTGATGTTCGCGAACCAAGCGAATGGGAGATTGTGCGAATTCCAGGTTCAATCTTGATTCCTAAAGAGGGATTTCTTAATGGAAGTGCGCTCGGAGAACTACCTCGAGATATTCCTATAATCCTGCATTGTAAATCGGGGCGTCGCTCTGCGGACTGCTTAACAGTTCTTATAAACGCTGGCTTTTCCGATGTCACTCATCTTGATAGTGGGATCGTTGGATGGATACAGCAAATTGATCCATCGCTCCCGGTCTATTAGGAGCGTTCCCAGCCGGGGCGAGCCTTGCGAT
Source organism: Actinomycetes bacterium (assembly GCA_919902125.1). GTDB lineage: Bacteria > Actinomycetota > Actinomycetes > Nanopelagicales > Nanopelagicaceae > QYPT01. The sequence goes on along the minus strand of CAKKQM010000095.1, from coordinate 6,671 downwards.
TACCGGCACTTGTCTGCTCATCACGAGTGCGGTAGATAATGGAAGGTCGGAACATATAGCCAAATGGCGCGCTCATCGCATGCACTAGGCGAGTAAATGGCCAGATGATAAAGAGAAGCATCCCGACAACAGCATGTACTCGAAACGCTAAGGGAGATTGCGCCATCAGTGCTCCATCAGGTCGTAGCAGCAAGATAGATCTAAACCAGGGCGCAACCGTTTCACGGTAATTATGTTCTTCGCCAATAACGCCAGCACTTGAGAGCGTTGCGCCAGAGCCGGCAAGGAGAGTGGCTACGAGAAAGATGTACATGGTCTTGTCATTCTTGGTTGTTGCAGCGAAGACAGTGTCCGTCGTGCGTCGACGATATATTAAAAGGGCAATTCCTAAGAGCGTTGCTATACCTGCAGCTCCGCCCATCGTGATTGCGCCTAGGTGGTAGGCCTCATGGCTTAAGCCAAGTGCGTCCGTCCACGACTGAGGAATGAGGAGTCCAACGATATGACCGCCGATCACAGCAAAGAGACCAAGGTGAAAAAGTGGCCCAGCGATTCGAAGCAACTTTCCCTCGTAGATTTGAGATGATCGTGTAGTCCAATTAAATTTGTCATAGTGATATCGCCACACCAAACCAAGACCAAATGATGCGATGGCGATATATGGAAGAACAGACCAGAGCAAGATGTCGAGTGATTTCATTAGCGAGCCCCATCTGCTGCGAGGAGATGATTTGACGAGAAAGGTTCAAGTGCGATTGAGACTGCCCCGCTTATTCCAACGAATTCTACTGGTGGGCCACTTAGCGCCAGAGTCCGCGCACGTTCGGCAATTTCTGCTGTCATTGGTGGCAAGGTAGCCACAACTGCATCGAGTACAGATGCGTAGAAAGATTTAGTGGAGTGCAGCGCATCTTTAAGTAATTCAATTGGCGCCCGATGTTCCCCTAGAAGGAGATCGCCCTCTACTGGATTAATCAGGGCGGCGAATTCCAACACGACTGCTAAGTGATCTGGCAACTCCTCGTCCGTGAGCAAGATACCAGCATCCTTATAAATTTCTTTGAAGTAGACCAAGGCCATTCCTCGATTGCGGGTGTCGCCATGAGTCCATGACGTCAAAAAAAGTGAACAGCGTCGACGCATGTCAAAGATTTCAACGTAGTGACGTTGTATTTCATCCAGGGACATCTGCGCGGTGGTAGCAAAGAATTCAGTTAGCGGCTCTCTAAAAGCACCATCGAGTTTCTTGACGATGGTTTCAAACTCTTCTCGCCGATCGAGAAAGCGCTGATCTGGATAAACCAGTAGCGCTGAAGCAATTATGCGTGCAGTTGCGATCGTCATTTTGTTTGCCGGTCTTTCATAATGTGGAAGTTTTCAATGGTGACGGGAACTGGGTTGCCAGATGCTTGTCCAAATGGCCCTCCGTATTTTTGACCGTCATCAAGCCCATCGAGTGAACACCCCATATTTTCTAACTCTTTAGCTTGTTCTGAATGCGCTGCAGGGATCACGTAGCGATCTTCATATTTGGCAATTGCCAAGAGTCGGTACATCTCGTAGATAGATTCTTGATCCATACCTACAGCAGCGGGAATTTCTGGACGCGGTTCGCGTCCCAGGTTGATATCTCTCATATACGAACGCATCGCAGAGAGTTTGCGAAGCGTTCCGGTTACTATGTCGACGTCTCCCGCAGAGAATAATTCGGCCAAGTATTCAATTGGAATACGGAGCGCCTCGATTGCTCCAAATAGGTTTCCGGCTTCTTCGCCATCATGTCCTGTCTCCGTCAGAACATCAACGATGGGCGATAGTGGTGGTACGTACCAGACCATTGGCATGGTGCGATATTCAGGATGAAGTGGAAGAGCAATCTTGTAGACCTTCGCCAATTTATAGACTGGCGACTTCTGCGCAGCAACCAGCCAATCTTCCGGAATTCCTTCGGCGCGAGCTGCAGCGAGCACTGCAGGATCATTGGGATCTAGGAGAAGATCTAACTGCGCTTCATAGAGTGCTTTCTCGTCTTCAATTGAAGCCGCTGCCAAGACTTTCTCTGCGTCGTAGAGAAAGAGTCCGAGATAGCGTAAGCGTCCTACGCACGTTTCTGAACATACTGTTGGCAATCCAATTTCCAGCCGTGGGTAGCACATCGTGCACTTTTCAGCTTTACCCGTTTTGTGATTGAAGTAGATTTTTTTGTATGGACAAGCTGAGACGCACATGCGCCAACCTTTGCATTGCTGTTGATCAACCAGCACAATGCCATCTTCTGCACGTTTATATATTGCACCTGATGGACAGGCGGCAACGCAGGCAGGGTTAAGGCAGTGTTCACAGATGCGTGGAAGATAGAACATAAATGTTTCCTCAAAAGCAAGCTTCACTTTCGTTGTCACATCTTCCGCAAGCTTCTGTAAAATCGGATCCTTTTCAATATTTTCTGGCCCGCCGCCGAGGTCGTCATCCCAGTTAGCAGACCACTCAATCTTCATAGGTTTGCCGGTGAGCAATGATTTTGGTCGCGCAACTGGTGTTTGTTGACCAAGCGGCGCAGTGATCAAGTTGTCATATTCATACGTCCAGGGTTCGTAGTAGTCCTTGATATTAAGCATTCGTGGGTTTGAAAAGATTGAAAGTAGACGACGCGCTTTGCTTCCACCTTTGAGGCGCAGACGTCCAGCACGGGTACGAACCCAACCGCCCTTTGCTTTTTCTTGGTCTTCATAACGCCGTGGATATCCCTGACCTGGACGGGTCTCGACATTGTTAAACCATGCGTATTCAAGTCCGGAACGATTTGTCCATGCTTGCTTGCATGTTACAGAGCAGGTGTGGCAACCAATGCACTTATCAAGGTTCATCACCATGCCCATCTGGGCCATTACCTTCATTAGTACTCCACATCCTGGGATCGGCGACGGATCACGGTGACCTCGTCGCGTTGATTACCGGTTGGACCGAGATAATTGAAGGCGAAGGTTAGTTGAGCATATCCACCGATCAAGTGTGTTGGCTTGAGCATCAAACGCGTGAGTGAGTTGTGAATTCCTCCTCGTTTACCCGAAGTCTCAGCAAGCGGCACATCAACTACCCGATCTTTTGCGTGGTACATAAATACAGTCCCTGCGGGCATTCGATGTGAGACGCATGCTCTTGCGACGACTACACCGTTGCGGTTGTATGCTTCAATCCATTCATTGTCTTTGACTCCGATTGTCTCGGCATCCTCAACGCTCATCCAGATTTCTTGTCCGCCTCGCGAGAGCGAGAGCATGAAGAGATTGTCCTGATATTCCGAGTGGATCGACCACTTCGAGTGCGGAGTTAGGTAGCGAACGGTAACTTCCTTCTCAACCCCATCTGCCTGATTGCCAAAGATGCGATACATATTAAGAGGGGGCCTAAAGACCGGTAGTTGTTCTCCGAGTTCGCTCATCCAGTCGTGATCGATAAAGAAATGCTGGCGGCCGGTCAATGTATGCCATGGTTTTAGACGCTCGACGTTTATTGCGAAGGCGGTATAACGTCGACCCCCATGTTCAGATCCAGACCATTCAGGGCTTGTTATTACCGGAACGGGTCTTGCTTGGGTATCGGCAAAAGTGATCCGCTTGCCTTCATTGTCGAGGGCAAGATCAGTGAGTTTTTGCCCAGTTCTTTTCTCTAGCGCTCTAAATCCAGCAACTGCAACACGTCCGTTAGTAGTGCCAGAAAGAGCAAGAATTGCTTCGCATGCATCTACGTCGCGCGCGAGCGACGGGCGGCCTGCGCCAACTCCGCTGGAGATAACTCCATTGGTCCGACTCAGTAGTGCTATTTCGGGAAGCACAGAGACTGGAACGCCCTTGGTATTTGTACCAAGTTGATCAATCAGAGGACCTAGTGCTGACATCTTTTCGCCGAGTTGGGTGTAGTCGCGTTTTACCACTACGAGTTTTGGCATAGTCTGACCCGGGATTGGTTCGACTTCACCTTTGCGCCAGTCGAGTACAACCCCACCAGGATTTGCCATTGCATCCGGCGTGTCATGTAGCAGCGGTACAACAACCAGATCTTCTCGCTCTCCCAAATGCCCCTTTGACTGCTGCGCTACTTGGCGACCAAGCATTTGGAAAATTTCGTAATCTGTTTTTGTTTCCCAGGGCGGGTTAATAGCTGGAGTAAATGCGTGAACAAAAGGATGCATGTCAGTGCTGGAAAGATCATGTTTTTCATACCAAGTTGCAGCAGGGAGCAAGATATCTCCGAAGAGCCCAGTGCTGGTCATCCGAAAATCAATCGAGACGAGAAGATCTAACTTGCCTTCGGAGGCGTCGTCTCGCCATGTCACATCTCGTGGGCGATCGGCGGGAGAATTCTCTGGTGCCCGAACTGAGTTATCAGTTCCTAAGAGATGCTTAAGGAAGTACTCATTGCCTTTACTGGAGGAGCCCAATATGTTCGCACGCCAGACTGTCAAAATGCGCGGCCAATTCTCTGGTGCACCTGGATCTTCAATTGCAAACTTGAGATCACCGCTTTTTAGTTGCTCTACGACATGTTGTGCGGGTTCAATTCCCTTTGCTCGCGCCTCATCAACCAGATCCAGAGAGTTGCGATTGAGCGATGGATAAGAAGGCATCCAGCCCATCCGGGCCGATTGCGCGAGCACGTCGATCGCAGTCATATCCTTAAATCGGTTTTCTCCCAGAGGCGTCGCTAATAATTCTGAACCGAGCGCGTCGTAGCGCCACTGATCGGTTGATACATACCAGAAGGCAGTACCGATCATCTGGCGTGCAGGACGCGACCAATCGGCACCAAATGCAAGTTGTGCCCAGCCGGTAACTGGCCGGCATTTTTCCTGGCCAACATAATGCGCCCAGCCGCCTCCATTGACACCTTGGCAACCAGTGAGTGTGACAAGGGCTAAGAAGGTGCGATACATCGTGTCAGAGTGAAACCAATGATTAGTTCCCGCACCCAGTAAAATCATGGAACGGCCTTCGGAATCAACTGCATTCTGTGCGAATTCACGGGCAATTCGAATCACCTGGACGGCAGGAACGCTTGTGATCTCTTCTTGCCAAGCTGGCGTGTAAGGAGTTGGGTCGTCATATCCTGATGGCCATTCTCCGTTTAGACCTTCTCGAGCAACGCCATACTGCGCCAGCATCAAGTCAAAGACTGTGGTGACTTTCTTATCTCCTAATTGAATTACCGGCACGCCACGTTTTAGTACGCCGCCACTTTCCGAGATCTTCTGGCCTACGTCAAAGCGGGGCATTAAGACGGCAGCGGTACTGGCATCTGCAGTGCCGTAGAGAGTAAGTAATGGATCGACACCCTCAAGATCTAAATTCCACTTACCCATAGATGAATCGTTGTAACGGTGGCCTAGTGAACCATTGGGAACGAAAGTTTTTCCATTGCTTGAGTCGAGCATTACGGTCTTAAAGCGAGAACCCTCTGTTGTATCACCAAGATCAGATGCAACTACGAATTTATCTGGAACCCATGCTCCATCTTTTTCGCGCAGAGCAACCAGATAAGGAAGGTCGGTGAACTTCTTTACATAATCAAGGAATCGTGGGGTTTGTTTATCAATAAAGAATTCTTTGAGGATTACATGCCCCATTGCCATACCAAGGGCGCCATCTGTTCCAGGGTGAGGTGCAACCCACTCATCTGCGAACTTGGTGTTGTCGGCATAATCGGGACTGATTGCCACGACTTTCTGTCCGCGGTAACGAGCCTCTGTCATAAAGTGCGCATCGGGGGTACGTGTTACGGGAACATTTGATCCCCACATAATCAGGTAAGAAGAATTAAACCAATCTGCAGATTCAGGTACGTCTGTCTGATCACCAAAAACTTGAGGTGAGGCGACCGGAAGATCAGCGTACCAATCGTAGAAGGAGAGCATTGATCCGCCCATCAAAGAGATGAAGCGAGCACCCGCAGCATGTGAAGCCATCGACATTGCTGGAATTGGAGAGAAACCAAATACACGATCAGGGCCGTACTTTTTGATTGTGTGTACATGTGCAGCAGCTATGATCTCTGAAATTTCACTCCAATTAGCGCGGACTAAACCACCCTTGCCACGTGCCCGGTGATAGCGCTTACGACGTTCGGGATCATCCACGACATCGGCCCAAGCCAACACTGGATCTCCGAGCCGTGTTTTTGCTTCGCGGTACATTTCAAGAAGCACTCCTCGGATATAGGGGAAGCGGATTCGAGTGGGTGAGTAGGTGTACCAAGAAAAAGCCGCACCGCGTGGACAGCCACGAGGCTCATATTCGGGGGAATCAGGGCCAACTGATGGGTAGTCACTCTGTTGCGTCTCCCACGTGATGATGCCGTCTTTAATGTAGACCTTCCACGAACAAGACCCAGTGCAATTTACGCCGTGAGTTGAGCGAACAACTTTGTCGTGACTCCAGCGATCTCGATAGAAAACATCACCAGCGCGGCCACCACTCTTTGTGACGCTTTGCAAGTCGGATGAAACTTCACCACGTGAGAAGAATCGCCCAAACTTTACGAGAGCTTCTTCAGGACTCAAGCGTAATTCGTCTTTTTTCCCCATGGCTTAAGTCTGCCCTTGGTCCCATCCAAAGAAAATAGGTACAAAGACTCTATTTTCTTACGGTCAGATTGGAGAGAGTTCTCTTAAGACA
>CAKKQM010000094.1 GCA_919902125.1 Actinomycetes bacterium | reverse complement strand
AATGCTACTTTGGGTCGCCTGGGGGCTTCTCTTGGGTGCACTGTCTTATCTCAAGGGACGCGCAGTTTTGAAGACAGCAGGCAGGCAGTTGCTTTCAATTGGTGTTCTAATACTGATACTGAAGTTTGGCACACCCTTCGTTGCGGGGTTAATTATAAAGAGTTCTTCGGGCTCTTCTCTTCTTATTGACATACTTCCGAAAGTGATCGGTTCGGTGACAACTCCTATGTTTAATCTTGCAATTGTGGTTTTGCTCATTGGCACTGCTCTCTTAGGCACTGAAATATATCTTCGCCGACGTGAGGCCAATCGAGACCTTTTAATATGAAGAGGAGTGTGATTAATTTCGGAGTTGGGGAATGAATTTCTTGCCGAACATCTGATTCAAGGATTCGTTAGATGCCGCTCAGATGTACCAGGTAGCCGATTCCAGCAGTGATAGTCATGCCAAGCGCGCCACCTAGAAGAACACGGATTGTGGGACGCAGGACCCCGGAGCCTGCAGCTCGCGCACTCACTATTCCAGTTCCAAAGAGTCCAACCATAGTAAAAACGACGATGCTCCACGCTTTCGCCCCAGCAGTAGGGGCAAAAGCTCCCAGAAATGGAATGAGACCTCCCAGAGTGAAGCTTGCTGCTGAAGCAATTGCAGCTTGCACAGGTCGCGCTTTGGAGTGGGGGTGCTGGCCCAATTCGTCGCGTAAGTGCGCCGCTAACGCATCCTTCTCATGCATGGCTTCGGCAACTTTTTGAGCTAACTCAGAACTTAAGCCACGATCAATGTAAATATGGACGAGTTCGAGAAGTTCGGCCTCGGGGTCAACTGCTAGATGTTCAATTTCCAAAAGGCGATCTGATTCTTCAATATCACTTTGAGATCGGACCGAAACATATTCGCCCACTGCCATCGACATTGCTCCAGCCACAATGCCAGCAACACCGGCGGTGATAAGGAAACCCTCCGCTTTAGCAGCAGATACGCCAATCATTAAACTGGCGGTTGAAACCAGTCCATCATTTGCTCCAAGCACCGCAGCACGTAACCATCCCGCGCGATGTGTGCGGTGGTGCAAATTGCGTTGATAGACCGCCTCAAGGGACATGGTTAGAGAGTACCTGATTCATCCGAAGGTGCTGAGCTGGCGCCTCGTCCAGTACGGCGAAATTGCAGAGTTGCCCAGAGAACAATAGCCAAGCTTACCCACTCATTGACTCGCAATCCAAGGAATGCATGTGCTGTATCAATCCGCAGAGATTCAATGAAGAACCTACCCACGCAATAAGCAGCGATGTAAAAGAGGAAGCTCTGTCCAGGTTTAAAGGTGCGTTCCAATTTCATCAAAAGAATTGCAACAAGGACACACCAGATGGATTCATAGAGAAAAGTCGGATGGAAAGTTGCGAAACTTTCGTAGCCTTGTGGGCGGAGTGCGACCGGAATCTCTAAACCCCATGGCAATTTTGTTGGCCGACCAAAGAGTTCACCATTGAACCAATTTCCAAATCTTCCAATTGCTTGTGCCAGAAGAAGGCCAGGGGCAAGCGCATCAGCAAAAGAAGAAAAGGAGAGCAATCCTTCGCGGCCCTTGCCTCTCAAACGTTCGTGATAGATCCATGCAGCCAGCGTTCCGAGGGCGACTGCCCCCCAAATCCCTAAACCGCCTTCCCAAATTTTGAACGCGTTAAGGGGCCTACCGTGCGCACCAAAATATGCATCAGGGGAGGTAATGAGATGATAAAGACGACCACCGATGATTCCGAAGGGAACCGCAACGATTGCAACATCAGCCACAATGTTTCTGCCGCCGCCAGCTTGTCGATAACGCCTATCCCCGAGCCATATTGCGATCGCAATTCCCAAAATAATACAGAGAGCGTAAAAATGAACGGTGAGTGGTCCCAGACTGAAGGCAGAGATGCTTGGTGTCGGGATCGATCGAATCATCAAGGGTTTCTTCTAACCTTCAACTGCGCTCTTAAATGCAGTTAGATCAGTGTATTGAGTGTTGCGATCAATTTCTTTGCCATTGACAAGGACCGTTGGCGTTGAGTTAATATTTTTTGACGCACCATCGTTGGCAACATTAGTTACCCAACCGTTGTAAGTAACAGCATTCACACAACTCTTGAACTTAGAGGAAGTCAGACCAACTGCAGCGCCTGCTTCCAACAACCCGACGCTTGTCCACTTTCCTGAATTTTCAGTTGGTTGGTTGGCATAAAGGTATGAATGAAATTGTAAGTACTTGCCCTCATCCGATGAACAGGCTGCAGCGTTGGCCGCCAGAATTGATTCTGGCCCAATAAATGAAAGTAAGTGAAAAATCACTTTGGCTTTCTTCTCTGTTACGAGTTGCTGAATATATGCGCCATTTATCGCTTCAAAACGCGCGCAACTTGGGCATTGAAAATCTTCCCAGAGGTCGATAACGGGCTTACCTTCCAGGTCGCCATTGAGGACAATGCCATACCCATCGCTCTTGGAAACATTGGACGGAATAACAGCATCAACGCTTGATTTATTGCCGATGAAAGAAAAGATCACTCCGATGGCCACAACAAAAATGACCATTCCGATCACGATGTTCCGTGTGATTTTGTCTCTGCCAGATTGCGTAGCCACTATTTATCCTTCTCTCTTCTCAACGTTGATCATGTTCTCGGGCAATTTTTCAAGGGCGAAACGACTCGTAGGGTACCGAAATAAATAGAAAGAAATAAGCACTAAGCCAGCATCACGCACAATCTCAGATAAATACCTAGTCTGACTGGGATCAATTTGCCCGCCCCCACCAAAACACCCACAATCAATTGACAAGCCACGAGCCCATGCCTGAGAAATAGCAAGAATAAAAAAGAACATGAGGGCGCCCGCAAAGGCAGCGGCGTATCGAACGGATATCCCGATCAAGAGCAATAAGCCAGCACCTATTTCCAGCCATGGCAGTGCCAGGCCAAAAATATTTGCTACTGGGATCGGAAACATTTCATAAGCACGGACCGCCATCTTGGCTTGACTGAGATTAAAGGCTTTGAGATAGCCGGCGGTAACTAAAACGCCACCAAGTACCAGGCGAGCAAACAGGCCAAGCCATGGTTTCAAACGTCTCATCTGCCCTGCCTTACTCCAGCAACCAAGTCTTGCGCCAGCGCGCTCAATGATTCAAGGCCTGCTTCTTCATCGCGCGCTTGGAGCAAAATTTTGATAAATGCTGATCCAACAATGACGCCATCGGCAAAACCAGCAACGTCACGCACTTGTTCACGCGTCGAAACTCCCAAGCCAACGGCAATCGGCAAAGATGTGGTTTTGCGGATGCGATCAACCAGGCTCTGCGCGCCAGATGAAATTGTGGTGCGAGTTCCTGTCACGCCCATCAAAGATGCTGCATAGACAAAACCAGAACAACGCTGGGTCACTCGGGCAAGTCGATCATCTGTAGTACTTGGTGCAACGACGTAAATGGAGTTAATTCCAGCCGCTTGGGTAGCAAGTTTCCATCCATCAGATTCTTCGATCGTGAGATCAGGAGTGACAACTCCAGACCCACCGTTGCGAGCAATCTCTTGCGCAAAACGATCCACCCCATATCGCTCAATGGGATTCCAATATGTCATAACAACTGCAGGCAATCCTGCTTGGTTGGCAAAGTTCAACGTAGAAAAAACTTCGGCCGCGCCCGTGCCCCCTTGGAGGGAGATATTTGCCGCCGCTTGAATCGTTGGCCCATCCATAACTGGGTCGCTATAAGGGAAACCAATTTCTACTGCATCAACGCCCGCTCTTGCTAAAGCAGAAATTGCATTCTTACACCCCTGCTGTGAGGGAAAACCAGCTGGAATGTAAGCGATGAGCGCCGCCCGATTTTCGCTACGGGTTTTAATAAAGAGAGCTTCTAAAGAAGTAGCCATCTACAGTTCAATCCCAAAATATGTGGCGGCGGTCTGAACATCCTTATCTCCACGTCCGGAGAGGTTGATCAACAAGATGGCATCAGGCCCAAGTTCTTTCCCCACATTGATTGCACCAGCCAGCGCATGTGCACTTTCAATCGCAGGAATAATTCCTTCAGTTTTCGACAAAAGCGCAAACGCCGCCATTGCTTGATCATCTGTGATGGCGCGATATTCGGCGCGGCCAATGTCATGCAGGTAAGCGTGCTCTGGACCAACTCCCGGATAATCAAGGCCAGCAGAAATCGAATGCGACTCTACTGTCTGACCATTTTCATCTTGCAATACATAAGAGCGGGTACCATGCAGAACTCCGACAGATCCACCAGTGATCGTGGCTGCATGGCGCCCTGTTTCAATTCCATCGCCACCAGCCTCTAACCCAATTAAGCGCACTTGCTTATCTGGAATGAATGCATGAAAAATTCCGATTGCATTAGAACCTCCCCCGATACAAGCCAATACGGCATCCGGAAGTCGACTGGTTAATTCAAGTACTTGCTCTCGCGCTTCTTCACCAATAATTTTCTGAAAGTCACGGACCATGGTGGGAAATGGATGTGGCCCGGCTACTGTGCCCAATAAGTAATGGGTCGTATCAACGTTGGTGACCCAATCACGCATCGCTTCATTGATGGCATCTTTCAATGTACGAGATCCCGCACTAACTGGAATAACTTCGGCACCCAGTAATTTCATACGCGCAACATTGAGCGATTGGCGTTTCGTATCTTCCTCGCCCATATAGATAACGCACTCAAGTCCAAAGAGCGCGGCAGCAGTTGCGGCGGCAACACCGTGTTGGCCCGCACCCGTTTCGGCAATGATGCGTTTCTTCCCCATACGCTTAGTGAGAAGTGCTTGCCCTAAAACATTATTAATTTTATGGCTGCCCGTGTGATTAAGATCTTCTCGCTTCAGCAGAATCTGCGCACCACCAGCGTGGACTGCAAATCGCTTAACTTCCGTCAAAATACTGGGGCGACCCGTGTAGGTCAGATGTAAATGCTTGAGTTCGCGTTGAAATTCTGGATCGACCAGCGCCAAATTGTGCGCTTCTTCCAATTCATCCAGCGCTCCAATAAGCGCCTCCGGAACAAAGCGACCACCATAGGATTCAAAGTGTCCAAGGATTTCACTCATAAGGGAGCCAACTCTACCCTTGACCTAAGAGCGCTCGCATTGTGGCAGCGGGGTCACTGCCGCGGACCAGGGCTTCACCCACCAATATGACATTGGCACCACTTTTTTGCGCAAATTCAACATCAGAGCGGGTGGTTATCCCTGACTCAGCGACGCAAATAATGTGATTGGGGATCTGCGGGATCAACGAGGCAAAAACTTCTTGATCCACCTCGAGTGTCTTAAGGTTGCGCGAATTAACTCCCACGATTTGGGGTGATATCTCTAGTGCGCGCACTAGCTCGTCTTCTGTATGTACTTCAACTAACGATTGCATTCCTAATTCGCGCGTGAGTGCGGCGAAATCGCGGAGTTGGCTAACAGAGAGCGCAGCCACAATGAGCAGGACCATATCAGCGCCGTGCGCGCGCGCTTCATAAAATTGATACTCGTCAACCATAAAGTCTTTGCGTAAAACAGGGATCGTGATCGCATTTCTGACTGCAACTAAATCATCAAGGGATCCTCCGAACCTACGTTTTTCCGTAAGCACACTCACCACGGATGCGCCCGCATCTTGATAGATTTTTGCCAGCGCTGCTGGATCGGAGATCTCGGCAAGGGCACCCTTGCTCGGTGAAGATCGTTTGACTTCTGCAATTATCGAAATGCCCTCACTACTGAGAACTAATAGTGCGTCGCGTACAGGACTAGCTGAAGCCACCATGTCATGTATCTGAGCTAATGAAACTCTTCGTTCTGCAAGGTCTTCGCGCACTCCGGCAATAATTTCATTCAGTACTGTCATGACTCTTCACCATTTACAGTGGATGGATCAATTCCGTGGTCAAGTGCGCTCCATGGAGAGAGTGTCTGTGGCTTACGGTCATATCGTGATGGGAGTTTAATGATGCGATAAATTACAAAAAAGACAACCAAAGTTAACGCAACGGTTACAAGACCCAGGCGCATCATCACAGAGTTCGCAATCGGCTGGCAGCAACTATTGCATTTAAAACAGCAGCTGCTTTATTCATGGTCTCTTGATTCTCTGACTCCGGATCAGAATCGGCAACGATACCGGCACCAGCTTGAACATACGCTCTATTTTCATAAAGAACTGCTGTGCGGATAGCGATACAGGTATCGATGTTGCCCGTGAAATCAATGTATCCGACTGCTCCACCATAAATCCCGCGCCGGGTCGGTTCGAGCGATTCGATGATCTCCATTGCGCGAGGCTTAGGAGCTCCGGACAATGTGCCGGCAGGGAAGGTTGAAAAGAGCGCATCTATGGGAGTTGATGAATCCGCCAATGAGCCCGTCACCGTTGAGACGATATGCATGACATGGGAAAAACGCTCAATCTCCATAAATTCAATAACTTCAACGCTTCCTGGAGCGCAGACTCGGCCAAGATCATTGCGTCCTAAGTCAACCAACATCAGATGCTCTGCGCGCTCTTTGGGATCAGCAAGTAACTCTTCACCCAATCGATGATCCTCTTCAGGTGAAGACGAACGCCACCGTGTTCCAGCAATAGGATGGATCATAACTTCACGATCAGTGACCTTAACTAATGCTTCAGGACTAGATCCGACAACATCAATGCCATCGCGCAGCCGGAGAAGATACATATACGGGCTGGGATTATTTAGCCGTAACATCCGATACACATCAAGAGCATCAGCAGGACAATCCATAGAAAAACGTTGCGAGAGAACTATCTGGAAAGCTTCACCTGAAATAATCTCACTCTTGGCGCGCAGAACACGCTCGCAGTAATCACCTTCTTGCATGTTCCGTTCATAGACCGGATTTGGGTAAGCTTCAAGAGTTGCAATATCTCCAGGCAATGATGTGAGCAAATCACTCTGCATTCGATCCAAACGCTCTTGCGCAAAGTCCCAAGCTTCATCAATGCGAGCATCGCTACCGTCCCAATTGATCGCATTGGCAATCAGAGTAATTGTGCCGTCGCTGTGATCAAGTACAGCCAGATCGCTCGTCAACATAAAAGCAAGCTCAGGAATAGGAAGATCTTTCTTTGAAAGATTCGGCAATCTCTCCAATGATCGGACACAGTCATAACCCATATAACCAACTAACCCACCAGTTAAAGGCGGTAGGCCTGGAATCTTTGGCGAGCGTAGATGTTGAGCAGAGATTCTTAGCGCTTCAAGTGGCGGCATGTTGGTCGGTGCCCCCGCCGGCGCAGCTCCTTCCCAGACCGCTTTTCCGTTTTTTTCAGTCAGAGTTGCTTCGCTGCGCACGCCGATGAAGGAGTAACGTGACCAGACCCCGCCATGTTCGGCTGACTCCAAGAGGAATGTCCCAGGGGCGTTCTTAGCAAGTTTGCGATAGACGCCCAGTGGCGTTTCGCTATCTGCTAATAGTTTGCGCGATACAGGAATGACATTGAAATTCTTGGCGTACCCGCGAAACTCCTCAATTTTCATCAGTTACTTAATTCAATCGGTTGATGGAAACAACTTCTGGCACCTGTATGACATGCTCCACCGACCTGCGCAACGCGCAACAACAGCGCGTCCCCATCGCAATCCAAAGCGATTGATTGCACACTCTGTGTATGTCCTGAGGTTGCACCTTTGATCCAAAGTTCATTCCGACTTCTGCTCCAGTACGTTGCCTGACCTGTAGCAATAGTTAACGCAAGTGATTCTTGATTCATCCAGGCGAGCATCAACACTTCGCCACTTTGAGCATCTTGCGCGATAACAGGAATCAGATCTGTCGGGTTCTTCAGCAGATCTCGGACGGCGGCAGACAATTCACGCACATCTGCCTCATCCATGCCCTTATTCTGCCCTATTGAATACTCGCCTCGCGAATGGAATATCCCGCACCCTTTAAATAGCCCTTGACATCGCCAATTCGATGAATACCAAAGTGAAAGACGCTCGCAGCAAGAAGTGCATCTGCTCCAGCATCCAGGGCAGAGGCAAAATCTGCCAATGTTCCGGCTCCACCACTGGCGATCAATGGAACCGATGCTACGGGGCGAATTGCACGAATCATTCCGATGTCATAGCCAGCGCGTGTTCCATCTGCATCCATAGAGTTAAGCAATATTTCTCCCACGCCCAGTTGGCAGGCCTTCTCAACCCAGTGCAATGCATCTATCCCAGTTCCTTCACGCCCACCATGAGTTGTGACTTCAAAGCCAGAATCCGTATTGGCTTGTCTTGCGTCCACCGACAAAACCAAGACTTGCGACCCAAATTTATCTGCAATTTCAGCAATCAATTCTGGGCGCGCAATTGCCGCAGTATTGATTGATATCTTGTCAGCACCTGCTCGCAAAAGTTGATCCACATCGCCAACGCTACGAATTCCTCCGCCAACTGTAAGTGGAATAAAAACTTGTTCTGCAGTTTTGCGAACAATATCCAGAGTAGTTTCGCGCCCAGAACTACTGGCGGAGATATCAAGAAAAGTGAGTTCATCGGCACCTTCAAGATCATAAAGCGCAGCCATCTCTACCGGATCTCCGGCATCGACCAGATTGGTAAAGTTAATTCCTTTAACAACTCGACCATCGGTGACATCAAGGCAAGGGATGATTCGGACCGACAGAGTCATCGCCGGGTAACCTCAAGTGCCTGCTCTAAAGTAAATGCTCCTGCATAGAGAGCTTTGCCGACGATTGCTCCCTCCACGCCCATGGCGTGGAGATCTACAAGAGCGGCAATGTCTGCAAGGGATGAGATGCCTCCGCTAGCAATTACCGGCTTACGAGTTGCCGCACAGACTGATTTAAGCAATTCCAGATTAGGACCCGTTAACGTGCCATCGCGTGCAACATCAGTGAGAACATAACGAGCACAGCCATCTCGATCAAGTCGTTCTAAAGTTTCATAGAGGTCTCCACCGGCTTGCGTCCATCCGCGTGCGGCTAAAGTGCGACCACGAACATCCAGACCGACAGCAATGCGATCACCATGCTCGGCAATCACGCGAGATGTCCAGTCGGGGTTTTCTAACGCAGCAGTGCCTAAGTTGATACGTCGACACCCGGTAGCAAGTGCGCGTGCCAAAGAATCATCATCCCGAATTCCGCCAGAAAGTTCCACCGCAATATCGAGTTGACCAACAACACGGGCTAGAAGTTCTGAATTCTCCCCCCGTCCAAATGCAGCGTCGAGATCAACTAAGTGAACCCACTCCGCCCCTGCCAATTGGAATTCCAGGGCCACTTCCAATGGGTTTCCGTATACCGTTTCGCGACTTAATTCACCCTGGACCAATCGAACGGCCTGTCCATCTTTCACGTCGACAGCAGGCAAAAGTTCTAGATATTGCGCACTCATAACGTTGCCACCCAATTCTTAATCAATCGCAACCCAACTGCCCCTGATTTTTCAGGATGAAATTGCGTTGCACATAGTGCGCCGTCCTCTACTGCTGCCAAAAATCTCTGTCCATACTCCGTCCAGGCTTGAAACGAACCCACACTCTCTGTTGCGGCATATGAATGAACAAAATAAAAAGATTGATCTTCAATACCCCGAAAGAGCATGGATCCCTCGTCTGGTTTAACGGTATTCCATCCCATATGGGGCAAGATGGGAGCCGTTAGTTTGCTAATAGAGCCAGGCCAAATTCCAACTCCAGCGGTACTACCTCCACTGGCGCGCGATGGCTCAAGCCCCGTTTCAAAAAGAATTTGCATACCGATGCAGATACCAAGAGTGGGCCGATCTTTTGCCAAACGTGCGCGGATGATCTCGTCCCCATGAGTTGCCAGCAACCCACTCATGCATGATTGAAATGCACCCACCCCCGGCACCACCAGCCCGTCTGCTTCTAGACAGACGGCAAGATCCGACGTCACCTCAACAACTTCACCCGTTGTCGCAAAAGCGCGTTGCGCAGAACGTAAATTCCCTGAACCGTAATCAAGAATCGCTATCAAAGAGTGCCCTTGGTGGAAGGAATTCCGGTTACGCGACCATCCAATGAAACCGCGTCATGTAGCGCGCGTGCAACGGCTTTAAATTGAGCTTCCAGGACATGGTGTGCGTTTCGTCCTTCAAGAACCCGGACATGAAGAGCGATGTGCGCCTCTGCAACGATGGACTCCCAGATGTGTTTGCCTAAAGTGGTATCAAAAGTGCCGATTAATTCCACAATCTCAGGTTGACGGTGTACTAAATATGGACGACCAGAGAGATCTACTGCAGCTTGGACTAACACCTCATCAAGTGGAACCATGGCATCGCCAAAGCGACGGATACCTACTTTGTCGCCGAGGGCTTCGCGTAATGCTTGACCAAATGCTAGAGATGTATCTTCCACAGTGTGATGTGAATCGACGTCGACATCGCCGCTCGTTCTGACAGTGAGATTGAATCCCGAATGCTTTCCGAGTTGTCCCAGCATATGATCGAAGAACGGAACCCCAGTTGAGACATCGATGGTTCCATTTCCATCCAGATCAAGTTCGACCATAACCTGCGACTCTTTTGTCTTTCTTTCAACTCGAGCTGTCCTCATTATTTGCCTCCTAGTGAGTTCCGCAGGGCGGAGATAAATCTTTCGTTTTCGGCTTCATTGCCGATCGTTACTCGCAGATATCCTGATAATCCCACATCACGGACGAGTACACCTTGATCTAGGAGTGATTGCCAAATCTCTTGCGAGGATGGAACAGTGAAAAGCAGGAAGTTGGCGCTGCTAGGAACAACTTTCACGCCGAGGGATTCCAATTGCCTGCTTACCCATTGGCGCGATGCAATGAGGGTCTCTACCGCAGAGAGCAACTCCTTGCGATGCTCCAACGCGACTAAGGCAACTGCTTGGGTGAGAGCACTCAAATGATAAGGCAACCTGACGATCTGCATTGCATTAACAACCTCCTCATCGCCAGCCAGATAACCCACTCGCGCTCCAGCAAATGCGAAAGCTTTGCTCATCGTACGAATAACAACAAGGTGGGGATATTTCTCAAGCAAGTCGAGAGCAGAATGCTCTTGTGAAAACTCAGCATATGCCTCATCAACAACCAATAAACCTCCAACACTGCCCGCTGCTTTGGCCATAATTTCCAGATCAGTCAGAGAGATTGCAGTACCCGTAGGATTATTTGGAGTTGTCACAAAGATGAGGCTGGCTCGCGTTGAGAGGATCTGCGCACTCGCTGCAATGGCATCGATTGTGAAATCTTCTCGTCGCTCCCCATTAATCCATGACGTTCCTGTAACACGTGCGATCAAAGGATGCATCGAATAAGAGGGAGTAAAACCAAGTGCGCCACGACCGCCAAAAGCTAGGAAAAGAGACTGAATAACTTCATTACTCCCGTTGGCCGCCCAGATCTGCTTCGCAGATAAGTGCAGACCAGATAATTCATTGAGAAAATTGGCAAGGGCGCTGCGCAGATCGATCGCTTCGCGATCTGGATAGCGGTTAAGAGAGCCGGCAACTTCTTCAACGCGTTTGGCAATTGCTTGAACTAACTCACGCGAAGGTGGATATGGGTTTTCATTGGTATTGAGTTGAGCCAGTGAAGGCAGTTGCGGAGCGCCATAGGGGACGAGTTCTTGCAAATCCTCTCGGAGTGGAAGCCATTGCGGCCAACGTGATTGGTTCACGGAAGTTCCAGACGGACCGACATCGCTTCGCCATGTGCAGGCAGATCCTCAGCGTTGGCCAGAGTGATCACCGTTGGAATGATCTCGCGAAAGGCTGCCTCGTTGTATTCAATAAAGTGCAGCCCACGTAAGAATGTCTGTACAGATAAACCGCTGGAATGACAGGCACAACCACCTGTTGGCAGAACATGGTTTGAACCAGCCGAATAATCACCCAACGAAACCGGGGAGAATCGCCCAACGAATACCGCGCCTGCATTACGAATCTGCTCTGCATCACGACGCGCATTCTGAGTCTGAATTTCTAAATGTTCTGCTGCATAAGCATTCACAACATCTATTCCCTGGGCAAGCGAATCAACCAGAGCTATAGCAGATTGCACACCCGAAAGTGCTGTGGTAATTCGCTGCGAATGTTTCGTCCTGGGAACTCGTTTTTTCAGTTCTGCTTCTACCGCTTGCGCCAATTTTGGTGAAGTCGTCACAAGTACGGCAGCGGCGATTGTGTCATGCTCAGCTTGACTAATAAGGTCCGCCGCAACATCTGCAGCGATTGCACTCTCATCAGCAAGAATTGCAATTTCGGTAGGGCCGGCCTCGGAATCAATACCGACAATTCCCCGCAAGGCGCGCTTAGCGGCGGCAACATAAATATTTCCTGGGCCCGTGACCATATCGGCCTTTTCGCAGACGTTCTCCATCCCATAGGCAAAGAGGGCGATAGCTTGGGCTCCCCCAATCGCGTAAACCTCGGTAATGCCTAGTAAGGCACAGGTTGCCAAAATTATTGGGTGTGGGAGTCCCCCAAAATCTTTCTGCGGCGGCGAAGCAACTGCAATGCTCTTGACTTGTGCAATCTGTGCCGGAATGACATTCATCATGACGCTACTGGGATAAACAGCTCGCCCACCTGGAACATAGAGACCAACCCGATCAACAGGGATCCATTTCTCGGTAACGGTCCCACCAGGGGCAACATCGGTAATTTTTCCACTCCGGATTTGGTTCATGTGTACCAATCGGATGCGATCAATGGAAAGTTCAAGTGCGGTACGAATTTCCGGCGCAAGGTTCGCTAACGCATCGCTGAGAGCAGATTCAGGAACACGGATAGATGGCGGGCGCACTCCATCAAATTCTTGGGCCAGTTCGAAGAGATCCTCCTCATCACCGTGTGCAACGCGATCAAGGATTGGCGCGATAAGAGTCATAGCTTGGCTCACATCAAGTGTCGCCCTGGGCAGTTCGCTCTTGTATTGGGCCTTCGTAAGCACACGACCGCGAAAATCAACGGTACGGATCATCGCTAATGCCTATCTCTTGAAAGGGATTCTTGACATCAAGTCTAGAGCCTTCGTGCACATGGCGAGTGATTAAATAACGCCGACCAGCTCAGTTCAAACAGGCCGCGCCCAGAATTGATTTCAAATCAGCGCTCAGACTTGGTGAAGCGGTAACGCGGGCATCGAGTTTCATTACGGTAATTTTGCCACGATCATCCACCCGCAGATGCACTTCGCGATTGCCAGGATGGGTACGCAAGATCTCTTTCATCCGATCGACAATAGGCGGCGTGCATTGATGAATCGGTATTGTGATGACGAGCGGTCCGGTTGGACCCTGGGAAACATCGGGAATCGACATCTCCAAGGCGGTGAATCGAAGTTGATCTTCACGACGATCCACCCGTCCACGTATCACCACGACCCGATCCTCAGTAAGCATCAACGCATATTGCGTATAAGTATTTGAGAAGAAAAGCGCTTCTATCGCACCCTCCAAATCTTCTATGGTCACGATTGCCCACGATGCGCCTTGCCGCGTTACTTTCCTCTGAATTGCCGTGATCAATCCACCGATTGTGACTATCTGATCATGCATAGAGCCATCATCAAGAAGTTGGCTAATCGATACATCTGTCGCTGACCTTAAAACATGCTCGATGCCCAGCAGCGGATGATCGGAAACATAAAGACCCAGCATTTCGCGCTCATAACTCAGCAAGATCGACTTATCCCACTCTCCTAATGGAATATCTAGGTCGAGTCCTGATACTTGCGAGACCGTTATGTCGCTAAAGAGATCAAATTGCCCAATCGCCTCAGCCCGCTTAGTCTCAATAATTGAATCGATGGCCGCTAGATGAACGCCCATAAGCCCCTTGCGGGAAACGTCAAAGGAATCGAATGCACCGGCTTTAATCAACGATTCAATTGTCTTCTTGTTACATACTTGCGCATCTACTTTGGAAAGAAAATCCCCGAACGAGGTGAAGCGACCCTTTGTCTCACGCGAGTTCTTGATTGTGGCCACAACGCCATCACCAACATTCCGTATCGCAACAAGCCCAAATCGAATATCAGTTCCACGTGGTGTGTACTCCGCATCAGACTCATTAACATCCGGTGGGAGAACTTGAATACCCATCCGTCGGCATTCACTTAAATAAAGTGCGGATTTATCTTTATCATCCCGCACGCTCGTTAATAAAGCTGCCATGTACTCAGTGGGATAGTTGGCTTTGAGATAGGCGGTCCAATAAGAAACAACGCCATAACCAGCGCTGTGCGCTCGGTTAAATGCGTAATCCGAGAATGGGATCAGGGTTTTCCAGAGTTCTGCAATGGCAACATCTCCAAAACCATTTTTCTTCATCCCTGCTTCGAAATGCACATACTCTTTATCAAGGATCACGCGATCCTTCTTGCCCATTGCCTTACGGAGTAAATCTGCGCGTCCGAGCGAAAAGCCCGCCACTTTCTGGGCAATTGCCATTACCTGTTCTTGGTAGACGATTAAGCCGTAAGTGTCGCCCAGAATTTCTTGTAACGGCTCAGAGAGTTCAGGGTGAATTGGTTCAACTGGCTTGCGACCATTCTTACGATCGGCGTAGTTATTATGAGCATTTTCACCCATCGGCCCTGGACGATAGAGAGCAATAACCGCTGAGATATCGGCAAACGAATCTGGAGACATTGAGCGCAATAAAGCCCGCATCGGTCCACCATCGAGCTGAAAAACACCCAAAGTGTCACCCCGTGCAAGAAGTTCGAATGTTTTAGGATCATCCAGAGTCAGTGTTTCAAGAACTACATCTGCGCCGCGATTGGCTTTGATGTTGAGTAAGCAATCATCAAGGACTGAAAGATTTCGAAGCCCCAAGAAATCCATTTTTAACAGCCCAGTTGCTTCGCACGCGCCCATATCAAATTGGGTAATGATTGCGCCATCTGCTTCACGACGATGGATAGGTATGACATCTAGGAGTGGTTCGCGCGAAAGAATGACGCCGGCAGCGTGCACTCCCCATTGACGCTTTAAGCCTTCCAGTCCACGGGCAGTATCGACGACACGCTTGGAATCGGGATCAGATTCGTATAGTGCGCGAAATTCACTCGCTTCCACATAGCGATCATTGTCGGAATCAAAAACGCCAGAAAGAGAAATATCTTTACCCATAATTGCCGGCGGCAGTGCTTTTGTCAGTCTGTCGCCGATGGCATATGGATAGCCAAGGACGCGAGTGGAATCCTTGATGGCTTGCTTGGATTTGATCGTTCCGTAGGTGATTATCTGGGCTACGCGATCTTCACCGTATTTCTGCGTTGCGTAACGGATCATTTCGCTACGGCGACGTTCGTCGAAATCCAAATCAATGTCGGGCATAGAGATACGCTCTGGATTGAGAAAACGTTCAAACAAGAGACCATGTTCTATTGGATCAAGTGCGGTAATTCCAAGCGCATAAGAGACGAGCGATCCCGCTGCAGACCCACGGCCAGGCCCCACCCGGATGCCTTCGCGTTTAGCGTGAGCAACGAGGTCGGCTACAACGAGGAAGTAACCCGGAAAACCCATCTTGATCATGACATCAAGTTCGTAGTGCATACGTTCAAGGTAAGCGGATGGAATCTGTCCACTCATTCTTGCGCTCAATCCGCGCTCTGCCTCTTTACGCAGCCATGAATCTTCATTCTCGCCTGCAGGGACCGTGAACTTGGGAAGTAAGTTTTCCCCTTCGCGCAGCGTCACATTGCAACGCTCGGCAACCAGCAGAGTGTTATCGCAACTCTCTGGTATCTCCTTAAAAAGTTCTCGCATCTCGGCCGCGCTCTTAAGATAAAACTCGTTGTTATCAAATTTAAACCGTTTTGGATCTGCCAGAGTTGAACCCGACTGCACGCAGAGCAAGACTTCATGTGCAGCAGCATCTTCTTTGGAGGTGTAGTGCAAGTCATTTGTGGCAAGAAGAGGCAACGCCAACTCTTTACCCAGTTTCAGGAGATCAGCTTTTACCCGAGATTCGACCTCAATGCCATGATTCATAATCTCAAGATAGAAATTCTGCGCGCCAAAAATGTCGCGCAGTTCGCTAGCTGCACGTACCGCATCTTGGTAGGCGCCCATACGTAATCGAGTTTGAATTTCCCCACCTGGACAACCAGTCGTAGCGATAAGACCTTTGCCATACTTGGCCAGAAGCTCGCGATCCATCCGAGGTTTGTAGTAGTAACCCTCAAGAGAGGCTAGTGATGAAAGTCGAAAAAGATTGGCCAGTCCTTCATTATTTTCAGCCAACAGCGTCATGTGGGTATATGCCCCACCACCAGAGACATCATCCTCGCCGCCTTGCGCCCATTTCACTCGTCGTTTATCAAAACGCGATTCAGGGGCGACATACGCCTCAATGCCGATAATTGGTTTTACGCCAGCCTTTCTGGCTTGTTTATAAAAATCAAAAGCACCAAAAACATTTCCGTGATCGGTCATGGCGATTGCGGGCATTTTTTGTTGGGCTACCTCGGCGACTAAATCTCCCACCCGCGCAGCGCCATCCAGCATCGAATACTCGGTGTGTACGTGGAGATGAACAAAAGAGGTCACGACTGGTGAGACTAGCCCTTAAGGAAGAACAGATGAGTTAAGCAACGCCAATGCTCCAACCAGGTCTGCTGGATAGGGTGCGCGCAAGTCGAGAGGTTCATTGGTGATCGGGTGGCGAAAGCGCAGTTCGAGCGCATGTAACCAAGGGCGAGAGATCCCCAAACGCTCGGCCAAGGTGGGGTCGGCGCCATAGGTGAGATCACCCACAAGGGGGTGTCGGAGCGCAGAGAAATGAACGCGGATCTGATGGGTGCGACCCGTTTCCAATTCCACCTTGACCAATGACACAGCGCGGTAGTACTCGATTACCTCATAGTGCGTAATGCTGGTCTTGCCATCGGCGACAACCGCAAATCGATAATCTTCTTTTGGGTGGCGATCAATGGGAGCATCAATTGTGCCCGTGGACGGATCCATATGTCCTTGTACAAGTGCGTGGTAAATCTTCTCTACCTCACGATTTCTAAATGCATCTTTCAGCACCGTATATGCGCGATCTGTTTTGGCAACAATCATCAATCCGCTAGTACCAACATCAAGACGGTGCACAATGCCAGCTCTTTCTGCAGCACCACTCGTTGAGATGGAATACCCGGCTGCAGATAAAGCTCCGACAACAGTTGGCCCAGTCCAGCCTGGACTTGGGTGCGCGGCACAGCCCACTGGTTTATCTATGACGACTATTGCGTCATCGTCGTAGACCACGGTTAATCCGGCAAGTGGCGTAAGCGGGATTGGTTCTCGTACTGCAGTATCAGGTAAAAGAATTTCAATCATCTGACCGGCGGTGACGCGATCTGATTTCCCCATCGCAATCCCGCTTGATCGAATTTCTCCTTCATCTAACAGACGGACAATAGAAGTACGGGATAAGCCCAAAACTCGGGTAAGTGCACTATCCACTCGCTCCCCCGCAACGCCTTCCGGAACAATGAGAGTGCGAAGTTCACGCACCATTGGGGCCCTCCTTGCTTTTTGGCGAAATCGGCGCGATATTGCGGAATGAAAGGATCATTGCAACAACTGCTGCAATCACAATAGCCGAATCAGCAACATTAAAAGTTGGCCAATGCGGCAGTGCAATCCAATCAATTACTTCGCCTCGAAATGCCCCATGACCGCTACGAAAGGTGCGATCAGTCAGATTGCCCAAGGTGCCGCCTAAAACAAGTCCTAGCGCAATCGCCCAAGGGCGAGAGGTGATACGCCTGGTCCAAAAGCCAATCAGAACAACGACTAGGAGTCCAAAGGTCGTAAGAAAAACAGTGCCATTAGTTGCAAAACTGAATGCAGCGCCAGAGTTTTTGGTAAGAGCGAGTTGGAGAAAGGTTCCGATAATTTTGACAGGCTCTCTGCCTTCTAGGTAAATCAGCGCCCAGGTCTTACTCCCCACATCGGCAAGCCAGACAAACCAAGCAGATAAGAGAACGCTGCTCCAGATCGGCTGCTTATAGCGCAAAATCAGCGCCGTTCTTCCTTCGCTTTACAGACCATGCACAATGTCGCACGAGGGAAGACTTGCAAACGAGCTTTACCAATGGAATTTCCACATTCTTCGCAGAGGCCATATGTCTTAACATCGATACGTGCAAGGGCGCGTTCGGTCTGCAAGACCATGTCGCGTGCATTAATCACAAGTGACATCTCGTGTTCGCGTTCAAAAGTCTTCGTGCCAGCATCTACTTGATCATCACCGGCACCTTCTCCTGATTCGCGGATCAGCACATCCATTTCAATCTCGGCAGCTACTAATTCATTCTTGAGCCTGACCAGATCTTTTGCTAAATCAGATCGGACCGCCTTAAGTTCACTTGCGTTCCATGGTGTTTCACTTTCAGAAACAACCACGGGAGTCGGCGCAACTTTGATTGGCTTGAGCGGAGCAACCTTTTTCCCACTCTTTACCGGCCGCGGTGGTGGAGGCATTACCAAACGACGTTCCTCGACAACAGGGGTGAGGACGGTTGGGGCGACCGACGTAACTGGTGTTGGTGTCAGCGCAGCCTTTGATGGGAATGGACGACCCGGTGCTTTCTTAGCTGATGTTTTCTTGGTCGGAACCTTTTTGATTGTAGTTTTCTTGGCAACAACTTTTTTCTTAGCCGGAGCTTTCTTGGCTAGCGCCTTCTTGGCCGTCTTTTTGACAGGGGCCTTCTTGGCCGTCTTCTTGGCCGCTGCACTTTTCTTTAATTTCATTGCCACGGCGCGCACCCTATGCGGATATGGAGGTAAATGCCACTTCCGCCACGATGGATTAGAGTAAGGCCTTCACGACAGGGCGCCGCCTTTCGAGTTGGTAGGAGATGGAGACGTTGATGAGTACCTACCGCCCGATTTCCTCGCAAGTGGATTTGCCTGCCATGGAGCATGAAATTCTCGCCTTCTGGCAAGAGCACTCCATTTTTAGAAAGTCCCTGAAAGCACGCGAAGGCGCACCCTCCTGGACTTTCTATGAAGGCCCGCCCACCGCAAATGGAGCACCCGGCACCCACCACATTGAAGCCCGCGTCTTTAAGGATGTCTTCCCGCGCTTTCACACTATGAAGGGCAAATATGTCCTCCGCAAGGCAGGCTGGGATTGCCACGGCCTACCGGTAGAAATTGCGGTAGAAAAAGAATTGGAATTTACCGGTAAAGGCGACATCGAAAAATTCGGAATTGCCCCCTTTAATGAAAAGTGCCGCGAATCTGTCCAACGCCACGTAGGTGCCTTTACCGAGATGACCCGTCGCATGGGTTTCTGGGTGGATTTTGACGAGGCCTACTGGACGATGTCCCCTGAATACATCCAGAGCGTCTGGTGGAGTCTGAAGCAGATATGGAAGAAAGGCTTGCTAGTTCAAGACCATCGAGTCGCTCCGTACTGTCCACGATGCGGGACAGGTTTATCCGATCATGAGCTCGCCCTGGGGTATGAAACGGTCACTGACCCATCTGTCTATGTTCGTTTCCCCATTACCTCAGGCCCCCTTGCCCAATTAGGCGCCTCCCTCTTGGTCTGGACAACAACTCCGTGGACTCTGGTTTCCAATACTGCGATCGCAGTACATCCGCAGGTGACCTACCTGGTTGTTGAAGAGCGCACCCCAGAGGAACGCGAAGTTCTTGTCATTGCCGAACCTCTTGTAGGTTTCTTGAAGGGCGAGATCACAATTTTACAGAAGATCTTGGGCAAGGATCTTGAGCGGACGCAGTATCTTCGCCCATTTAATTATGTTGAGATTCCTGACTCGCATTTCGTTGTACTCGCGAACTACGTCACCACCGAAGATGGCACGGGTTTAGTTCATCAATCCCCCGCCTTTGGCGCCGATGATCTACAGGTGTCTCGTTCATACGGACTGCCGGTAGTAAACCCAATCGCATCAGATGGAACATTCCTGCCCGACGTCGAGCTCATTGGTGGCATGTTTTTTAAAGACGCCGACAAAGTTCTCGTCAAAGAATTAAAGAAGAGTGGCGCACTTTACAAACATGAGCCTTATGAGCATCAATATCCGCATTGCTGGCGCTGCCACACTGCCCTAATTTATTATGCTCAACCTTCATGGTACATCCGCACAACGTCAATCAAATCGGAGCTACTTCGTGAAAATGCCAAGACAGATTGGCATCCAGAAACGATTAAAAATGGCCGTTATGGCGATTGGCTTAATAACAATGTCGATTGGGCGCTTTCACGTAATCGATATTGGGGGACCCCACTGCCGATCTGGCGATGTGACAATGGTCATGATGTATGTGTTGGGTCCCTTAAGGAACTCGGCGAATATGCGGGTACCGAGTTAAGCACCTTAGATCCGCATCGCCCGTATGTTGACGATATTCAATGGGCCTGCACCCAATGCAATAGCACGATGGTTCGTGTCAATGAAGTTATTGATGGCTGGTATGACTCTGGCGCAATGCCATTTGCGCAATGGGGATACCCGCACAAGGAAGGATCAAAAGAGAAATTTGCGGCAGCCTATCCCGCTGATTTTATCTGTGAGGCAATCGACCAGACCCGCGGATGGTTCTATACATTGATGGCCATCGGAACTTTAGTCTTTGACAAAAGTTCCTACAAGACCGTCCTTTGTTTGGGTCACATCGTAGATAAAGATGGTCGCAAAATGAGCAAGCATCTTGGCAATATTCTCGAACCCATCTCTTTGATGGACCAACACGGTGCCGATGCTGTGCGCTGGTTCATGCTTGCGGCTGGTTCACCTTGGACAGCTCGTCGAGTTGGTCACGACGCAATCAATGACGTTGTCCGTAAAACACTTCTCACGTACTGGAACACAGTTTCTTTCCTTGCACTCTATGCCAAAGCCTCTAACTTTCAGCCCGGGTCAGCACCCGCTCTGGCAGAGCGCTCCTTAATGGATCGCTGGATTTATTCTGACTTACAACAACTCATCATCGAGGTCGATGAGGCACTCACCGATTTTGATTCCCAACGCGCTGGTAAAGCCCTAGCTGCTTTTATCGATGACTTATCGAATTGGTATGTCCGTCGTTCACGTCGGCGTTTCTGGGATGGCGATCTGGCAGCCCTGGCAACTCTGCATGAGGCACTACGAACTCTGACGCTACTACTGGCACCCATGGTCCCTTTTATCGCAGAACATGTCTGGCAAGAACTCATCCGCCCGGTGGAAGCCGATGCACCAGAGTCGGTGCACCTAGCTGATTTCCCTTTTCCTGATGGTTCGGCGATCAATAAGAAACTCTCTTCCCAGGTTGCTCAGACTCGTCGCATCGTGGAACTTGGTCGCGCCGCTCGCGCTGAATCGGCAGTCAAGGTGCGTCAACCGCTGCAGCGGGCGCTCATTGCTGCAGCTGGTTGGAGTGAGCTTCCCACAGCGATGAAAGAACAGATCGCCGATGAACTCAATGTTCTGGATCTGGAAGATATTGCCAATGCCAATGATGACCTCGTTGATGTCAGCGTTAAGGCCAACTTCCGCACACTTGGTATGAAATATGGAGCAGTCGTTCAAGAAATTGCTCAAGCGATTGCGCACACACCTGCTCCGCAATTAGTAGGAAAAATACGAAGCAACGGTGCAACGACTCTGACTACCACTACCGGATCATGGAAAATTGAATTGGAGGATTTAATAATCACCGAACAACCCAAGACTGGATGGACGGTTGCAAGCCATGACGGAGAAAGTGTTGCGCTAGATCTAGCGCTATCTCCCGAACTCATTGGTGCCGGTCAGGTACGCGAAGTGATCAGATTCCTGCAAGAGGGGCGTAAGAACGAAGGCTTTGAAATTAGCGATCGAATCAATGTGCTCTGGAGCGCCCACCCAGAAGTTATACCTGCAATCGAATCTGCGTTAGAAAATATTGCGCGTGAGATTCTGGCTCTATCAATGGTGCGAGATAGCACTTTAACGCTTGGTGATAATGAATTAGGGTTCTGCGCAAAGTTGGAAAAAACTCGCAACGCTTAAAGTCGGCTTACTAAAGGAATTAGTAACTGCACAGCAAAAAAGAGAACTAAAAATGAAAGATCTAGACTTACCGATCCCAGGCGTAACGGTGGAACAAAGCGTCGGACGAAATTCATGGGTTTATCTGTGATTGCATAGATTGCTTCAACCAGATAGAGCATCACTCCGCGGGGACGCCATGAACGCGAAAAAAGGCGGACATAATCCAAAATCAAACGCCCCAAGAGGGCAAAAAGGAATAGTTGGAGAACTGTGACGAGCACGCCACCTAAACGCAGCATTGTCAACTCTGATTGAAGAAACTTGCTTCAGCAGCGGCTGTCTTATCTTCACTGCTCACTCGTAGATTTGCTGGTGATAGCAAGAAAACCTTTGATGTGACTCGTTCAATCGTTCCGTGATGACCGAAAACAAGTCCACTTGCAAAATCGACAAGGCGCTTGCGCTCGCTCTCCTCCATGTCACTCAAATTCATGATGACTGGATTACCTTGGCGATAATGTTCGCCCAAAGTGCGGGCCTCATTGTAAAAGCGAGGATGCAAAGTCACGATGCGATCAAGAACTGGAAGATCAAGCTGCATCGGCGCCGACGAGGTAGTCGCAACTGAAAGCGCTGATGTGCGTGCTTCTCGGGTTTTGATTCTTACATCCGGGAGACGAACGTGTGGTTCTCTATTTCCGAGTTCTTGAGCAGAGTCCACCTCGGGGTCGTCCATGAGTCCTAGGTAGTTCGCTACTTTGCGCAATGCGTTAGCCATAACAAAGAGGTTACAGGAGATCCATACGAGAACCGAGGATTGAACTGCCTATCCGTAGATGTGTCGCACCGTAAGCAATGGCCGTTTCAAAGTCATTGCTCATGCCGGCCGAGAGAGATGTCGATTGTGGGAATTGCTGGCAAAAATCACTATGAATTAAAGCTAATCGTGCGAAAGCACTCTCTGGGTTCTCACCTAGCGGCGCAACCGCCATCAACCCCTTTAGTTGCAGATTGGTTGATTCGAGGATTGATTGCGCCAGTGGCGCAAGCCCCAATGCCTCCACTCCCCCGCGGTGCGGGGATTCATCTAAACTAACTTGAATAAATACCGAGATCTTTTTCCCTTTGGGAACTGCTCGATCAAGACGCAGAACATGGCGCATGTCATCAAGGGAATGAACCACATCTGCCCAGGTAGCGATTGAGTTGAGTTTGTTGCTCTGAATCTGACCTTGAAAATGCCACGTGCCAGGCACTTCCTTGGATTTCATCGCTCCCTCTGCATCTCGGTTTTCAGCAAAATTTTCCACCCCAAGTTGGCGAAGAATTGCAACGTCCGATACTGGGTAAGTTTTAGTAACAGCAATAAGTGTGATCTCGTCAACTCTGCGTCCTGCGTTCCTTGCTGCGACCAAGACGCGATCTTGTACATTTTCTAAAGCGTTTGCGATCTCATCATGGCGGGTAGTCATAACCAGATCACTCCCGCTTGTCGTCCTGTTATTCCATCACGCCGATAAGAAAAATACTTCGCATCTTCCACAGTGCACAGATCAGATCTCGAAACACGAATCCCGATATCAATGAGCTCGCGCGAGAGGGCACCCGATAGATCTAATGCAAGAGCGCCATCGCTGGTCCGTGAACGGGCATATGGATACACACTGCTGACCTCATCGTAAATTTCGCTCCCTACTTCATAACATTTACCGCAGATGGACGGGCCAAGTTGGGCGTGGATATCAGTTGCTCCCATAGCACCCATAACTGCCAGAACTTTTGCAGTAATTCCATTAACTAAACCACGTCTTCCCACATGAACCGCTGCAATACATCCTACAGATTCATCCCAGAGTAAAAGCGGTATGCAATCTGCGACAAGAACAACAAGTGCAATTCCTGATTCGGCAGTAACGAGAGCATCTGCAATCGGATCACCAGATGAAATTCCATCCACGACCATCACAGAGTTGCCATGAACTTGATTCATGAAAGCGCTCGGACCAACCGTCTGAGCCAAGCGTTTCCGATTTTCGTACACTGCATCCGCATCATCGCCAACATGCAAAGCCAAATTAAAACTAGAGTATGGCGCCTGGCTAACACCACCGTTACGGTCGGTAAATCGGGTAGAAACCAAAAGGTCTACTTCATGAAATCAGGAACATCGATCTCGTCTTCAGCGATGAGTTCCTCGAAAGTGACCCGACGACGAGAAGCGTTCTCGTCAGGCAGTTCCAGAGCTACAACTAAAGGATCATTGTTAGGGATTGGATCAGCGTATCCGTTTAAAACGGCTACATCGATCACTGGCATTGAGACCTTTTTAGGAACTCCACCATCAAAACCTGCTGCAATCACTGTAATGCGGACCTCATCGCCCAGTGCGTCATCAATAGTTGTACCAAAAATAATCTTGGCATCGGTATGCGCGGCCGCCTGTACCAATTCGCATGCTTCGTTAATTTCGAATAGACCAAGATCAGAACCACCAGCAACAGAGAGAAGAACGCCCATAGCGCCATCAATCGAAGCCTCAAGTAATGGACTAGAAATAGCCAACTCCGCTGCACGGAGCGCGCGATTTTCGCCACGAGCCGAACCAATGCCCATAAGGGCAGAACCAGCGCCAGTCATTATGCTCTTCACATCGGCAAAATCAAGATTAATCAGACCAGGTTGAGTAATTATTTCAGTGATTCCTTGCACGCCTGAAAGAAGAACTTGGTCAGCGCTCTTAAAAGCTTCTACCGCCGTAATGGAACGATCAGAGATTGCAAGCAAACGATCATTAGGAATAATAATCAGCGTATCTACTTCGCCACGAAGAGCGTCGATGCCTTCGTCAGCTTGTTTGGCACGAATTTTTCCTTCAAAAGAAAATGGACGCGTAACTACGCCGATAGTAAGCGCTCCTTGTTCACGAGCGATCTTTGCAACGATCGGTGCGCCACCTGTACCGGTGCCACCACCTTCGCCGGCAGTAATGAAAACCATATCTGCGCCACGCAATACTTCTTCAATTTCATCAACGTGATCAAGAACTGCTTCGCGACCTTTTTCAGGTGACGCCCCAGCACCAAGTCCACGGGTTAATTTGCGCCCGATATCCAATTTCACATCTGCATCACTCATCAATAGATGCTGGGCATCGGTATTGATTGCGATGAACTCAACACCTTTGAGTCCAACATCAATCATCCGATTAACAGCATTAACTCCACCGCCACCAATGCCGACTACTTTGATGACAGCTAAATAATTCTGCGGTGAAGCCACGATATATATCCTCCTCATAAACCATAAACCTCAAGTTGAGAATTATGGTTTTATTTCTTTGTGAGGTGACCGTAGGGCGAGTCGCAGAGGTAAGCAATCACCGACACGATGAGTTCGTTTATTTAACAATTACTGCATGCGGTGCAGATAGATCTATTCGTGAAATCTTTGCATTCTCAGGCAATGCGATAAGTGCTTGATATACCTTCACTTTTAGGGCCATCTCGCTGCGATCGCCCCAGATGACTTGCAAAACACTGGCACTGCCCCGTGAGAAATCGTTAAGGGTGAGAGTTGCCGAATTCGAGCCACGAGTTTTCAGCTCCACAAGTTGCGATCGCAAGGTCGCAGGCAACTGCGTCAAAAGTGAGACAGCAAACTGCAGGGACGAACTATCACTTGCACTAATAAGTGGAAGATCTCCTACGTTGATATTCGGCAGATCAAAAACAACCCCTGCGCGATCAACAAATTGCCCCTGATAAGTAGCGATCGGTCTTCGAGGCCAGACTTGGATCAGAACCGATCCATGAAACCAATTGCGATTCAGCGTTGAATGATCCAACCAAGAAATATTCTCAAGCAAAGAGCGTACGGCGGGAGGCTCCAGCCGAGCTAACCTTTCACCTTTTGTAATCTGCGAAGTCTGTTCGATAATTCTGGCTGCAACCGTTGTTGGCGCCCCTACCACCGTGATCTCTTTAACGGTGAAAAACGAAGACCAGCCTAAAAGATAAACAGCAGAAGCAATCAAGATCACAATAAAAGCAATGACGATCTTTATTTTAAAACCGGCGATCCCTACTTTAGCCACAATCCTTATTCCTGATATTTCTTACCCAGGGCTTCTACAATGAGCGGTGCCAATGAACTTACATCTCCTGCGCCGAGAGTCAGAATGACATCGCCCGGCCTAGCCTCTTCCACAATTGCCTCTGTGACAGCCATGAAATTTGGCTCGAAGGTTCCATGTTTCATCAATTTCGTAATAGACATCCCCGTTACCCCTGGTATGGGTTTTTCGCTTGCGCCATAAACCTCTAATACCCAGGCATGGTCAGCCAGGTCGAGTGCGGCAGCAAACCGATTGGTAAATGCGCGAGTTCGGGAATATCGATGTGGTTGAAAGATGACAAGGATCCGTCCATCAGTTGCGTAACGCCGCGCAGCGCTTAGGGTTGCCAATATCTCAGTTGGGTGATGACCGTAATCATCAATTACGCGAATTCCTTGTACTTGACCTTTGAGTTCAAAACGTCGTCCGGTCCCGCGGAAAGTTGCTAATCCAGCCAGAAGTTGTGGAGCAGAAAGTCCTAGCACAAGTCCGGTGGCTAAGGCAGCCGATGCATTTAAAAGATTGTGGTGACCTGGTACTTGGAGTTCAATATTGCCAATTGCTCGACCATGCCATAGTGCCCGAGCTCTTGAACCACCAGGTTGCAGTTCGATTTGGTCAATATGGAGATCAGCAAGATCGTGAGTTCCATACGAAACTTTGGCGCAATGCGTAATGCGCGAACCCAAGACCTGAGTTCTCTCATCATCGGCGCAGTAGACCAAAAAACCTTCCGGTGAAATTGTCGTGGCGAATGCACTAAAAGCATCAACCACGGATTGCAGAGTGGCGAAATAATCAACATGATCATGTTCGATATTGGTGATGATCGCGCCATATGGGTGATATTCAATGAAAGAACCATCAGATTCATCGGCCTCTGCAATAAAGAAATCACCTGCACCCCTGTGGGCATTGGATCCAGAGATCGTAAGCGTGCCACCAATTGCAAAAGAAGGATCTTCACCACAATTTTGCATAGCAACAGTGAGCATGGAGGTAGTAGTGGTCTTACCGTGAGTACCGGCTACCGCAATGCTCTTGGAGCCTGACATTAAAACCGCTAGCGCTTGAGCACGCGACAATTTCGGAATGTTTAATTGCGTCGCATGAATCAGTTCTGGGTTATCTGCAGAGATAGCGCTTGAATAAACCAGGTAATCGGCACCGACAATGTTCTCGGAGCGATGACCTATGGCAATTAGTGCACCGATGGCGCGCAGGCCAGAGAGAACAGAGGATTCTTTAACATCCGAACCAGTGACGGTGATTCCGTCGGATGCCATGATGCGTGCCAAGCCACTCATGCCTGCGCCACCGATGCCCACGAAATGAACGCGCTTGCCAGCAAGATCATTCAATGAATACTTCAAATACCCACCCCCGTAAGTGCGCTCTCTATAAGCTCAACAATTTTCTTTGCCGCAGCAAGATCATCCGTCAAGCCTTGCGAAGAAGTCTTGGCCGATCGGAGCAAGATCGCATCAAGGTTTGCACTAAGCCAATCTGCGGTGAACTCTCGTTGCGACACGACGATCGCACGCCCAGCAGCAACTAAGTAGTCGGCATTTCTGGCTTGCTCTCCATTTCCAATTGGTAATGGGATGAAAATTGCCATCCGCCCGAGCGCACCAACTTCCGCGCAAGTAACCGCGCCGCTTCTCGCGATGATTAGATCGGCACCAAGGTAGGCAGTTGCCATATCGCTGATGTAGGGCGTTGCTCTGTAACTCGATGTACTCTGTGGCAAGACATTTTTAGCTCCGACAGAATGCAAGATTTGTATACCTCGTGAAGTCAGCGCAGGCATCGCCGCTGCAATTTGTGCATTGATGGAAACCGAACCTTGTGACCCGCCAAGAATAAGCAGGGTCGGCTGATTCAAGTTCCAACCCAGACGATGCTTAGCCTGCTCTCGCGCCTGGTCCCAATTGGGAGCAGCTTCCCGAACAGCTGCTTGTACATCTGCCCTTAGGGGTAAACCAGTTTTTTTGGCATTCGCAAATTTACCTCTGTCAACGGGGTGAGCGATCGCCAAGTACTTGGTGAAATGCGCGCCTAGGCGGTTAGCCCAACCAATTTTTGCATTTGCCTCATGGATCACAATCGGAACTTTTTCAATTCGGGCAGCAAGATAGGCAGGTGCCGAAACATATCCACCAAAACCAATGACCAAAGTAGATTGAGAAATAATGGCGCGCGCACATTGGACTGCTCGTAGCAATTGCCATGGCAATCGCAAGAGATTGGTGTTAAAGGAACGTGGCATTACCACCTTGGGAATAGACTGAAGTTCAAATCCAGCAGCGGGAACAAGTGAGTTCTCTAGTCCTTCTGGAGTGCCAATAAAGATGCATCGGTCATTAGGGTGACGATCTCTCCACTCCCGCGCAACAGCTAAAGCAGGTTCAACATGTCCAGCTGTACCGCCACCTGCAAAAACTATGGTGCGAGAGATATCAGAACTCATTAGCGTGCTCGCTTAACCGCTGGCGCGATGGCGGGATCACGAAGTGCGGCTCCTAAAACAAAACCTAAAGCCAAGAAAGTTGCAAGGAGTGAAGAGCCTCCATACGATACGAGCGGTAACGTCACACCAACCACAGGTAACACGCTAGTGGCTGAACCGAGATTTAAGACTGTTTGCACCGCAATCCAGCATCCGATCCCTGCACAGGTGTAACGGACCATGGGATCTGGCGCGCGAATTGCAATCCGAAAAATTGAAAAAATCAGCGCAGCTAAGAGAAGAAGAACTCCTAACGTTCCAAAGAGTCCTAACTCTTCGCCGATCACCGAAAAAATAAAATCTGTGTGCGCCTCAGCGAGATTGCCCCACTTCTGTCGACTAGCACCCAGACCAACTCCGAAAAAACCTCCGCTAGCTAATCCCATGATGCTATGCGCGGGCTGCCAACCAGTAAATTTATAGTACTCAGGTGAAAAAGGGTGGAGAACTACCAGCAATCGTCTCATCCGGTTAGGCACCGTCACGATCATTGTTGCAACAAAGGCCAACCCCACGATGGAGGCAAAAACAATATGTCGGAAAGGAATGCCTGAAACAAAGAGCAGTCCCACAAGAATTGCTGCGAATACCACCGTTGTACCAAGATCACTACCGAGCATGATTAGGACCATGACCACCACGAAAGACGGAACAAGTAGTGCAATGACATTCGTGTGCGTTTCACCATTACGTTCTCGCTTGGACAATATGTAGCCTGCCCATAAAATCATAAAGAATTTTGCAAACTCACTCGGTTGAATCATTGCTGAACCCACGCCGATCCAGTTTCGATTGCCATTGACCGTATGTCCCACACTGGGGATCTGGACCACCAGCAAGATCGCTACTGAGCCAAGTAATGAATATTTAGCCACCGATCGCCATCTAGCAAGGGGCAACCGAGAAGCGAGGAACCCCAAGGGAACTGCCAGAATGAGAAAGAGGAATTGACGCAACACGATGGCGAAGGATGAACCGCTTGTCTCCAAAGAATGGATGGACGAAGCCGACAGCACCATCACCAAACCCAGAACTGTCAGAGCAGCGGTACTGCCAAGTAAAAGGTAATAAGAACTAATTGGTTTGGAGAGGAAACTTTGCGGGCGCATCAGGACTGTGCCAACTTCTTCACAGCAGCAGTAAATTGATCGCCACGATCGGCATAGGAAATGAATTGATCCATGGAAGCACAGGCTGGTGCGAGTAATACCACATCCCCCGACGTAGCTAGATCTTTTGCTGCAAGGACTACCCGTTCCATCAACGAGTCAGTGGCCCCAGCGTCTGCATCAATACGGACCACCTTCACTTCTGGAGTTTGGGTCGCCAACGCAGTTGCAATTAATTCTCTATCCGTTCCAATCAATATCGCCGCCTTGATACGCCCCTTGGTTCTGGCGATCAAACTCTCCATCGCTGCGCCTTTTGCTAGCCCTCCGGCAATCCAGATAACAGAGAATTGTGACATCAAAGATGCTGCCGCAGCATGAGGATTGGTTGCCTTGGAATCATTAATCCAGGTAATCCCGTTGGACTCCAAAATAGTTTCAATCCGATGTCGCCCTGGTCGAAATGCTTGCAATGCACCGCGAATAACTTCATGTGAAACTCCAACGCTGCATGCCAATCCCGCAGCGGCCAAAGCGTTGGAGACGTTATGCGGTGCACTCGGATGGACGTCAACTAGTTCTGCAATGAGTACCGCTTCTTGGGGATCAGCAATAAAAGCGCGATCAACCAATAAATTCTCCACTACTCCCAATTCCCCTGGAGAGGGCGTATCCAGAGAAAAGAAAACTTTGCGACCATGCCAATGCTGTGTTGCGGTAACGATTGTGCCATCATCGGCGTTGAGGATCGCCATCTGGGAACGTTTCAGGATGCGCAACTTGGCGTAAACATATTCAGCAAAACTGCCGTGCCAATCAACGTGATCATCTGCAATATTAAGAATTGCGCATGCATAAAACTCTGGCAAATCGCTCCATTGCAATTGGAAAGAGGAGAGTTCAAGGACGAGATAGTCGTACATTATCTCGCCCGCTACCGCTTCAATAACAGTCTCGCCAACATTGCCACACGCCGCTGCTTTACGACCATCCGCCTGCAACATAGCAGTTACCATCTCAACTGTTGTGGTCTTGCCATTGGTACCTGTGATCGCAAGCCATTTTTGCCCAGGTGCGAGTTCATCACGTAACTGCCAAGCAAGATCAATCTCGCTCACTAAAGGAACACCTTTGGCGCGCAACCTTTTTATAAATGGATGGTCTGTGCGCCATCCTGGCGAGACAACGGCGAAACTCCAAGTTGCATCAGTTGCAATTTCCATTGAAATATATCCAGCTCCACCTGCTGCCAAACTCTCATTCTCATCAACTATAGAGACTTCCATGCCGCGACTTCGCAATACTCGTGATACTGCAGCGCCGGTAATTCCACCACCCAGAATCAACACCTTTGCCTGTGAAAGCTCAAAATATCTCACTGCTATCCCGCCACCCATTGGGCATAGAAAAGACCAAGACCTAATGCAACTGATAGCCCAGCGATAATCCAGAAGCGAAGCACAATAGTTACTTCGCCCCAACCGACAAGTTCAAAATGATGTTGTAGCGGAGCCATCTTAAAAACGCGTTTGCCGCCCGATATCTTAAAATAGAGGCGTTGAATAATGACTGACATGGTAATGATGACAAAGAGACCGCCAAGTGGGACCAGCAGCAACTGAGTACGTAGCGTCGCGGCTAAACCTGCAAGTGCGCCGCCAAGGGCAAGTGATCCGGTGTCCCCCATGAAGATCTTGGCTGGTGAAGCATTCCACCACAAAAAGCCAGTACATGCCCCGGCAAGGGATGCAGCCAGCACAGCTAAATCCAAAGGATCTCTTACTTGATAGCAGTTGATGCCAGGAGTAACGGCACATCCTTCGCCGAACTCCCAGACGCCGATCAAAACAAATGCCAGAAATGTCATAACCGATGCACCGGTTGCTAGGCCGTCCAAGCCATCGGTGAGGTTTACGGCATTGCTTGTGCCAATCACCATGACAACAATCCAGATGACTACAAGAATTGCACCCAATTTGAAAGATGTATCCCGAACTGTCGATAAATGCAATGAGAGTGGCGTTAAGCCATCACGATCGGGGAAATGAATCCCCAGCGCGCCAAAGATGGCAGCGAAAAGTGTCTGTCCGATAATCTTTTGTCGCGCAGTCAAACCTAAAGAACGTTGCCGTGAAACTTTAAGCCAATCATCAAGAAAGCCTACAAATCCCAGTGAAAAAACTAATCCCATGACAAGCAGAGCAGAGATACTGATCGCTACGCGAGTTAATGCATGACTTAAGAGAAAACCAATAAAGGATGCCAAAATAATGATGATGCCGCCCATAGTGGGTGTTCCACGTTTGGTGTGATGACTACTTGGTCCGTCATCACGGATGATCTGTCCATAACCACGACGAGTGAGTCAACGGATAATAATTGGCGTACCGAAAAGACTTATCAAAAGCGCGAACGCGCCAGCAATCAGGATTTCTCTCATTCTGGCAGACCTGCTCTCTGATTCCAGATACGTACAATCTCCTGCGCTAATTCTTCCATCTTCTCTGCACGTGAGGCTTTGATTAGGACTACATCCCCGAAAGTAAAGTGATCCACCAACTCCCGAGCCTCTGATTGCGTGCGACAATAGTGAACACGCATATCGCTCTTGGCTAAAATATTCAGCCCATACTCAGGAGCATCTACGCAGACTAAGTGGTCAATTCCCATTTCCTCGGCAAGAGTGCCGATTAATGCATGCTCTTGGCTAGCTGACTCGCCGAGTTCGCGCATCTTTCCTAAGAACGCCCAGGACTGACCGCCTCGTTCTTGCGCAAAGAGCGAGAGCGTCCGCAACGCTGCGACAGTAGATTCTGGATTCGCGTTATACGCGTCGTTAATGACGAGAAGATTGTTTAGTTCATGAAGCTCCATACGCCATTTGCTGGCAATTTCAGCGGTGGAAAGCCCACTGGCAATGACATCAAGTGGAATGTGCAGCGCTGTTGCAACTGCTGCTGCTGCCAGCGCATTAGGAATTTGGTGCGCTCCGATTAATCGCATCCCGACTGCGGCCCGGCCATCTGGCGTCACGAGATCAAAATGAGCACGGCCTTCCCGAATATCTATATCTGTCGCCCTTATCTGCGCCTGGTGCGTCTGCCCGAAGGTAAGAACTGAAAGTCTGCGTCCATCTGCCATTGTTGGCGTGAAATTGTCATAGAGACCCAAAATTGCAATGCCGTTCTCGCCTAGCGCTTGGATCAACTCCGCTTTGGTTGACGCTATGGCTTCGCGCGATCCAAATTCACCCAGATGGGCACTTCCCACTTTGAGGACGACCCCAATATCTGGGGTAGCAATGGAGCACAAGGTTGTGATCTCGCCAGGATGGCTGGCGCCCATTTCCAGAATGCAATAACGAGTCGATTGGGTGCAACGCATCAATGTCAGCGGCATGCCCAACTCATTATTAAAAGAACTATGTGCTGCAATTGTTTCGCCCTGCATGCCTAAAATCCAAGCAAGTAAATCCTTGGTAGTCGTCTTGCCCTGTGAGCCAGTAATGCCAATCACGATCAAGTTGGGCAATGCTCGACGAATGTGCCGTGCCAACAGACCAAGAGCTATAAGAACATCGTCAACGACAATGCAAGGCCCGGCGATCAGGCGCGTTGAAATTACAAGGGCCGCTCCTTGCGCCAATGCAGCCTGGGCAAAGTCATGACCGTCTCGGTGTTCACCCTTTAGTGCCAAGAAGATACATCCCGAAAGTACATCGCGTGAATCAAAAACAGGCGCTTGTGTTACCAAAAGGTCTGGCGGAGCATTTAATTCTCCATGCACGATATCGGCAATCTGCCCAGCAGTCAGTTTAATCATGCTCGGCCTTCGATCGCTGCGGCAAGCACCAAACGATCATCAAATGGATACACAACGCCAGCAACTTCCTGACCAGTTTCATGGCCTTTACCAAGAACTACAACGATATCCCCGGTACGAGCCTGGGCTACCGCATATTTAATAGCATTTGTACGATCAACGATTACGGCGTTCGGAGAATTTACCTGAAGCGAGCGTGTCATCTCATTCAAGATCGCCGCAGGATCTTCCGAACGAGGATTGTCACTTGTAAAGACGGCAAGATCGGACCCATCGGCTAAGGCTCGTCCCATCAAGGGCCGCTTCGTCCAATCGCGATCCCCTCCGCAGCCCAAAACAGCGATAACTTTCCCCTGCGTCATCTGGCGGCAAGCTTCCAAAACGCGACCCACCGCATCAGCCGAATGCGCATAATCGACAAAGGCTCCAAAATCTTGACCGACACTGATGCTCTCTAATCGGCCTTCGGCGCCGGTAAGTTTCGACAATAAAGCTTGAATAGCAATAGGGTCAACGCCGCTTTCACATGCAATCGCGATCGCCATCAGAGCATTGTCGAGGTTGTAATCGCCATGCAGTGGCAGTAGCCCCTCAATCAAGATGCCACCTGTGCCGCGAATGGCCACCTCGTTGCCCTGTAGATGCGAGCGAATTGATTCGTAACTCCAATCCGCTCGCACATCATGTCGAGATAATCGCAGAGTTGGCATTTCGATAAGTTCTGCCAAACGCTGGCCATATGAATCGTCAATATTAATTACTGCAAGATCGGCATATTCAAAAGTGAAGAGCGCTGACTTGGCCTGAAAGTACTCTTCCATCGTGTGATGGAAATCGAGATGATCTTGACTTAGATTGGTAAATCCCACAACAGAGAAATGAGATCCACGAATTCGCTCTAATGAAACTGCGTGACTTGATACCTCCATAGCAAAATTGCGGACATGACGTTCGCGCATCGTTGCCACAAGTGCCTGTAGATCGCAACTTTCAGGAGTGGTTCTCTTGCTCGCAATAACTTCCTTGCCTATGCGAGTTTCAACCGTGCCGATTAGCCCACTTTCGCGGCCAGCGTGGCTCCATATCTGGTAAAGCAAAGTAGTTGTCGTCGTCTTTCCATTTGTTCCAGTAATCCCGACAGAGAAGATGTCACGCATTGGTTCGTCATAAAACCAAGCACTCAAGATTCCCGCAGAGCGACGCGGATCGCTAACGACGATTGTTGGCAAATCGGTAACCACCTGAGTCGCACCATCTGCGTCGGTTAATACTGCACGTGCACCTCGCATCCGTGCAGCAGCAGAAAAGCTCGCACCATGTACCCGTGCTCCAGCAAACGCGAGAAAGAGATCTCCTTCTTTAATTTCAGTACTGTTGTGCGTGATACCTGTGATATCCACATCTACATCTGGCACCGTTGCACCCACGAGTCGCGCAATCGCGCAGAGCGACTTCATCGATGGCGATATTGGACGTTCCATCAATTCTTACCTTTTGCCAGTGCTACCGTTGCGGCCTTCTTGGCTTGCATCTCATTGAGCGGATAAGGAATCACCTGAGTTTGCGTTGGCGAGACGCGGCGAGCTTGAAGAACAAACGACATTACTTTTTTAAATACTGGCCCGCCGAGTGTTCCACCATAATAAACTCCTTGCGGATCTTGAATAGTGACGCTGATGACATAACGCGGCTTGTCAGCGGGAGCGAAGCCGATAAATGAAGCGGTGTAGCCACGATAGCAACCACATGTGTCATCAACGCGCATCGCAGTACCAGTTTTACCAGCTACACGATAACCGGGAATCGCTGCTTCTGGCGCAGTCCCTTTAGCAGAAACAACGCTCTCCATCATCAATCGCATCTGGTTGGCAGTGGCTGCGCTGATAACTCTGACACCCTCGCGCGAAGGCGCCGGTGTGAAGTGGCCATCGGCATCACTAGTGCCAGCAATCACAGTTGGCGAGACACGTACGCCATCATTTGCGATCGTTGCAAAAA
The DNA here is from genome assembly GCA_919902125.1 of Actinomycetes bacterium. Lineage (GTDB taxonomy): Bacteria > Actinomycetota > Actinomycetes > Nanopelagicales > Nanopelagicaceae > QYPT01. Next base: position 4,306 of record CAKKQM010000094.1, on the reverse strand, counting down.
TACTTGTTGCTTGCATCGCTGTCAAAGAATAACCCTGTCCGAAAGCAACTGTTGGAGCTGTGGTCCCCGTCCAGTTGGCGAGATCAGGCAAGACGCCTGCTGATTCGCCAGGCAACCCAGAGCCAGTATTGCTACCAACCCCAAATTTCCTGAGGTAGCTGTACAGCACCTTGTTATTTAACTTCTCTCCCACCTGGATCGCACCGGTATTGCTTGATGCGGCCAGAATCCCAGTAGTAGTTAAACGTTCCACTGGATGCTTTTCATGGTCGCGAAAAATTGTATTTGAAACTTTAAGAGCATAAGGAACTGTGAAAACTGTCGAAGGGGCGACTTTCTCTTCTTCTATAGCAGCGGAGAGAGTCATGACCTTACCCGTTGAGCCTGGTTCATAGACATCCTGCACTGATGGGTTCCTCATTGATTGCAATGAAATGTTTCTTGTGTTATTCGGATCAAAAGTTGGGACAGTTGCATGAGCAAGAATTTCTCCTGTCTTAGGATCCATGACAATAACAGTGCCGCTGATAGCGCGAGCCGCTTTCACTGCTTGAAAGATTGCTACCGAGGCGACCCATTGGACATCGCGGTCAATCGTCAATCGCACGGCTGTTCCCGTTTTTGCAGTAATTAATTCCTGCTGAGATCCAGGAATTTGCGGACCATAGCCATAGGCATAGATGTATTTGCCAGCGATACCCGAAATCTTTGAGTTCATACTAGATTCCAAACCTGCTGCACCAACCCCGTCTTGATTAACAAATCCAACAAGGGAGGCAATCAGGGAGCCTGATGGATATTCGCGGGTATAAACACGTTCCGCGAAAAAACCAAAGATTCTCTTGCTCACGCTCTTACGATCCAAGCTCTGATTATAGTTTGAAAGCGCCAAATTAAGAGCGTTCCATCGGGCTGGCGTGACATTACGGGCAACCATATTCCAAAGACGTTTTCCAGTTATCTGCTTCTCAACATCGCTTACTGACATAGACAAGATCGGCGCAACTATTTGCGCTGCCATAACTGGGTCCTGAATCAGCGTCTGATCAACCACGACATTTATGGCAGCAACGCTACGAGCGAATTCTACTCCGTTGATATCAGTGATAGCACCGCGTGGCGCAGGCATGATAGTTGTGCGTGACATTTCACTCGCGGCACGTAACGCGTAAGACTGGGCTTGAACTGCTTGGATGTCAATAAGTCGTAGCCCAAAAAGCATAAGCACAATTAAGGCGCTGGCGATCAGCCAACGGATACGGTCGCGTGCTAATAAAAAATTCCCCATAACTAGCCTTTGGCTCTCGCATCAGCGATAGGGGCAGCTTCCAAAGTAAGAAACCGGGGACTCTCCGAGGCAACCATGCCAAGAGCTTGGGCGCGCGCAGCAAGTTCTTCCGGCGAAGATGCGCGCGCAATTTCTCTCACTATCGCTTCACGTTGATCGCTAAGTGTCGTCGCTTGCATCTGCAAACGGCGTAGCTCAAAAGCATCCTGGGCGAGCAATGTATTGATGACGAGCAACATGAGCAGTCCTAGTGCTCCAACTAGAGAGAGAAAGGTGACGAAATACTTCTGATCAACTCGTTTGTCGCCTCCAAGGTCAGGTACTAAACGTAGTGCGACACGAGAAGATTTCTCTGCAACGATCTGCTTAGAACGGATAACCGCTGGAGCAAGAGAAGTTATAGCCATTATGCCGCCACCCGTTCGATTGCACGGAGTCGCACCGATTGCGATCGCGGATTCTCATCAATTTCTCTCTCTGTCGCAGTCTCGCTACTTTTCACAACTAACGAGAACTTCGCTGCGAGCCCTGGCAGTTCCACTGGGAGTTCACGGGGAGTTCCGGAAGTTGTGGCTTTGACAAAAAACTCTTTAACAATTCGATCTTCCAGAGACTGAAATGACATGACAACTAAACGACCGCCAACCATGAGCGCATCAAGAGATGCAGGCAGGGCACGGGCCAATGCGCCTAATTCATCGTTAACAGCAATACGTAACGCCTGAAAAGTGCGCTTTGCAGGATTGCCACCGGTTCGACGAGTGGCAGCTGGAATATTTTCTTTTACAAGAGCAGCCAAATAAGCAGTGGAATTCAAAGGCGCCTTAGTTCGCTCACGGATAATTGCATCGACAATTCGAGGCGCGAATTTTTCTTCTCCATAGTTGCGCAGGATTGCAATTAACTCATCACGACTATAGTTGTTAATAATATCTGCGGCGGTCCGACCGCCGCTACGATCCATACGCATATCAAGTGGCGCATCTTGCGAATAAGAAAATCCCCGCTCAATTTCATCTATCTGCATTGATGAAATCCCCAGGTCAAATAAAATTCCGTTTACTTTAGTAAAGCCAGACTTTTCAATGACTTCGCCGATCTCGTCATACACCGCATGGAAGGCTCGAAAACGGCTACCGAATTGCACTAAACGAGATGTGGCAAGTGCCAACGCATCGCGATCGCGATCAATGCCGATGACAACGAGTTGCGGGAATTTCTTTAATAAGGCTTCGGTGTGTCCGCCCAGTCCTAGCGTTGCATCAACAACGACGGGATTATCAGTCTTCTCAATTGCTGGAGAAAGTAGCGCAATGCAACGATCGAGCATTACAGATATATGTTCTGCCACCTTCTCCCCCCCCATTTCTTCGTAGTTATTGATTTCTCACTGGGTCTATCTGCGTTGGGTCTATCTCCTCTGGTCACCGCCGGCCGACGGAACTTTTTGTAGCGGCGCCGGGGAAGGGGCGCCGCTTCATAAGGTCGGCGGTGGCCACAAGAGAGAGCCAGAACGTTTATTTAGAACAGACCTGGGAATACCTCCTCTGAGACATCGGCAAATCCCTTCTCGCGATCAGCTAGGTACTCGTTCCAAGAAGTTGCATCCCAAATTTCCACGCGCGTATTTGCGCCAATAACGACGCACTCTTTTTCTAAAGCTGCGTATGTACGAAGACCTTGCGGAATAGTGATACGCCCTTGGCGATCGGGAATTTCATCGTGCGCGCCGGCAAACATCACGCGCATGTAATCGCGCGCGGATTTGGCAGTAACTGGCGCTTTTCTCAACGTCTCTGTGATTGTTGCAAACTCCGCGGAAGGGAAAACATAAAGACAACGCTCTTGTCCTTTGGTAATGACAAGACCTTGGGCTAATTCATCGCGAAATTTCGCGGGAAGGATGAGACGGCCTTTCTCATCCAGGCGAGGCTCGTGGGTGCCGAGAAACATTTTTCTGGCTCCCTTCCCCAGGTTCCAGGCTGATAATTCCCCACTTTACTCCATTTCTCTCCATTTTCAACCACTTGCCTCCATCCCTTCCCTCTTTGCTCCCTCCTGCCCACTCTTGCGGAAATTTTGGGGACAAAAAAAGACCCCACGGAGGGGCCCTAGATGCGGATGCTCTCTAATTAATTATCGAAGTTACGACGTTCCCAACGATCCTCTAACCGTGAATTGAGGTTGCTTCTGCCACGTTTGCGCGGAGTGCCACGTAGCCCGCTTAGACCTGAAAGGGCGGAGATTGCCAGCGTCACGCCGATGAGGGAGATGAGAAATCCAAGGATCCCAATCGGGGTTATCTGAGCAATGAGGCCGCCAAAGAGTGTGGCCAAGCCTGCCGCAACCAGCGTAAGACCAAGAATAAAACGGTTCCGCCCGGGGTAGAGACGATTCCCAGTTAGCGTGGATACAAGGCGGGGGTCATCGGCGATGAAGGCTTCTTCCATCTGCGCCAAGAGTTTGCGCTCGTGCTCTGATAGTGGCATTTTACGCTCCTTTCTCACCATTCTCGCCATTCGCTTTCAATGATGAGCCCACAATAGAACAAATACAACCAGATTGCATACTGACCGAGTTGTCTCATATAAAAATGCCCGCTTTGAAGAGTTGGTTGGGTGCATCGTTTGTGGAGTCGTGAAGAGTCCAAATGCTTTCTAACGCATAACTCAGAGTGCTCTCTCAAACTGTTCAAACTTGAAACTGAGCCAAGAGCGCTACTCAGTTTTCTTAGGACGGCCCAGGCTTACTTGAGTAATCCAGACGATTCGCTTCCTACGATCTACGCAGTACCAAATACGTCCAGCCGAGGTGATCTCGTATTGCCATTGGTCATAGGTGGTGCCTGCGATACTGCGCTCAGCCAACTTTCCACGTAACTTGTGGGTCCGCCTAGGGTTTTCGCCCCGCTCAAGAGGTCTTTTCTCAAGCCTTTCCTTCTCTTTTGACATGAGATCAAGCTCTTGCTCACAGGCCTGGAGCCAGTGCTTCTGTGCCTGGGCAGAGGCGGGCTTGATT
>CAKKQM010000093.1 GCA_919902125.1 Actinomycetes bacterium | reverse complement strand
CGAAAAATGAAGATTAATAAATCCAAATTTTGGAATCGAGAGCACCGTCTCTGGGAGAATCACACCGTATCCAATGGTGATCACAAGATCGAGATCGCCCAACTTCTCTAGCAAATCTTCCGGTTTGCCTGGTTTAAGAACTGGTACACCATGTTCGGTTGCCCATTGCCCAACTACCGATTCACGCATGGCCCTGCCACGCCCCGCGGGGCGATCGGGCTGAGTGATGACACGTGCCAATTCATGCCCAGATGAGAGCAGCCAATCCAAAGTTGGTAGCGCAACCGACGGTGTCGCTGCAACGCCCAAGCGCACTAAAGACTCCTGCCCAGAGTATTGTGCGGAGAAATCCTGATCTGTGGATTGATGCCAGAATCTTGAGCGAGCCCGAACCATTCTGATTCACGAATTTCTTTCATCGCCATCTTGCGATTCTCTGGCGACAGGCGATCGATAAAAAGAATGCCATCAAGATGGTCCGTCTCGTGCTGCAATGCACGAGCTAGCAATTCACTTCCTTCGACTGTAACTGGCTCACCATACATATTCCAACCCTTGGCAACTGCACGCATTGCGCGCGGAGTTTCATACAACATTTCTGGAAAAGATAAACAGCCTTCTTCGCCCTCTTGCAACTCTTCACTAAGGTCAAGGCTCGGATTGATGAGGTGGCCGAGCTCTTCGTCAATATCCCATACGAACACCCGTAAAGGCACCCCAATTTGTGGTGCTGCTAAACCAGCGCCAGGAGCATCATGCATGGTGTCGATCAAGTCAGCAACCAGGTTGCGCAACTCTTTATCAAAATCTATCACCATCGCCGCAGGGGAAACCAATACCGGATCGCCAAATAGACGGATGGGCTGAATCGACATATCCGTACTCTACCAACTACGAAAGAGAGTACGGGTCCACTCGCATGACGAGAAGATTTTTCTTGGATAGATTGCGTCGGCGCTGCAATTCATGTAAAAAATCTACAAGTCCTTCAGCCTGTGCTAAAGGGGCAGATAAGGAAATACTTGATTTTTCATTACTTTTTTCGTGCGGGCCATTGATCCGTACCAATTCCGAAATCCGAGCTTCGCGCTGGGCTTGCAGCAAGCCAGCCTTGAGAGAGGATGCTTCCTTCGAGTTCAATTCGATAGTGATGAAACGATAATAGGGAGGAAGCGCCACCTCCGCGCGCTCTTGCAACTCTTTACGGACCATCGGCGCTGGATTCCATCTTGTAAGAGCGCCCACAATCGGATGCGTGGGATCGATTGCTAGAAAAATTCTCCCGTTAGCCGAAACCAAACTTGCGGATTGGAAAAATTGCTCGCGGGCTCTCTCCGCAGAACGCAATTCACTATGCCCGAAAAAACGGATTCCCTCTAGCAGCATTACCGCGCCATAGCCGCCTTCGACATCAGGTTCTGATCCAGGCGTTGCAACAACAAGAGCGCTTTGGCGAGATATCGAATCAACAATATGTTCTCCTGAGGAATTGATCACTGCAACATTGGGAAATGAGCGCCCAATCTCCTCCACAAAGCGATCGATTCCGCGGGCGGCAATATAGATCTCATCGCTCTGGCACCAGTTGCATCGCCAGAGCGGGAAATCAGCCAAACATAAAACGCACTGAGGTGAGCGCCCTGCTCCGCTCTGTTGCAATCGACCACCGCAGTTACAGGTCGCCACATTTCTACATTTTTTACATAAAACTGCATTTCCATATCCTTTGCGCGGTACCAAGAAAAGAATTGGTCCATCTTTGAGCGCCTTACGTACAACATCAAATGCCTTGCTCGGTAAAAGTTCACCCTGCATCTGTGGCGCAGCAATAACTGATCGTCGCTGCTGTGAAGAAACCATTGAGAGCCAACCCATATCAATTAAGCGACCTATCTCTAAGGATGGACTAAAGCCAGCAAAAATAAGATTCACTTCAGATTGCGTTGCTCGCATCAGAGCAACATCCCGAACGTTCCATCCAGGCGTTCTGGGCTCATAAAGCAATTGCGAAGACTCTCCTATGACAATGATCGTTGCTTCCTCCGATAACGGAGTGAAGATCGCTCCGCGCAGACCGATTGCGATATCCGCAACTCCCTTCGTAACTCGAAGAAAATCTCGATATCGATCTGAGCGAGAATTATGACCATCTAGGCGAGCGATTCGATCAGCACTTACCAGGTGCAATAACTCTCGTTCAACCGCGAGTAAGTTGCGTTCGTCTGGAACAACTAAAAGAACCTGTCCAAACTCCGCTCTAGAAATCACCAGTGCTGCCAAAATCTGGGATGAGCGTTGGCAGGCGGGCATTGACCAGAATGCTCGAACCCAGCGCGACAACAATGCTTTTGGTATCACCTGAGCAGATGTATTGAGCAATGGTTTTTCTTCTGGTTCCGCTGGCTTTAAAAACTCTTCTTTATCGACCGAGGCGACACGGGGTGGAATTGCGCTACGGATAATGTCATAGGGCGCGCCCGCCCATCTGCGCGCAACCAGGCGAAAAAGTTCAATCGTCTCTGGGGTTGCAACCGGGTGGATCGAAAGCACACCGAGAAGATTTTTAAGTTTGCCTGCATTCGGTGAACTTTCACAGCGTTCCAGAATCAGGCCCTCATGTACTGAAGAGCCGAATTCAACTTGGACTCGCACCCCTGCCAACGCAATTGCACTAAGGCGTTCGGGTACCCAATAATCAAATGGGGTATCTAAGTGGAATACGCCGCTATCAACCCAGACCCGTGCAACAGGTGCGCGCGCAGCAACTAATTCCTTACCTGCTTGCGCAAGTTGGGATCGCAACTTAAGGGGTCGTGGAGTTACCACGAACGTCTACAATTACGAAGCGGCGGCGCGTAGAGCATCTACGCGGTTGGTCGCTTCCCAGGTAAATTCGGGAAGTTCGCGACCGAAATGCCCATAGGCGGCCGTACGTGAATAAATCGGACGAAGAAGATCCAGGTCGCGAATAATCGCAGCAGGGCGAAGATCAAAAGTTGCAAGTACGGCATCTTGAATCTTCTCTACTGCGATATTTTCAGTTCCGAAAGTTTCCACGAAGAATCCAACAGGTTGCGCTTTGCCAATTGCGTAAGCCACTTGCACCTCACAACGACGTGCCAAACCTGCAGCCACAACATTCTTGGCTACCCAACGCATCGCATACGCAGCAGACCTATCCACTTTCGAAGGATCTTTTCCACTAAAAGCTCCACCACCATGGCGTGCCATACCGCCATAGGTGTCGACAATAATCTTTCGTCCCGTAAGTCCGGCATCGCCCATAGGCCCGCCAATAACAAAGCGGCCTGTCGGATTAATTAAAATTCGTAGATCCTTGCGAGGCAGATCAATGCTTTCCAGAATTGGGTCAATTACCTTTGCAATAATATCAGGGGTGAGTGTCTTGACTACATCTACATCTGGTGAATGTTGACTTGAGATCACCACCGTATTCAAAGCAATGGCATGATTGCCGTTGTATTCGATTGTCACTTGAGTTTTACCATCAGGACGAAGATAAGAGAGTTCGCCGCTTTTTCGAACATGAGAGAGTTGTTGCGCGAGTTTGTGAGCCAACCAAATTGGTAGTGGCATTAATTCCTTGGTGTCGTCACAAGCGTAACCAAACATCAGGCCCTGGTCTCCAGCACCTTGCAGATCGAGAGGATCGCCAGATGAGGAAACGCGTGTTTCGTAGGCGTCATCTACTCCTTGAGCAATATCTTGCGACTGCTGCCCAATAGAAATCGAAACTCCACAACTATTTCCGTCAAAACCCTTCTCAGAGGAGTCGTAGCCAATTCCCAGGACTGTGTCACGGACAATGTTCATGACATCTGCATATCCATCAGTTGTTACCTCACCGGCAACATGTACCTGGCCAGTAGTAATCAACGTCTCAACTGCAACGCGACTGGCTGAATCTTGGCTTAAAAGTGAGTCGAGGATCGCATCAGATATCTGATCTGCAATCTTGTCGGGATGGCCTTCGGTGACTGATTCTGAGGTAAATAGACGCTTAGACATTGGGCTACCTTAACCGAGTTACGACCTGATCGAGTAATACATGGGCCAGTGAGTCTTTACTGACTTCGGAGATGTTGAGCGCTCCCCCGTCACTATCCAGCAAAGTTCCGTGGGTCATCTCGCTACCAAAAATCGCACCGCCTGAGACGTCGTTGAGATAGAGAAGATCTAAGGCTTTTTCACTTATTTTCCGACGCGCGTTATCAAGATGATTCTCCGTCTCAGCAGCAAAACCCACAATGACTTGTCCGCTTACTCGCTGCCTGGCTATCTGGGCGAGTAAGTCTGGATTGGCTACCAAGTCAATGCGGAGCAGAGTATTTTTTTTGATCTTCTCATTGCTCATCTGCACGGGTTTAGCATCTGCAACTGCCGCGCACATAACTAAAACATCAGTAGTGAGAAAATATTGAGCCAGACTCTGCTCTAGTTGCGCAGTTGTTTCGACGTGAGTTATTTCGACCCCTTGAATATCGGCCAGTTCACAATTGGCTGCTATGAGATGCACCTGCGCCCCGCGGGATGCTGCTGCTTGCGCAATCGCATACCCCTGCTTGCCGGAGGATCGGTTCCCGATATAACGGACAGGATCAATTGGCTCTCGGGTTCCACCCGCTGTAACAAGAATCTTGCGACCTAGCAGATCAGCGCTGCGACCAACAATCTCATGTAAACGTTCAAGAATCCTTGCACTCTCTGGGAATCTGCCCGGGCCGATATCAGCGCCAGTTAATCGGCCTACATCCGGCTCCATCACTAAGAATCCACGCTCGCGCAAAATCGAAACGTTGGCGACCGTCGCAGGATCCAGCCACATCTCTGGATGCATTGCAGGAACAATAAGTTTTGGAGCCCGACTGGCTAAAACGATGTTGGTGAGCAAATCATCTGCGCGACCATGTGCAAGGCGCGCAATGAGATCGGCCGTTGCCGGGGCAATAACTATGTAATCAGCTCGTTCTGCGTAATGGATATGGGGCACCGCATGCACATTTTCCCAGACCTGGCTGAGTACCCGACGGCCAGAAAGCGCTTCCCACGTGGCGGTGCCAACAAAATTGAGGGACGCGGGAGTCGGAACAACCGTAACTAGAAAACCATGATCTTGTAATCGACGCAGGAGATCGCAGGCTTTATATGCAGCTATGCCGCCGCCTACACCAAGAAGAACTTCTCGGCCTGAGCGTGACATCATGGACCTATCAGAAATTGAAAGTAATACTAGCTATGCAGTCGGTTCGAGATTCTCAATCGTCAAGAGACCTTCGTTGATTTCGCGAAGCGCAATGGACAATGGTTTTTCATGAATATGAGTTTCAACAAGTGGTCCAACATATTCCAAGAGGCCTTCACCCAATTGCGAGTAGTAAGCATTGATCTGGCGGGCGCGCTTTGCTGCATAAAGAACCAGGCTGTACTTCGAGCCGGCCTTATCTAGAAGTTCGTCGATCGGTGGATTGGTGATGCCGTCCATGTAAACCCCTTTAACGCTCGCGAATCATAATCAATGCAAAATCGGAGCTTTAAGACTCCTAGGAAGTTGCTAAGGATACCAGTCGTGCGACCACGTTCTCGACCTCGTCATTGACTAGAACGAGGTCGAATCCTTCGGCCGCGGCTATCTCGCTTTGAGCCAATTTAAGCCGCTGGGCGCGTCTTTCAGGGGTATCTGAGCCCCGTCCCTCTAAACGAGCGACAAGGTGATCCCAACTGGGTGGTTGCAAGAAGATCAAAATAGCTTCAGCGCTATGACGCTTAACCTGCGCAGCGCCGATGATGTCAATCTCTAAAAGAACATTCTTGCCTGCACGGAGCGCTTTCTCAACACCCGCGCGCGGCGTTCCGTAGCGAGCTCCTGCGAAAGAAGCCCACTCCAAGAACTCATCTCGGGCAACTCTTCTATCAAACTCCTCATCATCAAGAAAAAAATAATCAACGCCTTCTTTCTCGGTGGCTCGCGGGGCCCTAGTTGTCGCAGAGATGCTTACCCAAAAATCTGCCAGGTCGCGCAAACGCGCCGCTACCGTGCTCTTGCCAACTCCTCCGGGACCAGAGAGAACAAGAAGTTTTCCTCTGCTACGCAGATTAAATTCTTTCATCAATTCGCGTTTCTGATGAACCCCAAGTCCTTGCAATCGACGTGGTGTTGAAATTCCCAACCGTTCCATCATTGCTATTGCGCGGATCTTTCCAACTCCAGGAATTGATTCAAGTAATTCACTCACGCGCATTTTTGCTATCGCAGAATCTGTCTGCGCCAGGTCAATGACATCTTTTATCGTGACCAGGCCATTTTTTACTTGGGCTTTGAGATCTGCCCGCCTGCGCCGAGACGCTGTGGCCTTGGCTAAAGCTGCCGAGCGCTGCTCAGGAGTTAACTTTGGCGGTGCACTCATAGGAACAATCTACCTGTTGATCCACGTAATAACTAAGTTAACAGACTAACCCAGCGTATATCTTGGACTGGCACCAATGTGATGCAGGAAATACGCCCCCAACGTGGCGTAAGTTAGGCCTGAGAAATCAAGTCGTGTGTCATAGGCAATCCCACAATACGCCTGTCAAGTTCGGCAACCACATTGTAGTAGTAAGTCTTGTTTTTTATTCGAAGCCATTGTTGAGATGGGAGGCGTCGACGAGCTCTCAGTTCTAAAAGAGAGCTCGTCGACACATTATCAATATTGGATTTGAGTAGTTCGCGCAATTTCTTCCCCAATTATTCAGCCGAGCCGAGTCTAAATACCGGTTAGCAGGACCGAAGGTTCCGCTAGCTAATTTGCGAGCGATTCCGACGAGTTCAGTCGTTCCATTCTTTCCAGCAAGAACGATGGCAACCTGAAACGGATCAACAGTGTCCATATCCTCAGAAATATGAGTTGCCTCAGACAGAATCTCCACAAGACTGGGGTTACTCGCACGAAGTCGATTGTTCATAGTGGTTTTTATACCCTGTGAAGCTTCAATTCGATCTATGGCTTTGGTAATCTTCTCGAAAATGCTTGCTGAATGACCAGAGTCTAGAATTTCCGATTGGGCGGCAAGTTCCCAGTCTCTTGAGTAAATGGGATACTCATAATTTGCCATAATTTCTTTCAATATTGGTTGGAGCATTTCAGAGGTTACATCTGCTCGCTTTAACAATAAGCGAAGGGCGTGAACTCTCACTTCGGTCGGATTCTGCGATCTTTGAACGATCGACGTTAGTGTTTCGACAGTGATTGTCTCGTAAACGTCACGGTTAGGAAATCTCCTACAAACCACCTCTTCTAACAATAGTTCTGGGTTTAACTTTGCCAACAGATCAGCGCTAGGTCGACTAGCGAGTATCTGAGCGAACGCGACACCATATTGAGAAGCGACTTCAGTCTGTGCGTTACCTAATGCAAGGGCTAATTTTCGATCACGCGGGCGAGCCACGGTCAGCCAATAACATGCTGCATGTCGTGAGCTAGATCCTTCAAATGCACTCTCCCAACGTGCAAGAGCGCTTCCCAACTCCGATGCAGTCGCCGTTCCTTTTGGCCAAAGTTCAGGCGGACGCAGTAAATAGGCCGTGGCGAACCGAAGCCAACCGGAACGGACAAACTCCTTCTTGGATTGCATCTGTCTAACTACATTTCCAAGTGCCAACTCCTCTAGTTCTTCACGACCCTTAAGAATTGCTGCGAACGGAAACACTCGTTCAGAGGCAAATTTGCAGCGACCTAAGTCAGAAACAAAAGCGTCGAACCAAATAAACTTTTCCAAATGGAGCAACTGAATCGATTCCCGCCTGACGAACAATCGGTTAGCAAGGTGTACGGGTAACTCCTCGTTATCCGCAGACATTGCACGCGCGAACAGACCGAGCCGATCGCCATCAAGTGACGCCACCGCCGATCCGGTCACTGCATGCGCGAAGTTCGTAAGAACTTCTGCCAATTCGCCAGTTCCAGGTGTTGATGCTGCGTTGGAATCAACAACTGCTCCAGACCGAGCCGGCGAATAGCCACTTCCTGTTGCGCCAACCTTTCCTGCCTTGTGCATTTGTTCAACGAGCAACTGGGTAACTCTCAGCCGAAACTCATCGACAGACTTGTATGGGTTATATAACGCAATGTGGGAGTGTTTGATACCTGACTTGAACTCAAGTACCTTCTGGAGTTGAGTTCCGGGATCAGCCCAATGAAGACATCGCAATCTTCAACAAACTTATTGATTAGTGCTTGCGGACGACCCGCACTTCCGATGAGATGTTCCCACTTCTCTACTCTCACAATTACATCGAGAGAGTCGCTGATGGACTGGTTCATCCGCTCAGCGATTTTAGATACGGCATCACGCTCTTCATCCAACCCACTTGGAGACGCGACGAAAATTTTAAGTTCGGTCTTTGAAGTACCCATTCGATCCTTCTCTCATAACCTAAGTTAGTGGCGACAAGATTGGGCTATGCGTAAAACACGCCGTCTGCGCGAAAGGAGAAGTCCTAAATCTAGGAAGGCGGTCTGCGTTCCATCACAGTTCCTCAGAGATAGAAGCTGTGCGATCTAGCATATGACGGCATAAAGAAAGGCTCCGCTCATTGTTGAACGGAGCCTTTCTGGTGATGTGCCCCTGACGGGACTCGAACCCGTATCTCCGACTTCGTTACTGTCGTGCTCTATCCATTGAGCTACAGAGGCACCCATGAAAGGTAGGAGAAATTTCCTACTAGAAATTTCCTACGCTCTGTCATTGTGGAAAACTTGATTAAATACAAAAGTAAAAGTTACTTAGAGTTATCATCTAAATTTTCAGAGACCAAAAGCAATAATGAGAAAAATCGTGTTATAGTTTTGGTGCTTCGTTACTGTCGTATTAGTGCTCAATCAATTGAGTTACTACCTAAAGCCTCGAGAGAATATCTCGGGGCTTTGGTCTTTCTAAAACTCGGTACATCTGAATTTTGTCGTAGGGATACACCAATGAGAGTTCCAATTACTTACTCAAAATACACAAACTCTCAGAGTTACCCAAGTCCCTCGACAATAGCGGCTGCGCGGTTACGCATCGCTTCTGCTCCATCTACCCAATGACGCGTGATAGGTCGTCCAATCACTAGGTAAGTTGCTCCTGCCAAAATTGCAGCGCGTGGACTCATTGTCCGCGTTTGATCATCTAGGCCACCTTCGCCAATTGGGCGAACCCCGGGAGCAATAATTGTCAGATCTGGTCCTACCGATTCCCGAATAGCGAAAATTTCGTGCGGTGAGCAGACAATCGCACGTGCGCCTGCACCTTGCGACAGAAGGGCAAGTTTTACTGCGCTATCCAATGGATTTTGAGCAAAACCAATTTCTTGCAGATCTAATGCAGAAAGTGAAGTCAGGATTGTTACTGCAGTGATCTCAACCTGTGGCGCCTGCTCCACTGCCGCAGAAATCATCGCATGTCCGCCAGAAGCATGAACCGTCAAAAATCGTGGAGCAAGTTCTGCAACTCCCCTAGCAGCACCCGCGACCGTATTAGGAATATCATGGAGTTTAAGATCAAGAAAGAGATCAACATCACTTGCATCCTGTAATTTCTTGACGCCTTCTGGTCCGAAGGTTGTAAAAAATTCCAACCCCACCTTATAGGCGCAAATGAAATCGCTCGTAGTTTCAATCCATTGACGTGCGATATCTAAATCCGGCGTATCTACTGCAAGAATGATCGGTGGCTTAATACTCATCGTGCGACTCTTTCAGATCATCTGATCGATGTGCGAAACCAACGGCTTGGCGCAGGGAACTAAACCCTTTACTGATGAGTAAATGCTGCAGCTCGTTTTGCACTGCAATAACAGCGGTGGGATTGCCAAAAGTGGCGGTGCCAACGGAAACTCCACTAGCCCCTGCTAGAACCATTTCAAGAGCATCACGCCCCGAGCGCACGCCACCCATTCCTAAAATAGGAACTTTCGGAAAAGCTTGATGCACTTGATAAATCGCGCGCACAGCAACTGGACGAATTGCTGGACCAGATAGTCCCCCGGTCTTTCCACCTAGATGGGGGCGCATTGTCTCTGTATTGATAACCATTCCCAAGAGAGTATTGATTAGAGCAAGACCATCGGCGCCTGCACCAACTACCGCTCGGGCAATACCAACGATATCTGTGACATCTGGTGAAAGTTTGACGATGATTGGTAAATCCCCGCCCAAGGTGCGACGCACGCCATCAATAACCGCGTGCGAAGCATCCGGATCGCACGCAAAAACCATGCCTCTATTTTTTACATTAGGGCAAGAAATATTTACTTCTACTGCAGACAAGCCAGGTACCGATCGCAGATGTCGCGCTAGAACTGCATATTCCTCTATCGTCTCGCCCGCAATTGAGACGATTACCCGTGCCTTATTTTCCAGCAACCAAGGAATATCGTTAGCAAGAAATGCCTCAATCCCCGGACCTTGTAATCCAATGGAGTTGAGCATCCCGCTAGGCGTTTCGGCCATCCGCGGAGTGGGTCGCCCCATACGGGCTTTAAGCATTACTGATTTAGTAACAACTGCGCCGATGCTTGCCAGTGGGAAAAATTGCGCGAGTTCTCGACCAGAACTCGCGCACCCGCTGGCAGTAAAAATAGGAGTAGGAAACCACGCATTTCCTAAGGTGGTTGAGAAATCAAAATCAATCGTCATGGAGTTGACCCAGGGATTTGGCCAACCAAGTGCCATTGAACTCGTGAACCGTCCATAACTGGTCCGTCAATACATGAACGGACCATCGCGAGGCTCTCATCATCACTGCGAACGGGTAATACGCAGGTCATACATACTCCAATACCGCACGCCATCGACTCTTCAACGGCGCATTGATGCACCACATCTGAGTTCTGTGCAATCGATGAAATTGCCGAAAGCATGCCCATTGGCCCGCAGGAATAAATAACATCAACCTGGCCGTCGCTAATCAATTGCTCCAAAGGATCCGTGACTTTCCCCATAATTCCAGTACTGCCGTCTTCGGTGTATATCTTTAATGAATTAACGCTCCGCTTGCCTTCCAGCGGAGCATAGATTTTGGAAGCAGTACTCGCACCTAAGATCATATCTACGCGGCAGCCACGCGATTTGAGAACTTCAGCCAGTCCAAATAACGGAGCTGAACCATAACCCCCGCCAATCAAAAGTGCCTGTACGGAAGTTGTAGGAATGCCAAATGGCGTGCCAAGCGGAGCTACCATATCCAGTGGTGCATTTTCACCCTGTGCACAGAGCCAACGACTTCCAGCACCATGCGGAGCAACGATAAGTTCCATCGTTCCGTCTGCGCGATCAGAAACACGAGAGATTGCAAAAGCACGACGTAAAATCAGGCTTGAATTCTCACCACCCACCGAGATTGCTGCGAAATTACCCGGACGACAATGACGGACAACCTGACCAACACCGAGCAAAATTTGATGGTACTGCCCTACACGTTTGTTACTCAGTACAGTCGCCGTCATCTGCTCTGCATAGCGGTTAATTTGACTCATGACTAACTATGCCAACCATTCTTGCAAGGAACGTACGCCGAGTTCGCCCTCTTGCAGCGCACGGATACCAGCCACTGCAGCGCTGAAACCAGCCGTGGTTGTAATACAAGGGATGGAACGCTCCACCGCTGCTGTACGGATCAACCATCCATCTTGCCGCGTTCCTCTGCCCACGGGAGTATTGATTACCAGACCAACACTTCCAGAAACAATTAAATCAACTGCTGTCCGTTCACCGAAAGGTCCCGGACCTTGCGAATTCTTTCGCACTCGTGCAGCAGTAATGCCGTGTTCCGAAAAATATTGAGCAGTTCCTTCTGTTGCGATTAGTTCAAAACCTAAAGATATAAGTGCGCGGGCGGATTCCATGCCATCGTGCTTGTCTTTGTCTGCAAGTGATATGAAAACTTTCCCTGACTTAGGTAGAGGACCAAATGCACCGATCTGGCTCTTGGCATAACTCTCTCCAAAAGTATCGGCAATACCCATTACTTCACCGGTTGATCGCATCTCCGGGCCTAAAACAGCATCAACGCCTCGCCCATCAGTGCGGCGGAAACGATTCCATGGCAAGACTGCTTCTTTTACTGATACACCACGTGGCTTGCCATCCCCGACGCTAGGTAGAAGACCTTCTTCGCGCAATTGAGCGATTGATGCTCCTAGCGCAATTCGAGCCGCTGCTTTGGCTAATGCGACCCCGGTTGCCTTGCTAACGAAAGGCACAGTTCGGGATGCTCGCGGATTGGCTTCAAGCACATAAAGCACTCCATCAGTAAGTGCGAATTGGATATTGATCAGACCACGAACGCCTACTCCGGTTGCAATTTTTACCGTTGCAGCGCGGATCTCTTCATGCGCAACTGCAGTAACCGTCATCGCTGGAATAACACAGGCGCTATCGCCAGAGTGGATTCCGGCCTCTTCAATATGCTCCATTAGGCCACCGAGAAAGAGTTCGTTGCCATCAAAGAGCGCATCCACATCAATTTCAATTGCTGAATCCAGAAATCTATCGACAAGGACCGGGTGATCAGGGGTGATATCTGTTGCACGCGTGATAAAGCCGCCGAGTGAAACGTCATCATAGACAATCTCCATACCTCGTCCGCCCAGAACAAATGATGGACGGACCAGAACTGGATAACCAATGCGCCGTGCAATATCTAGGGCTTCTTGCTGAGACGAGGCCATTCCAAACTTCGGAGCGGTAAGACCCTGCTGTCGAAGAATCTCTCCGAAAGCTCCCCGTTCCTCTGCCAAATTAATTGCTTCCGGGCTCGTACCCAGAATAGTTACTCCTGCAGCTTTAAGGGGAGCTGCGATTCCCAACGGTGTCTGTCCCCCGAGTTGAGTAATTACTCCTAGTACGGGACCTGCTTGAGTTTCGGCATAAACAACTTCAAGTACATCTTCAAGAGTTAAGGGCTCGAAGTAGAGACGATCGCTTGTGTCATAGTCGGTAGAGACTGTCTCTGGATTGCAGTTAATCATGATGGTTTCATAGCCACTTTTACGTAGTTCGAAAGAAGCATGAACACATGAATAATCAAATTCAATACCTTGACCGATTCGGTTAGGGCCGCTGCCTAAAATAATAACTGCTGGTTTCGTCCGTGGACGCACTTCAGTCTCTTCTTCGTAACTGGAATAATGGTACGGAGTAAATGCCTCAAACTCGGCTGCACACGTATCAACAGTTTTATATACTGGACGAATATTGAGATGGTGCCGTTGATGGCGCACGTCATCTTCAGTAATTCCACGTAACTGCGCAATCTGCAGATCCGAAAAACCCATCTCTTTGGCAGCGCGTAATAACTCTTCGTCTAGTTCGCCCGGAGTCGCAATCTCTTCTGCCTGAGTGTTAATTGCGCAGATTTGATTTAAATACCAACGATCGATTTTAGTTGCCGCGTAAACTTCTTCAATTGTGGCTCCAAACCAGAGCGCTTGCTGTACTTGTCCGAGGCGGTACTCGGTTGGAATCTGCATCGACTGCAAAAGGGCGCGTTTAACTGATTCAGGACGATCCGTAGGCCAAGCGAAAGGGGCCTGACTGCGCTCTAAGGACCGCAATGCTTTTTGCAGCGCTTCTGGGAATGAACGACCAATAGCCATCGCCTCCCCAACACTTTTCATGGTCGTAGTTAAACGTGGATCGGCGTCAGGAAACTTTTCAAAGGCGAATCGCGGAACCTTCACAACAACATAATCCAATGTCGGTTCAAATGACGCTGGCGTAACTTTGGTAATGTCATTCTGTATTTCATCCAAGGTGTAACCAATCGCCAACTTTGTAGCAATCTTTGCAATCGGGAAGCCCGTCGCTTTCGATGCCAAGGCACTCGATCGTGAAACACGAGGGTTCATCTCGATAACGATGATGCGACCATTATCTGGATTAACGGCAAACTGAATATTGCACCCACCTGTGTCGACTCCTACCTCGCGAATAATGCTCAAAGAAAGGTCGCGGAGTTTTTGATATTCGACATCCGTAAGAGTCATAGCCGGAGCTACCGTGATGGAGTCACCGGTATGGACTCCCATAGGATCGAGATTCTCAATACTGCAGACAATCACAACATTGTCTTTGCGATCTCGCATTACTTCGAGCTCATATTCTTTCCAACCCAAAATGGACTCTTCGAGCAAAACTTCCGAAGTCGGACTATAACGAAGGCCTGCACCAGCAATCTGCCTTAACTCAGCTTCATCAAAAGCAATACCTGATCCCAGACCACCCATAGTGAAGGAAGGTCGGACAACCACGGGATAGTTCAATAATTCTGCAGCAGCAAGGCAATCATTCATTGAGTGGCAGATCATGGATCGGGCGGATTCGCCCCCCACCTGCTCAACAATTTTGCGGAAAAGTTCACGATTCTCGCCACGTTGAATTGCAGCAACATCTGCACCAATTAATCGCACATTGAAGCGTTGCAACGTTCCACGTTCATGCAACGCCATGGCGGTATTGAGCGCGGTCTGTCCTCCTAGGGTGGCCAAAACAGCATCAGGGCGTTCACGCTCAATGATCCGTTCAACGAATTGCGGTGTAATCGGTTCGATATAGGTAGCATCAGCAAATTCAGGATCGGTCATGATTGTTGCTGGATTTGAATTAATAAGAATCACACGGATGCCCTCTGCGCGCAAAACACGGCATGCTTGTGTTCCAGAATAATCAAATTCGCATGCTTGACCAATGACAATCGGTCCGCTTCCAATTACAAGAACACTCCGTATTGAGGTATCTAATGGCATTAGTTGCCCACCCGTTTCACAGACATCAATTCGATAAATCGATCAAATAGATAGGCAGCATCATGCGGACCAGCTGCCGCTTCTGGATGGTACTGGACGCTAAAAGCAGGGCGTTCAAGCATTTGCAGACCTTCGACAACTCCATCGTTCAAGCTCACATGGCTTACTTCTCCTGGCCCATAAACAGTGGTGAAAGTGCCATCAGTCGGCGCTTGGAGAGCAAATCCATGATTGTGCGCTGTTATTTCGACTTTGCCAGTATTGCGATCAATGACAGGTTGGTTGATGCCGCGGTGTCCGAATTGCAACTTATAAGTATTAAATCCCAACGCTCTTCCTAAAATTTGATGCCCGAAACAAATTCCGAAAATTGGAATCTCTGCGTTGAGAATTTCGCGGACGATTTTAACAATATCAGTCATTGCCGCTGGATCGCCCGGACCGTTAGAGAGAAATACCCCATCAGGATTTATCGCGGCAATCTCTTTAAAAGTGGAATTGTACGGAAGTACATGCACCTCAACACCGCGCTGCGCTAACGACCGTGGCGTTGCAGTTTTTATGCCCAGATCAATTGCCACGACAGTAAAGCGTTTTATCCCAATGGCCGGAACTATGTAAGGACTCTTTGTCGAAACGTCAGCAACAAGATAAGCGCCGCTCATTGAAGGACTCTTACGTACTTCAATCACCATTTCCTCGCGTGTCATCTCTTGGCCTGAAAATATTCCGACGCGCATTGCACCACGATCGCGCAGATGACGGGTCAGCGCACGAGTGTCTAGGCCCTGTATACAGACGATCCCTTGATCGATGAGTTCTTGCTCAAGACTGCCTCTACTGCGCCAGTTGCTGGTGATCGTGGATGGATTTCTTACGACAAATCCAGCCACCCATATCTTGTCGGATTCATTATCTTCCAGGTTGACTCCCGTGTTACCAATATGTGGCGCCGTCATCACGACAACCTGTTTATGGTAGGAAGGGTCAGTCAAAGTCTCTTGATAACCAGTCATGCCAGTGGCAAAAACAGCCTCCCCGAAAGTTTTACCAAGAGCAGCCCAACTTTTACCTTCAAATATCCGACCATCATCAAGAACGAGAAAAGCTTTAGACACCCTCCACCGTCCTTACAAGTGCGCCGTTAAGAACTGTGGGCTCCCCCCGAAAGAAAGTGGCAACAATCCTTCCGGGTAGCTCCATTCCATGAAATGGAGTATTCCTGCTCCGCGATGCAACGAGATCGCGATCAACCCGCCAACTCGCAGTTGGATTAATCACAGTCAGATGCGCACTCGAACCAGCATCTAACGGTTGTCCGTGATCGGCATAGCCTGCAATTCGCGCAGGTGCGTTTGACATCCGGTCTGCTAGATCGCTCCAACTCATCAGTGAAGTATCTACCATCGTCGCCTGCACAATCGAGAATGCTGTTTCTAAACCGATCATTCCAAAGGATGCCGCCTGCCATTCACATTCCTTGCTTTCGGCTGGGTGCGGAGCATGGTCGGTAGCCACAATATCGATCGTGCCATCTGCTAAACCTTCACGTAGTGCCATGACATCAGAGTGCGTACGCAACGGTGGATTCACCTTGAAAACTGGATCATAAGAAATGGCACGTTCATCTGTAAGAAGGAGATGGTGTGGAGTAA
Organism: Actinomycetes bacterium; assembly: GCA_919902125.1. Taxonomy (GTDB): domain Bacteria; phylum Actinomycetota; class Actinomycetes; order Nanopelagicales; family Nanopelagicaceae; genus QYPT01. The sequence goes on along the minus strand of CAKKQM010000093.1, from coordinate 5,077 downwards.
CTTCTGCAGTTACCGCAATACCGCGCGCCTTAGCCCAACGGACAATATCAACTCCCCCAGCAGTTGTGAGATGGCAGATATGGACTCGAGATTGAACGTGGTCGGCTAAAAGAACATCACGAGCGATGATCGCTTCTTCGGCAACAGCTGGCCAACCTTTGAGACCAAGACGCGAAGAGATGATTCCCTCATTCATCTGCGCACCCTGAGTTAGGCGTGGCTCTTGCGCATGTTGAGCAATAACGCCACCAAATTGTTTAACGTATTCCAAAGCCCGCCGCATCACCATGGGATCAAAAACACATTCCCCATCATCGCTAAATACACGGACTCGCGCCACTGAATCAGCCATTGCTCCGAGTTCGGCAAGTTGTTTACCAGCCAAACCTTGCGTCACGGCGCCAATAGGAAAAACATCACAGAGGCCGGTGGCTTGCCCAAGGCGATAGACTTGTTCGACCACGCCAGCAGTATCTGCAACAGGAAAAGTATTGGCCATCGCAGATACTGCGGTGAACCCACCTTTTGCTGCTGCTCGCGAACCTGATGCAATAGTTTCAGAATCTTCACGCCCGGGTTCGCGCAGGTGCGTATGAAGATCAACAAAACCAGGCAAGAGAATGCAACCATCTACTTTAATTTCAGTAGCAATGGCCGCGCCAGGATGCAGAATTTTTGGCGCAACTTCAACAATAACGCCGTCAGCAATGTAGATCTGCGTCGCTGCGCCATCGGCTAAATTTCCACCAGTGAGTAAGTATGTACCCATTAGATTGCAACTCCCGGCGAAGTAGGTGATCCCGCTAAGAGAAGATAGAGAACCGCCATTCGAACACTTACGCCATTGGTTACTTGTTCCACAATTACCGACCGCGCACTGTCAGCGCATTCCGCAGTAATTTCAAGACCCCGATTCATAGGTCCAGGATGCATAACAATTGCTGTTTTCTTCATAAAACCTAAACGATCACGATTAAGACCAAAATAGTGCGAGTACTCGCGCGGAGTTGGAAAGAAGTAATCACTCATACGTTCCTGCTGAACACGGAGCATCATCACCGCATCCACCAGTGGAAGAACTGAATCAAAATCATAGGAAACTTGTGCAGGCCATGATTCAACACCAACCGGTAAGAGCGTAGGCGGGGCAACGATAATTACTTGCGCACCTAACATCGACAATAAGAGTACGTTAGATCTGGCAACGCGCGAATGTAGAATATCTCCAACGATCGCAACACTTAAACCGCGTAGATCACCAGAGTTTGCCGAAAGATGTTTTCGGATCGTGAAAGCGTCCAGTAGCGCTTGCGTGGGATGTTCGTGCGTGCCGTCTCCTGCATTAATGACGCTACCCGACATCCACGCTGAATCGGCAAGCCACTGCGCCGCACCCGAAGCAGGGTGGCGAATAATTACCGCATCGGCGCCCATCGCCTGCAGAGTTTGCGCGGTGTCTTTCAAAGATTCGCCCTTGCTAACGCTAGAGCCTTTGGCCGAAAAATTAATGACATCGGCGGAAAGTCTCTTGGCAGCGGCTTCGAAAGAAATTCGCGTCCGGGTTGAGTCTTCTAGAAAGAGATTCACAATGGTACGTCCACGCAAAGTGGGAAGTTTCTTCACAGGCGCATCAGATACACGTGCCATTTCTTGGGCGGTATCTAAGATCGAAAGAGCATCTACATAACTTAAATCTGCGATAGAGAGTAGGTGACGCATCAGAGATCCCCTTGCGATTCGATCAGAACCTCATCAACACCGTCAATTTCAGTTACATGAACTTTGACCGATTGCTGACGAGAAGTCGGAAGGTTCTTTCCAACATAGTCAGCCCTGATGGGCAGTTCGCGATGTCCGCGATCAACGAGTACCGCCAACTGGACGCTCCGTGGGCGACCTATCTCACCAAGAGCATCAAGAGCGGCTCTGATCGTCCGTCCTGAAAAGAGGACATCATCAATCAAAATCAGATCCCGACCTTGGATTCCATCAACCGGAATCATCGTCGACATCAAGGCTCGGGGCGGACGCATCCGTAAATCATCGCGATGCAAGGTGATATCCAGAGTCCCAACCGGGATTTCGCGACCTTCAATAGTCGCGATGTTGGCGCCTATACGCTGGGCCAGATGGGCTCCCCGGGTAGGAATGCCAAGCAGGACGATAGATTCGCAACCGTTATTGCGTTCCAGGATTTCATGGGAGATGCGAGTAAGTGCGCGGGAAATATCAACCGCGGACATAGCAATGCTCATTGATGCTCCTTCCCCGCCTCGCAGGACGGGTCGTTAAAGGATTTTCAGTGCGGAGCCTATCACGGAGGAACCGTGGCTCCTTGGTAGCAAAACGGTGGATAACTTCTTTGGGGTATAAAGATTCCTCCCTACGCTCGCACAATGACCAACAAAACTGGAAACCCCAGACCGCTCTTTACTCAACCCACGTCTGCAGATATTGCTGCCCGACTTCGAACCCTCCGCAAAGCGCGCGGGTGGAGCCTGTCCGATGTAGAAATGATATCGAAGGGTGCAATTAAAGCCGTTGTTCTTGGGTCTTATGAAAGATCCGATAGATCCTTAAGCGTGCGCCGGGCAATTGAATTAGCCAATCTTTACTCAGTTCCGCTAGCCCACCTCCTCTGCCCGCCAGAAACACAAGCCAACCTAGATGCATCACGAGGTCGCATCATGATTGATCTACGGAAAGCATCCCGCCTGAGTTCGGTCAATCCCGCCAATGAAGAGAGAATCAGAATTTTTACAACCTTCCTTAGCTGGATTGCTGCGCAACGCTCTGATTGGAATGGCGAGGTACTTAGTCTGCGCCGTAGCGATCTTGCAGCCCTTGCTCTACTTACTTTCACAAGCGAAGGTGCAGTGATGGAATGGCTCGCGAGCGAAAAACTTCTTCTTATAAAGCCAGATCGTTCTTAATCGAGGAAATTCGTCCGAGTACTCCGTGGATATAACCAGCTGATTCATCAGTGGAGAGATCTTTAGCAAGATTGATCGCTTCGTCGATTGCTACGGCGGCAGGAACTGATTCGCACCAGAGCAGTTCAAATATGGCAACTCTCAAAACATTTCGGTCAACCGCTGGCAAGCGATCCATATCCCATCCTTGGGCATAGGTGGAAATTAGTTCATCAATTTTGCGTCGGTGGTCGGTAACTCCGATGACGAGTTCTTTGGTGTACTCACGGATGGGCCTAGCATCTTGCCCATCCTCCCCCACTAAACGTGTATGTAAAAGATCAAGCGGGGATGTGCCACGGATATCGGTCTCGAAAAGAATATCCAACGCTTGCTTACGCGCTTTACTTCGAGCGGACACTAGTTAGCGCGCCCCAAATATGAACCATCTCGAGTATCAACCAGAACCTTCTCATCTTGCTTGATAAAGAGAGGAACTTGAATTTCAATCCCAGTTTCCAGCGTTGCAGGCTTGGTACCACCAGATGAGCGATCACCCTGCAGACCAGGTTCAGTGTATGTAATTGTCAATGGAACCGATGCCGCTAGTTCAATATATAAAGGCTGGCCTTCATGGACCGCAACAATGGCATCGGTATTTTCTAACATGTATTTGGCAGCATCTCCAACCGTTGCCGACGAGATGGATGTCTGGTCATAAGTCTTTTTATCCATGAAAACATAATCTTCGCCATCGTGGTAGAGATACTGCATTTCGCGTTTTTCAAGGATGGCTATATCAATCTTGATTCCGGCATTAAACGTCCTATCGATAACTTTCCCAGTCATCACGGACTTGAGCTTGGTACGAACAAATGCTGGTCCCTTACCTGGCTTCACATGCTGGAATTCAACGACGTTCCACAACTGTCCATCAATATCGAGTGTCATGCCATTTTTAAGGTCATTCGTCGTTGCCACAATCAATCCAATCCATTGGGTACATACAGAGGGGCAAGGATACCTGCTCTTGCCGTCCTACTTTTGCAGTAGAGATTTCATCGCTTGCAAGGCTAAAAGATAAGAATTAGGTCCAAATCCCGCGATTGTTCCCGTGGATACCCCTGAAATAACTGATGTATGCCGGAATTCCTCACGTGCCATGGGGTTAGAAAGATGCACTTCAATCAACGGCGCTTTAAGTAAATCTGCTGCATCGCGAATTGCATAAGAATAATGCGTAAAGGCCGCCGGGTTAATGATGACGGGCAGGTGAGCATCTGCGGCTTCATGAAGCCATCGGATAATCTCTGCTTCATCATCGCTCTGTCGCACATCGGCATCAAAGCCCAAATCTTTAGCACTTTTCTGGATAAAGGCAACCAATTGCGGGTAAGAGAAATCTCCGTAAATTGACGAATCGCGAATATCGAGTCTGGCTAAGTTTGGCCCGTTAATGATGAGGATCTTCATGAACTGATCCTCTCATACGCCGTCGATAACTCGCTCTGCGTCAGATCCTCTAGGCGGAGAGTTTTGCCGATATCAGAAATTGCCACAAATCTCACTGCGCGACCACGAGCTTTCTTATCTAAAGCAATCATGCGCAGCAACTGCGGCCATGCATCGCCGCGATACGTCGTTGGTAAACCTAGCGCTGTGAGCAGATCTCGGTGTTGAGCCAGAATCTGCGAACTAAGAATTCCTTTTTGGTGTGCCAACTGCGCCACATAAACCATGCCGATCGCAACCGCTTCACCATGGCGCAGTGCAAACTTGCTATGTAACTCGATGGCGTGTCCCAGAGTGTGACCATAGTTGAGCACTTCGCGCGCAAAACTCTCTTTGAAATCTGCACCGACGACGCTCGCTTTCACTTGCAGCGAACGAGTGATGAGATCGACAGTGACCGCGCGTGAATTACGAAGATCCGAAATAGTTTTACCAGATAAAAGAGCCAAAATTTCACCGTCGACGATAAATCCGCATTTGGCAATTTCGGCTAAACCTGCCGCAAAATCACGATCAGATAAAGTCGCCAACCATGAAAGATCAATCAGAACGCGGATTGGTGAATGAAAAGCCCCAATAAGATTCTTGCCATAACCGCTATTTATTCCGGTTTTGCCACCTACGGCCGCATCCACCATGCCCGCCAAGGTTGT
>CAKKQM010000092.1 GCA_919902125.1 Actinomycetes bacterium | reverse complement strand
ATGATAACCAGTATCGAGGAAGAGAAGATCCACACCGGGAGCCTCTTGCGAAGCAAGGTGAACCAGCACCTCATCGCCCATTGAACTTGCAACCACCAATTGATTACCGAAATTCAGTCGCGCCCAACGCAAAATCACCCGCGCCTGTGCTACTACATCATCTCCCAAAGTTGCAGCCAATGCCGTTCCTTCAGATACCAACTCTTTCGCAATCAATTCCTGGTTCATGCAAGTGCCTCGTCTTCAGCACGTTGAGCCCACTTAGCAAAAACCTCGTCGGGATTCCGGTCGCTTTCAAAGCGACGGACCACACGCTCAACATAATCGGGAAGTTCGTCGGCGGAAATCTTTAAACCACGGGGCTTCCGCCCGAACTCAGCATCCAACTCGCCACCGAGGTGGACCTGGAAGCCGTCAGTCTTTTCCCCCGTCGGAGAGGTGAGAAGGATTCCCTTCAATCCAATATCGGCCACCTGTATTCGTACGCATGAATTGGGGCAGCCATTAATGTGAACCGTTAGCGGATGTTCAAATGTAGGTAGTCGTTCCTCTAGTTCAGCGACCAATTGAGTGGCTCTGCCCTTTGTTTCGACGATAGCCAATTTGCAGAACTCAATACCTGTGCAGGCCATTGTTCCCCTGCGAAATTCACTGGGACGGACATACAGACCAATGTCAGCCAGTCCAGCAATAAGTGCGTCGATTCCTTCTGATCCGACATCAAGGATCACCAACTTCTGTTGCGCCGTCAGCCTCACCCGACCTGAGCCGTACTGATCGGCAAGTTCCGCCACTTTATAAAGAATTGTTCCACTCAATCGACCCACGGTAGCTGCAGCCCCTACATAGAATCGACCATCTGCCTGCGGGTAAACTCCAACATGATCTCGCCGACCCAGATGTGGTTCAGGTGCGGGACCGTCGATCAAGGTCCGCTTGAGATATTCGGTCTCGAGCACTTCGCGAAATCGTGTCGGACCCCAATCGGCTAGTAGAAACTTCAAACGTGCTTTTGCACGGAGTCGGCGATAACCATAATCTCGGAAGAGAGAAATTATCCCCTCCCAAACATCTGGTATCTCCTCAAGTGGAACCCACGCACCAAGTCGTTGAGCAAACATTGGATTGGTTGAAAGCCCGCCACCAACAAAGAGGTCAAAACCCGGGCCATGCTCAGGGTGGATAACTCCGACGAAGGAGACGTCATTAACCTCGTGTGCTACATCTTGCCGGGGAGAGCCGGAGATCGCCGTCTTAAACTTCCGTGGCAGGTTTGAGAAACGTGGATCTCCGACAAACCGTCGGACAATCTCTTCAACTGCAGGTGTTCCATCAATAATCTCATCAGCAGCGACCCCTGCAACTGGCGAGCCAAGTACCACGCGCGGAGTGTCACCGCATGCTTCGGCCGTAGTTAATCCAACCGCTTCAAGTATCTGCCATATTTTCGGCACATCCTCAATACGTATCCAATGCATCTGCACATTCTGTCGATCAGAAATATCTGCAGTATCGCGGGCATAGTTCTGTGAGACATGTGCGAGAGCCCGTAACTGATCAGTTGATAACTGCCCACCATCACTTCGCACACGGAGCAAAAAGAACTCATCGTCTAACTCTTCCGGCGGCAGTGATGATGTTTGGCCGCCGTCGATTCCGGGACGTCGCTGCGTATACAACCCCCACCAGCGAAGGCGGCCTCGCAAATCATCTGGTTCAATCGAGGCAAAACCCCCGATGGAGTAGACGGACTCAACTCGAGCCCGCACATTTAAACCATCATCATCCTGTTTGAAAATCTCATTTGGATTTAACGGCGCAGTCTCACCAAGTGCCCACTGACCCTCACTTCGGCGTCCAGAATCAGCACCAGAATTTTTCTCTACAACATCTTTCTCCGTGGTCATACGATTTGCTCCTCTAATTGAGGATGAACGCGAAGTCAGAGCAAATATCGAAGTCTGTGTAGAAGTTCACAGAATCAACGGAGCGCCCAGGCGACGCGCGCATCCGGGCTGCAAGTAAAAAACAGATGGGGCGCGGTCAGTAGGTACGCATACACAAAGCGCTGTTGACGCGCATGTAATCCACCTGGCGGCATATCACAGGAAACCAATCAGTGGACATGCGCGAAATAATAGATTCACAAATAATTAAAGTCAAATCACAATATCTCATCACGCAACATCCTCGTAAACGCTAGGAGAATGCATCTGCAAGAGTGCACTCATTACAGAAAGAGAAAATTTAATGAACTTTACTTTTTGTTTTCTTAATATCCACACCAAGGCCAGGAAACTAATGGGAATTTGGTCTTTCTAAGGTTGTGTTAGTTAATACTCTCGGTCAGAATCGAAACCCGATCATTCGAAACTGAGCACAACGTAAGAGACTAGATCACCGGCGGTTCTGGAAATCGCTAGTAATGATCTCGAAGTTGCAGAACAATAATAGTGTCGCCGTGAATTTGGTAAACAATCCGATCCTTATGGTTGATGCGCCGTGACCACAACCCGGAGAGTTCGTACTTTAGCTTCTCGGGTTTGCCGATTCCCTTCTCCGGGTCAGCCAGGATTGACTCGAGAATGGAATTTATCTTCTCAATGACTTTTGGGTTGGCCTCTTCCCAAAAGGCAAGATCTTCACGGGCCGTGGCTGTCACGACTATCTTTCGAAGAGACTTTTTCGGAGGCATTAGGCGAGAGTCTTCTTTTTCGTTCTCTTTGTAACTTTTACAACTGCCGTCTTTTTCTTTGCTTTTGGAGCTTTTCTAGCCGACGCAATCTTCTTCACTGGGCGAGAAGCCTTCTTCCCTTGGGAGGCTTTCGTAATTGGAAGTTGATACTCATACAGATTGCCCGCTAGAACTTCAGCCTTGCTTCTCGCCAGACGCTCTCGATTAGTGGGCGTCCTAAGCAAATACACGGTCTCTAAGATTGACTCCCACTCGCTTTCAGAAACCAGGACAGCATTACCCTTCTTTGACGTGATAATTATGGGCGTGCTGTCACTATTGACCTGCTCGATTAATGGAAAAAGTTGTGCACGAGCTTCCGAGGCAGTGATGACCATGAAGAACTCCTTTTCTGACCGAGAAGGGAGTGTAACATATGGTACGAGATTTCGTACCACTCTACATAGAGGAATCATCTTCCGTAATCTTGATGAGGTTGGGTGCGCCCGGAGGGGATAAAACTGGGCACTGGGAGTCTGTCCTAGGATTGGCTTAACTCCTGACAAAGTAATTCTGAATCTATACCCTGTGAAAATGAATCGAGACTTATACGTTGCGCACGCACTTGTTTCAGTCGATTCTTCTTATCTATTCCTTCGGCGCCGAGATGGGCATTATTTGGGAAGGCAATGGGACATTCCAGCTGGCACCGTCGAAGACGGGGAATCTCCAGAGGATGCCGCCTCACGAGAGTGCTTTGAGGAAACGGGACTAGGTGCGCGCTGCGGCGAATTGATTGCTCATTACATCAACCCCGATACGGAAGGTCGGGATCTCACATTCCATACGATGACGTACAAGTTGATCTTGAATGATGAATATTCGAATAAACAAGTGCGACTCTCGGAAGAAGAACATGACGACTCAAAATGGCTATGTCTCGAAAGTGCCTATGAATTACCTTTGGTTTGGCATGTCCGACAAACATTGGATTTTGTGCGCCCGAAGTGATGAAACGGGGCGATGGGAGTCGAGGTTGGATCTAGACTGATATGCACCTCACGCCTCTGTTTCCGTATAGCATGGACATTATCTTCTTGATCTCCCGGTCGTTAGGAAGTGAACAAAAAGTGCCAGAGCTATCGGCCTAACGATGATTGCGTTTGAACTCATTCATTTGTTGGAACACTTTCTTCTTTTTTTCCCTGGCCGCCCTAACCTTGTTCGCTAGTTCCTTGATGTCAGCCAGCGGGATTAAAGAGATATCTCTGTTGCCAAGCGGAACAGTACTTATAAATCTTGACGCATATTCGCGGCTGAGACGTGTCCAAGCCTTTGTGGTGCTCGCCAGTTCTGCAACCAACTCTTCATATGTCTCGCTCATTGGTGTTACACCTCCTTGTGATTGAATAACGGAACTAAACAAAATGTCTCTCTTCCAATCGGGAGGTTATTCCCACTCATTGGACAAATAGGTACGACACGCCCAAGTCTCGATAAAATCTTTAGGGTTTTACACGCAGATCCCCCGTCTAGGTAACACGGGGGGCTGCGGATACCTTACGGCGCGTTCGAGCCCAAAAGGAGACTCAAATGTTCGATTTTCAGTGAGGACGGGTAGCCAAATGTTGCCCAGTTTTTATGTGAACTGGTGTGCCCGAAGGGATTCGAACTTACTATCCAGAGTTTCCAGAGCCTCGAGAGAATATCTCGAGGCTTTGGTCTTTCTGAGGTTTGTGTTAGTTAGTGCTCTCGGTCAGGATCGAAACACGATTGTTGGAGACCGAAAGAAATCCGCCGTGAACTTCAAATTCAGTCACGGCGCCTTCAACGTCTTTAATACTTACTTTCCCATCAACTAGTACACCAAAGAGTGGTTCGTGACCTGGAAGTATTCCCAGGTCACCTTCAACGGTCCGTGCAGAAACCATTCTGGCCCGACCGGACCACACTCTCGCCTCTGGAGTTACGAGTTCTACTCCAAGCACACCTTCCGTCATGGTCTATTAACCCTTCGCCAATTCTGCAGCTCGGCGCTCGACATCTTCCAGACCGCCGCACATGAAGAATGCTTGCTCTGGAAGGTGATCGTACTTGCCATCGGCAAGTGCTTCGAAAGCTTCGATTGTTTCAGATAGTGGCACGAACGAACCATCCAGACCCGTGAAGACCTTGGCAACGAAGGTGTTCTGGGAAAGGAAGCGCTGGATACGGCGAGCGCGTCCAACGAGAATGCGGTCCTCTTCAGAGAGTTCATCGATACCGAGAATTGCGATAATGTCCTGCAAATCCTTATAACGCTGAAGGATCTGCTTGGTCCGGTTGGCAACGCGGAAGTGGTGCTCGCCGATGTAGCGCGGATCCAAAATACGTGAAGTTGAGTCAAGTGGATCCACCGCAGGATAAATACCCAATTCGGAAATTGGGCGAGAGAGAACTGTGGTCGCATCCAAGTGCGCAAAAGTGGTGTGAGGAGCCGGGTCAGTGATGTCGTCAGCAGGCACATAAATAGCCTGCATCGATGTAATCGAGTGACCACGGGTAGAAGTAATCCGCTCCTGCAATTGACCCATTTCATCAGCCAAGGTTGGCTGATAACCCACTGCAGATGGCATACGACCAAGCAGGGTTGAAACTTCAGAACCAGCCTGAGTAAAACGGAAGATGTTGTCGATGAAGAGAAGAACATCTTGCTTCTGCACATCGCGGAAGTACTCAGCCATGGTGAGCGCTGAAAGCGCAACCCGAAGACGCGTCCCTGGTGGTTCATCCATCTGACCGAAGACCAAGGCGGTCTTATTGATAACGCCAGTTTCTTTCATTTCCAAGAAAAGGTCGTTTCCTTCGCGGGTACGCTCTCCAACGCCAGCGAATACTGAAACACCACCAAAATTTTCTGCGACGCGATAAATCATTTCCTGAATAAGAACAGTCTTACCAACACCAGCACCACCGAAGAGACCGATCTTTCCGCCCTTTACATATGGTGTGAGCAGGTCAATAACTTTGATGCCAGTGGCGAACATTTCCGTCTTAGACTCGAGTTGATCGAATGCTGGTGCATTGCGGTGAATTGGCCAGCGCTCTTTAATGTCGAGTGATGCGGTTGGAACATCTAAAGATTCGCCAAGAGTGTTAAATACGTGCCCTTTTGTAACGTCCCCTACAGGCACAGAGATTGCCGAACCCGTGTCGGTTACTTGTGCACCACGGACCATGCCATCAGTTGGCTGCATGGAGATTGCGCGCACAAGGTTGTCACCAATGTGCTGGGCTACTTCCATGGTCAAGGTACGCGTCTGACCGCTTAGGATCACATCAACGTGTAACGCGTTGAAGATTGACGGCATTGAATCCGCGGGGAATTCAATATCCACCACTGGTCCGATTACTCGCGCAACGCGACCTTTACTGGTTGTCTCTGTCGACATTATTCACTCCCTGCACTAGCCGAGGCGAGCGCGTCTGCGCCGCCAACAATTTCACTGATCTCTTGGGTAATTTCAGCCTGACGAGCCGCGTTCGCACGCCGGGTAAGCGCCTTGATTAGATCATCAGCATTGTCAGTTGCTGATTTCATCGCGCGACGGCGAGAGGCATGCTCGGAAGCCGCTGACTGCAGCATCGCGTTGAAGACTCGAGCCTCGATATAGCGAGGCAGAAGCGCATTAAGCACCGTGCCAGCATCGGGTTCGAATTCGTACATAGGTAACAAGCCAGTTGGCACAGGAGTATCGCTCTCGACAACTTCAAGCGGCAGCATCCGCTTGGCAAGTGCATTCTGTGTCAACATCGATTTAAATTCAGTAAAGACAATATGTATCTCATCGACGCCACGTTGGTCGATCTGGGAATCAGCTAAGAATGCCTTGATAAGTGCGTCGGCAACTTCCTTGGCCTGTTCATACGTTGGGCTATCTGAAAAACCAGTCCAGGAACCAGCGATAGCGCGATTACGAAACTTATAGTAGTTAACCGCTTTGCGACCTACTAGGTATGCGTTAGTTTCCAAGCCCCGCTCCTTGAGTAGCGCTGTCAACTGTTCGCCCTCTTTAATCGCGTTATTGGAGTAGGCACCAGCCATGCCGCGGTCGGCCGAAATAATCAGTATTGCGGCACGCTTTGGATTGAGCGATGGCGTGGTCAATGGATGATCCGTTGATGAATAAGTGGCCACCGCGGATACAGCACGAGTCAACTCATTTGCATAAGGAGTTGAAGCTGCGACCTTCTGCCGCGCCTTAACAATACGAGAAGCAGAGATCAACTCCATTGCTTTCGTAATTTTCTTGGTCGCTTTAACGGATCGCATCCGTCGGCGATAAACACGAAGTTGAGCACCCATTTTTTACTTCTTCACCGCCGGTGGGACGTACTTAGTGACCTGTTCGTTAGTTTCGCCCTCAAGTGCCTCGGCAGGTGCTTCGTTAACGGCTTTGGCAGCAGATGAAATGAAGCGGGTCTTGAAAGTGGCCACTGCTTCTTCCATAGACTTAACAGTGTCATCTGAGAGTTCTTTGGTTTCGGCAATCACATCAAAGATTGCTTTACGCTCGCGGCCAATAAACTCAAGAAGCTCGCTTTCAAAACGACGGATATCGACAACAGCAACGTCATCGAGTTGGCCTGAAGTGCCAGACCAGATCGAAACAATCTGACGCTCGAGTGCATATGGTGAGTACTGGCCCTGCTTCAAGAGTTCAACTATACGTGCACCGCGTTCGAGTTGAGCTTTTGATGCAGCGTCAAGATCTGAACCGAAAGCAGCAAATGCTTCGAGTTCGCGGAACTGAGCCAAGTCCAGACGCAAACGACCTGCGATCTTCTTCATCGCTTTTGTCTGTGCTGAGCCACCAACGCGCGATACCGAAACACCTACGTTAATTGCGGGACGAACACCTGCGTTAAAGAGGTCGGTCTCGAAGAAGCACTGACCATCAGTAATGGAAATAACGTTAGTAGGAATAAATGCAGAGATGTCATTCCCTTTTGTCTCAATAATTGGCAGACCAGTCATGGAGCCACCGCCAAGTTCATCGGAGAGTTTGGCGCAACGCTCGAGAAGGCGTGAGTGTAAATAGAAAATGTCTCCCGGGTATGCCTCGCGGCCTGGTGGGCGACGAAGCAATAGCGAGACGGAACGATATGCCTCTGCCTGTTTGGAAAGATCATCAAAAACGATCAGTACATGCTCGCCTTTGTACATCCAATGTTGACCAATTGACGAACCGGTATAAGGAGCTAGGTATTTAAAGCCCGCTGGATCTGAAGCAGGTGAGGCAACAATGGTGGTGTATTCCATTGCTCCGGCTTCTTCGAGTGAGGCCTTCACGGATGCAATGGTCGAACCTTTCTGACCAATTGCAACATAGATGCACTTAACCTGCTTCTTTGGATCCCCACTCTTCCAGTTCTCAAGCTGATTAATGATCGTGTCAATTACAACTGCGGTTTTACCAGTCTGGCGGTCACCGATGATCAACTGGCGCTGTCCTCGACCAATTGCGGTCAACGCATCAATTGCCTTGATACCAGTTGCAAGCGGTTCCTTGACTGGTTGGCGATGGATTACAGAGGGGGCCTGCAACTCAAGAGCACGACGAGCATCAGCTACGATTTCGCCCTTCCCATCAATTGGGCGACCAAGCGGATCAACTACGCGACCAAGGAAGGCATCACCAACTGGCACCGAAAGAACTTCACCAGTGCGATGGACGGAAGTACCTTCTTCAATCCCCGCATAATCACCCAGAATAACCACACCGATTTCGCGGACATCCAGATTGAGAGCGAGGCCAAGAGTGCCATTCTCAAATTGCAACAACTCATTAGCCATTGTCGATGGCAAGCCTTCGATACGAGCAATACCGTCACCTGCTTGGGTGACTGTACCGACCTCATCTCGTGCTGCGACACCTGGATCGTACGACTTAACGAAATTCGCTAGCGCATCACGAATTTCTTCGGGTCGGATCTTGAGCTCAGCCATCTTTTTCTCCCTTATCGGTCTGTTTTAAATTCTTTTATTTAATTAGGTGTTCTGTCCGACGAGTGCTCGACTAGCTCCTGCTAAACGATGGCTGACAGTGCCATCAACTAACTCATCGGCAAACTTCACGGAAACTCCACCAATCACAGTTGGATCGATTTCAATATTGATACGTACTGGCTGTCCGACCTGCTTGGTCAGCGCATCTACTAAGCGCTCACGCTGTGCAGGTGAGATTTCAACAGCAACTCGAACATGCGCAATCACGCGATCACGACGAGCAGCAAGAGCGTAGAAGTAATCTGCAAAAGCAGCTTCAATACTGCGCCCACGCAAATTATTAACCAAATGAGTTACCAATTTGATCGTAGAAGCAGAACAATCCTTCCCCAGCAGGTCAACAACGAGGGCACTCTTGGTCTGATCAGCGCCTACAGTTATTAGCGCTTTGCGAAGTTCGAAAGAACTGGCGATCGCCCGTGACGTGACAAAGAATTCGTCCTCGACACGATCGAGTTCGTTGGCAATATTGGCGCTAGATGCTTGCGCTTCGATAGCCAACTGCTCGATAACTGGAACGAGATCTCCAGAGGAAGACCAACGCAACGCAGAGATATCCGTAATTACTCCCAAAGCCGCTGAACCTAATGATTTTTCAAATATCTCTAAAACAAGTGATCCCTTGGCCTTGGCGTCGCGGGAAGGATCGGTGATCGCTCTACGCAAAGAGATAGAACCAGCAAGAACACCGGCTGCGAAAAAGAGCTCGGTGCAGAGCTGCGATGCCGTTTCGGGGGTTGAACCCTTAACGGCCATATCAAGTTTGGCGCGAGCAATCATTAACGACTGCCGGCTACTACCACCGAAATGCGCTCTCATCTACCCATCTTCCTTAGGTGTACGTTCTTTGTGGTTACGTCAGTTACTTGGTGGCTTCTAGATCGTCAAGAAAACGATCCACAATCCGTGATTGTCGTGCCTGGTCATCAAGTGCTTCTCCAACAATCTTTGAAGCTAACTCAACTGCAAGCGCACCAACTTCATTACGAAGGGAAGTGATTGCTTGTTGGCGCTGCGCTTCAATCGAGGCATGCGCTGATGCAGTGATGCGGATGGCCTCTTCTTGCGCTTTGGTGCGCAACTCTTCGATGATTGCCACACCTTGTACGCGAGCTTCCTCACGTAAGGATTGGGCTTCTTCGCGAGCCTTGGAGAGTTGCTCGTTGTATTGGTTCAATGCGCGTTGAGCTTCGAGTTGCGCTTTCTCCGCACGCTCCATTCCGCCTTGAATCGCTTCGGTCCGTGCAGTAAATGCCTTTTCGAACATCGGCACCACACGACTACGCAACACTAGAAACAGGAGCGTGAACGCAATTACGCCCACAACTAATTCCGCAGTGTGCGGAATTAGCGGATTAACGCTCTCCTCCGCTGCCAAATGTACTGAGTGGATCACTCTTTACCTCTTATCCGTTGTTATCTATTGATCTAAGAAAGCAGGGTTTAGAGGACGAATGCGAGAACGAGACCAAAGAGTGCAAGGGCTTCAGCAAGTGCGAATCCGAGGAACGCGATTGGCTGAAGAACGCTCCGTGCTTCTGGTTGACGCGCTACGCCGCTGATGTAAGCAGCGAAGATCATTCCAGTAGCAATCGCAGGTCCGATTGCAGAGAGGCCATAACCGACCAGGTTGAGCGTGCCTTTCATATTTCTTACCTTTCTAGCGTTGACCAAGCTCGGCGCTTGGTCGATGAGTTTCTAGTGCTCGTCGGCAAGTGCGCCGGCGATGTACAACGCTGTCAGCAGAGTAAAGATATACGCCTGAAGACATTGGACCATAAACTCAAAGAAGGTCAATCCAATGCCGAATGCAAAGGCAAATGGACTGATCAACTTCAAGCCAATGACCCCTTTGAGTAGATGATCTCCACCCAAGATGAAAACTAAGAGCAACAAGTGCCCCGCGAACATATTTGCAAAAAGACGCAATGACAAAGTCAGGGGGCGAACCAGAAAGAATGTGGCAATTTCAATAGGTGTAAGCAAGATGTAAACCGGCTTTGGGACACCTGGCATAAACATGATGTCCTTGAGGTACTTGCGAAGCCCTTGCTTGCGAATACCAACGTAATGGAAGACAAAGAAAGTAAAGATCGCAAGTACATAAGGGAAACTCACGCGCGACATCGCCGGGAACTGCAACAAAGGCACAATTCCGAAGATGTTGTTTGTAAGAATAAAAGTAAAGAGAGTGAAGAGGTATGGCACAAATCGCATGAATTCATGACCAATAACATCGCGGCCCAAGTCATTGCGGACAAAGGCATAGATACTTTCACCAGCAAATTGCAATTTGGAAGGGACGATCGCGGCTTTGCGTGAAGCCAGTAGGAAGAAAACTGAGACGAGTAGGACAGAGAGAAAGACTAAGAGAATTGGTTTTGTTGTATACGCACTATTGCCAAAAACTGGTGGGAGGTTGAAGTCGTTGCTGCTCGGCGGGACAAAACCGCCGCCTTCTGTGCTTAATCTGTGCACTGAGCGCACGCTCACTCCTTGTAAATTCTTAGATCCAGGTTTGCCAATTTAAGCGGGGAAGCTTTTCATAGCGGGGCAACCTTATTGGCAAAGGCGTAGCACTGTGAAATCCGACCCTAGTTACCTTGCTTACGTGGAGGGCTTTATTCTCGGCCGAACCTCAGCCATATGAGGTAAATGGAGGCACCCACACCCAGTAAAAGGCCTCCCAAGAGGAAGTAATGGGTCTTGAGCCAGCGATCTAGGAGCCAACCGGCCCCGCCCCAGAAAATGAGACCTGAAAGAAGGTAGCCAAAGATCGACCATGCAGCGCCTTCATCTTGCTTCATTTCATCTCCTTCTTTGGTCTATCTTTTATTGGTCTATCTTCGGGCACTGCTACTGGCAATGGTAGGTGTATCCGCAATTTTAATAAACTATGGATCTCTCCGCCGAGCCAGGCAATAGTCAGAGCGATGGCAACCACTCCGAAACTTCCACGATCAATGCTCTGCCGGGAGGTGAAATTGGTCAACGCCCAGAGAAAGAGGCCAAGAGCTGCGATCTTAGCGAAGTAAGAGAAGATCGCCAGCGCAAAGGTAGTAAGCGGATCAAGTTTGCGTGAAATTGCTGAAACTCCCAGATGCACCGCAAAATAAATCACGACTACGAATTGCGCCAAGAGCGCTCCTAGTAATCCAGATTTACCGCGAAAAGCAGTGGCAAAAACAATTCCAATGATTCCAACTATAGATGAGGCAATGAGAGCGCCACGGATGAGACTCTGCTCAGTGCTGGATTTATCGCTCATACAATTTTTTTTACCTTCACACTTGCGCCAGCAATCCAACGTTGCGAGATCGCCAGGCTTAACGATGCAAGTGCTAATGCGGTTGTGCCTGCGACCCAGAGAGGCATAAATGCTAGAACAGTTACAGGAATGGCCAGAGTTGCCGTCCAGAGATACATAATGACGGCGGTTCGTTGATGGGAATTACCAGCACCCAATAAGCGATGGTGGAGATGCTCTTTATCGGGCGCAAATGGCGAGCGACCCGAAAGCGTACGTCGAAATACTGCAAGCACTAGATCCATCAAAGGAATTGCTAAAACCGCAAAGGGAAGCAACAACGGTAAGAGTGTTGGCCCACTATTCTCAGCAGAAATAGCATTGGCATCCACTTGTCCAGTGAGTGTGATTACTGCGGCTGCCAATAAAAGTCCTAAGAACATCGAACCCGAATCCCCCATAAATATTCGTGCAGGATGCGAGTTATGGGGCAGAAAACCAATACAGGCTCCGATTAGTACGGCAGTTACCAATGATGGCGAACCAGCGCGACTAAACCCGTATACAACGGCGAGCAAATAAGCGAAAGCAAAGAATGATGCCCCTGAGATGGCAACAATTCCAGCGGCTAAACCATCTAGCCCATCAATGAAGTTTACGGCATTGACGGTAACAAGCACGATCAAGACCGTAAGCAATTGGCCGATACTCGGCGGCAAAGTAATTACTCCGTTGATTGGAAGCCAGAGAATTTGAATTCCATAGAGCAGTAAAATTCCTGCGG
The DNA here is from genome assembly GCA_919902125.1 of Actinomycetes bacterium. Lineage (GTDB taxonomy): Bacteria > Actinomycetota > Actinomycetes > Nanopelagicales > Nanopelagicaceae > QYPT01. Next base: position 117 of record CAKKQM010000092.1, on the reverse strand, counting down.
CTAGGGCTTGCCCTGCTAACTTTGTTAGAGCATCAAGTTGAAAGCGGTCATCGATCATGCCTAGCAAAATAACAAATGTTGATGCCAGAAAAATCCCATGCAATTCATGGCCAAAAG
>CAKKQM010000091.1 GCA_919902125.1 Actinomycetes bacterium | reverse complement strand
CGGTACTCAATTTTTTTGGCATTTTGCGCAGGTGCCTATGCAATTTGAGAAGTTTTACTTGGCCGTCATTGTCGCCAACAATCACTTCAGTAATGGGAACGCCAGGTATAAAACGTTCGGCTTTCTTTCGCTCATCATTTAATAAGTTACGAACTCCCGTGCCGCCTTCGCCAACTAGAACAATTCCGGCGCGTCCTACGCTGCGGTGCACCATCTCTTGATTGCGCGAGACTGCAACAGCGGGGGTAGTGGTCCAGCCTTTACGGATTGCCATCAGCACACTTGCTGCTGCACCGACCTGTCCTTCAATGGATGCATAGGCGGCTCGGCCTGCTTCGCGAGTAAAGAAGGACAATGCAGCCAATACGGCTAGTGGGAGCCCGACAAAGGCAGCGTAAACGGGATGACCTAGCAGCGCACCGAGTGCAATGCCGCTAACCCAAATGACAACGAAGATTGCGGCTAGTGCTGCACCGATCCAAGGTTTAACGTCCTTAGTAACTCCGTAGGCATCGCGCACAGTTTTGAAGCGCTTCTCTTTAGGTGCGCCTGAGTTCTTCTTTTTCCATTTGAACATGGTCAGGAGTTTAGTGGAGCAGGTGCAGTACCACCAAGACGCTGCGGCGCCCAGCGCTGCCCAGCGTGGTTATCGGGATATTTATCTTGTACTTCATGAAGCATTTCGATCATTCGCGCGCGCAGAGCAATTTCGGCAGCAGCAACATCTTCATCGCGCTGGAAAAAGATTGGCTTGCCTATTGCAATCGTGATCGGAACGCGTTTCCTTCTTAAATCTCGTGGCACCCCTTTGGTCCAGACACGCTGGCTGCCCCATACGATCATGGGGATAATTGGAACATCAGCACCCATGGCAAGGCGTACAACGCCAGTCTTTAATTCTTTGATCTCAAAACTTTTCGAGATAGTGGCTTCCGGGAAAATTCCGATGATTTCACCTGAGCGCAATGCGCGCATGGCTGCGACAAAGGATGCTGACCCACTAGCACGATCAACATTGATGTGGTGCATTCCGCGCATCAAAGGGCCTGCGAGTTTGTTATCAAAGATTTCGCGTTTGGCCATAAAACGTACATAACGTTTGGCGGGAAGTGCTGCAGTTCCAGCTAGTGCGAAATCTAAGTAGCCCACGTGGTTAATTGCCAAAATCGCACCGCCGGTGCGAGGAATATTTTCTGCACCCGTAATGGTGAATTTCAAACCTAGGTATTTCCAAAAGAGTTTGGCAAATCCAATGACTGGGGGATAGACCAAATCAGCCATTGGTCACGCGTGCTTCCATGGCTTGCTTGTATAAGCGTCCTGCCCGATAACTCGAACGAACCAAGGGTCCACTCATAACTCCGAGGAATCCAATTGAGGTTGCTTCATTGGCATGGTCAACAAACTCTTCTGGCTTTACCCAACGTTCAACCGGGTGATGACGATTCGTTGGGCGCAGGTACTGTGTAATGGTGATGAGGTCACACCCTGCATCGTGAAGATCTTGCAACGCCTGGGTTATCTCTTCGTGGGTTTCGCCCAGACCCAAGATGAGGTTGGACTTGGTAATTAGGCCGAAATCCCGCGCCATTGTTATTACATTTAGCGATCTTTCGTATGTGAAGGCAGGACGGATACGTTTGAAAATTCGCGGCACGGTTTCGACGTTGTGGGCAAAAACTTCTGGGCGCGTTTCGAAAACTTGATTGAGTAGATGCGCATGTCCGCTGAAATCAGGTGCCAACATTTCTACGCCACAACCAGGATTGACCTCATGCACTTGGCGAATTGTCTCGGCATAGAGCCAGGCGCCTTCATCTTCTAGATCATCGCGAGCAACGCCAGTAATGGTCGCGTAACGAAGATCCATAGTTTTAACGGACTCGGCAACGCGGCGTGGTTCATCGCGATCTAGCGGTTCTGGTCTGCCAGTATCAATATTGCAGAAATCGCAGCGACGTGTGCATTGTTCGCCGCCAATTAAGAATGTTGCTTCGCGATCTTCCCAACACTCAAAGATATTTGGACAGGCCGCTTCTTGACAGACAGTATGCAGGCCTTCAGTTTTTACCAATGACCGCAAACGAGTGTATTCGGGACCCATATTTGCACGAGTCTTGATCCATTCCGGTTTACGCTCAATTGGTGTTTCGGCATTGCGTGCTTCAATGCGGAGTAATTTACGGCCTTCAGGTGCGATTGTCATGCGCTCACTCGTTTCAGGGCTTCGTAAATATAGCGTTCCACTATAGGGACAACTTCGCCAACGGTTATCTCGCGATTGAGTTCGGTGGCCATTGAGGTAACCCCTGCATCAGCAATCCCACACGGAACGATGCGATCAAACCAAGAAAGATCTGGGTTAACGTTGAGCGCAAAACCGTGCATGGTCACACCTTTCGCAAAACGAATTCCGATAGCAGCAATCTTGCGATCGCCTTTCTCGTCGCGCAACCAGACTCCAGAGCGTTCGCAATAACGTTGCGCGTCAATTCCAAACTCATTACATACTGCGATCAGTGCAATTTCAATCTCGCGAACAAATCCGACCACGTCATGTCGCTTTGCTAGACGGACGATGGGGTAGCCCACAATTTGGCCAGGACCGTGCCATGTGATTTTCCCGCCGCGATCCACATCAATAACCGGAGTGCCATCTGTAGGACGCTCGTGGTCAAGAGTGCGGCGACCGGCAGTAAAAACAGATGGGTGTTCAAGGAGCATCAAAGTGTTGGGGCGCAGACCAGCGGCGATCTCGCTATGTAGCGTGCGCTGAATTTGAAGGGCCTTTTCGTAGTCAACAATCCCACTACGGGCGAAAGCAATAGGGGATTCTGGTCGGGCCGCTAGGAGTGTCACTGGCCTAGCCTAAAGGTAGGCTGGCCTTCTTATCTCCGCGAAGCAAGTCGGTCTCAGGCGCAGAGGTGAAACTTCAGAGCGAAAGGCTTCGGTGCACCGTGTCGCAGACCACATTGCGCGTTGGTATAGCCGGGTATGGGTTAGCCGGTCGCTATTTTCACGCACCTTTGCTCAAAGGTTGTGGTTTTGATCTGGTTGGGGTCTTGACCACCAACGCTACTCGCGGCGCCCAAGCGCAAGCGGATTTTCCTGGTGTAAGAATTGTCTCGACTATTGCTGAATTAGTGGCGCTGCCACTGGATCTTCTGGTGGTTGCCTCAGCAAATATCGTCCATGCCGAACAAGCAATTGCTGGTATCCGTGCAGGAATTCCGGTTGTTGTTGATAAACCTATGGGGCGCACTTTTGCTGAAACTGAAACGATTATCTCCGTAGCCGAAAAGGCAGATGTACCCGTCACCGTTTACTTTAACCGTAGATGGGATAGCGACTCGTTAACTCTGAAGAGAGTTTTGCGCGAAGGTCTGCTGGGAGAAGTTTTTCGGGTGGATTCTCGCTTCGAACGCTTTCGTCCAAATCTTGCTGCATCCTCATGGCGCGAGAAATATTCGGCTAACGACGGCGGAGGATTGCTGCTAGATATACAACCGCATTTAATCTCATTGGTCTTGGATTGGTTTGGTCCGGCGCAATTGGTGGGGTCTTCTGTTCGATCTATTCGAGGTGGCGCAGATGATGATGTTGTTCTTACCTTGAAACATGAATCCGGTGTTGATTCATATCTTTCCGCCAGTGCGATTGTGGGCGCACCTGGACCGCGACTTCGTTTAATGGGTACTAAAGGTGCACTTGTTATCTCTGATTTGGATCCACAAGAAGCAATGTTGCGGGCTGGAAAATATCCCGCAGGTGGTGTGTGGAATGAACCCACTATTTCCCGTGCGTTCCTTCACCGCGGAGATGAAGTAACGCAAGTGACTAGTGAAAATGGAAATTATGCGCTTTTCTACCAACTTGTGAAGGGCGCCCTTGTTGGCCAAAATTCGTGGCCAGTAAGTACTTCTGATGCATTGGCTGTAGCGCGATTGATTGATCAGGCAAGAGATACTTCTTTTCATTAATCGACGGTTATCTTTTTATCTTAGCTACTTGGATCAACCATTGCTGCAATTGCTGCGCCGATATGTGGGTAGTTAAAGGTGAATCCTGCGTTGAGTAGGGCTTCTGGTAAAACTCTCTTGGATCCCAACATCTCTATCGAGAATCCTCCGAAGGCTAATTTGAGTGCAATGGCTGGAACGGGAAAAAGCGCGGGACGATGCATCGCGCGGGCAAGACTGGCAGTGAATTCTTGATTCGTTGCAGGATTGGGTGCGGTGAGATTGACTGGTCCTGAGATAGGACTTACTAAAGTGAAAGCGATTGCGCGAATAAGGTCGTGCAGAGTAATCCAGGACCACCATTGTTTTCCAGATCCCAACCTCCCGCCTAGACCGAAACGAAAGAGGGGAATCATTTTTCCCAGTGCGCCACCGGTTGGATCGAGCACCAGACCAGTCCGAAGCTTTACGGTGCGTACATCGCCAGCTAAATTAGCAGCGGCTTCCCATTCGCGACAGACGGCAGCGAGAAAATCATCACCTGTGCGGTCATGCTCAGTAACAGCGCGATTTCCGGTTTCGCCATACCATCCCATCGCACTGGCAGAGATGAAAACTTGCGGTTTTACGGTAGCAACTGCCTTGGCAATTGCAGTCGTGCCAAGCAATCGGGAGTTAAGAATTTCACTCTTGTACTTCGCGGTCCAACGTTTGTCTCCAATGCCAGCGCCCGCCAAGTGAATTACCGCGTCCACACCTTCGAGTGCTCGCAGATCTACAGTTCCAGCTTTAGGATCCCAACTGACTTCATCGGGGGCGGCACTGGCTCTGCGTACGAGACGTTGAACTGTGTGGCCTTCAGATTTTAAATGACCAACGAGCGCGCCACCGATAAGACCAGAAGCTCCGGTGATAGCAATACGTTGTGGTGGTTGCATTAGAGACCGAGGTCGGCTTCAAAGGCTCCAGTTTCAAGGCGCTCCTTCAAAGTGACTAAGAAGCGCGCTGCATCAGCACCATCAACAATTCGATGATCATAGGAGAGCGCCAGATAAACCATCGAACGGATCGCGATTGTTTCGCCACCATCTTCGCCCTTAACGACCATGGGACGCTTCACGATGGATCCAAGACCAAGGATTGCAACCTGTGGTTGATTGATAATTGGCGTATCAAAGAGCGCGCCACGACTACCTGTGTTCGTCAGAGTAAATGTGCCGCCACCGAGTTCATCGGGAGTGATCTTGTTATCGCGAGTACGCGCTGCCAGATCTGCAATCTTTCGAGCGATGCCACCCATATTTAAATTACCAGCATCGTGAATAACTGGAACGAGAAGTCCGCGCTCGGTATCAACTGCGATACCGAGATGTTCTGCGGCGTGATAAGTGATCTGATCACCTTCGACGGAAGAATTAACAACCGGATGTTGTTTGAGCGCCTCGCAAATCGCAACGGCAAAGAATGGCAAGAACGATAGTTTGACGCCTTCGCGCGCTTCAAAGTTGGATTTCGCACGCTCGCGTAGTCGTGCAATCTTTGTGACATCTACTTCGATCACGGTTGTGAGTTGGGCGCTGATATGGAGAGATTCAACCATTCGTGCTGCAATTACCTTACGCAGACGAGACATTGAAACAGTCTGGCCACGAAGTGGAGATCCGACAGGGGCAGATGGACGAGCAGGTGGTGCGCTCTGTTGTACTGGTTGTACCGGCGCAACTTTTACTCCGGCAGCCTGCACATCTTCTTTGCGAATTCTTCCTCCCACGCCGGTTCCCGAAACGTTGGCTAAATTCACGTTAAGTTCGGCGGCAAGTTTACGAACCAGGGGAGTGACATAAGCGCTATCGGGTTGAGCAACAGGTGCAATAACGGGAGCCGCAACAATTGGTGCAGGAGTAGTAATAACAACAGGAGGAGCAGGAGGCAGTGTTGCCACAACGGGAGCAGCTGCGCTGCCAGTTGCGCCAATAAGTGCAAGGCGTGCGCCGACAGGAACGGTGGTATCGATAGCGACATCGATAGCGAGCAGCACGCCGGCAACGGGAGATGGAATCTCAGTATCAACTTTGTCGGTGGATACCTCAAGGAGTGGTTCATCGACTGCAACTAAGTCGCCGACGTTCTTGAGCCAGCGAGTAACGGTGCCTTCGGAAACAGATTCGCCTAGTGCTGGCATTGAAATTACTGTCCCTGAATGTGATGGCGCAGCAACTGGTGATGGCGCAGGTGCAGCAACAACCGGAGTAGGAGCGGGAGGCGGTGTTGAAAGAACGGGAGCGGTCACGCTATCGGCAATGATTGCCAATTCTGCGCCGACAGGAACGGTCTGATCTATTGCTACAACAATTTTTTGCAAGATTCCGGCAACGGGAGATGGAATCTCAGTATCAACTTTGTCGGTGGATACCTCAAGGAGCGGTTCATCGACTGCAACTAAGTCGCCTTCGGCTTTGAGCCAGCGCGTGACTGTGCCTTCGCTGACGCTCTCACCGAGCGCTGGCATAGTTACTGAGAACGTCATTGCCTATCTCCTCTTAAAAGTTGCTCGTGTGATTGTAATTGCATTCTTATCCGTGCGCATGCAGGGGTTTTCCAGCAAGGGCCATATGCGCTTCACCCATAGCCTCAGAGAGCGTTGGGTGAGCATGAATGAACGGAGCGACATCAGCGGCGCTAGCTTCCCAATTAAAGATCAATTGAGCCTCAGCGAGCAATTCTCCGACACGAGCGCCGACCATATGAATACCAAGGATCGGACCGTTCTTCTGAGCAACCAATTTGATAGAACCAGATGTGCCGAGGATCTGTGCTTTTCCGTTGCCGGCTAAGTCGTAATTCAATTCAACAACATCATATCCGCGTTCTTTTGCTTGAACAGTTGTGAGACCGACAGAGGCAACTTCAGGGTCAGAATATGTAACGCGTGGAACTCCGTCGTAATTAATAGGACGCGGATTGAGTCCGGCGATTTCTTCTGCAACAAGAATTCCTTCCCCAAAACCAACGTGCGCCAGTTGCAATGTTGGAATCAGATCTCCAACGGCCCAGATACCAGGAACATTGGTGCGGCACTTGTTATCTACGATGATGTATCCGCGATCCATCGTGATCCCCTGCTCCTCATATCCCAAGTTGGCAGAGACGGGTCCGCGACCAACTGCAACCAAAAGAAGATCGGCAACAAATTCTTTTCCATTTTCCAACGTGACCTTCACTGATTCATCAGTAACCAGAGCAGCTTGGAAACGAGTGCCTAATTCAAAGTTAATGCCACGTTTGCGGAAAGCGCGTTCAAGGTGCTTGCTGGATGATTCATCTTCCAATGCAACAAGGTGGGGCAAAGCCTCAACGATGGTGACATCTGCACCGAAGGATTTCCATACAGAGGCGAATTCACAACCGATAACTCCACCACCTAAGACAATGACGCTTTTTGGAACATAGTCCAGCGTTAATGCGTGGTCGCTTGTAATGATGCGTTTTCCATCAATATCAAGACCCGGCAATGTGCGAGCGTATGAACCAGTTGCCAATACGATGTTTTTGCCAGTGTATTTCTCACCATTGACTTCAACAGTGTTAGGCGAAACTAGGCGTCCATAACCTTGGACGTAAGTGATATTCCGTGATTTGACCAGACCTTGCAGACCTTTGTGGAGTCTGGAAACTACTCCGTCTTTGTAGGCGTTGACTGCTGGCATATCCATCGATAGGAATTGCGCGTTGACTCCGTAGCGGCCTGCATCACGCGAGTTGTCGGCAATTTCTCCAGCATGCAGGAGTGCTTTTGTGGGGATGCAGCCGCGGTGAAGACAGGTGCCGCCGAGTTTGTCGGTTTCGATGAGTACTACAGATAACCCCAATTGGGCACTTCGCAATGCGCAGGCATAGCCGCCGCTACCTCCACCTAATACAACAAGATCAAATTCAGCCACGATTTACCCTTCGGTCTTTTTCTGAGGTTCCTATCTTGCCAGCCCTGGGGCGTACTCCAGACCTGGCAAATCTGCTGTTACTCGCCCGCGAGAGAAGATTCGACCAACCGCAGAAGTGATCGCAGTGCTATGCCTGTCCCGCCGACGGGGGTGTAGCCGTGGACTGCCCCTTCGTTGTAAGCCGGTCCAGCGATATCCAGATGGAGCCAGGGCAGATCGCTGGGAATGAATTCGCGCAAGAAGAGGCCGGCAACCAGCATGGCACCCATCCGTTCGCCGATATTGGCTAGATCTGCAACTGGGGAGTCCAGGGAGGTTCGTAACTCTTCAGGAAGGGGCATGGGCCAGAAAGATTCACCGCTTTCGGAGGCAGCCTGCAAAAAGCGTTCAGAGAATTTCTCATCGTTGGTCATTACCGCGCCCGTGCGCGTGCCAAGTGCAACCACCTGTGCTCCTGTCAGGGTTGCAACATCCACGATGCCATCCAACTGAGGGTGCTTGCCTTTGCGTCCGACTTCTATGGCTTTCACCAATGCATCTGCCAGAACCAGACGACCTTCGGCATCGGGATTAAGAACCTCCACGGTCTTGCCACCATAAATTGTGATGATGTCGCCAGGACGGGTTGCTGTATCGCTGATCATATTCTCTGCCAGGGGCGCCCATGTATCAATGGCGATATGTAACTTCAGGGCGGCAATTGCCAATGTCGCGGCGCAGACAGCGGCGGCACCGCTCATATCTGACTTCATCGCTTCCATACCTACTCCTGGTTTGAGGTTAAGGCCACCAGAATCAAATGTGATGCCTTTACCTACAAAGGCATACTTTCGTTTTGCTTTGGTAGGTCTGTAGGAAATATGGAGCAGGCGAGGTGGATTTGCTGATCCTTGGCCGACGCCAGTGATTCCGCCGAAGCCTTGAGTTTTGAGTTGTTTCTCACTAAGGACGGAAATTTTAAGACCTGTTTTTGTTCCGCCAGCATCGGTGACTGCTTCTTTGATGATTTTCACAAAAGAATCCGGAGTGAGATGGCTCGGCGGCATATTGATTAAGTCGCGCACCAGCGTGGTGTATCGACCAATTATCACAGCGCGCTTAGCAATCTCTTTGGTCTCTGATTTACGCGCCAAAGATGTATGTACAGTGATCGAAGTAACCGGGGTTTTACGATCGGCTTTGGTCGATCCACGGAACTCATCGAAGGAATATGCGCCAAGAGCGCCGCCTTCAGCAACTGCAGCCACTGATTGCAGATCGGGAGTAGGCAGTGAATATGCGACGCTCTTATTTCCAGCCAGCGCCTGCGTTGCAGCGCCCGCTGCTCGGCGCAGGACTTCATGCGGATAGGTGCGCTCATATTTGCCTAAGCCAGTGAAAACTAGCAGCCGGGTCGTACTCCCGGGAAGTTTGATCACTTCATCGTTTTTACCAGTTGCACCCACATCAGCAAGAGCGCCAAGGAGGACTTTGGTGTCGAGGGCCAGGTCGCCTGACTCGATAACGAGGGTGGGGTTCTTGCCGCTTTTATGCGCTAAACCAACGACAAGTATCTCTTCGGTAATAGCGTTATCAGTGAGATGAACTTTGGCCACGAAAAT
>CAKKQM010000090.1 GCA_919902125.1 Actinomycetes bacterium | reverse complement strand
AACCAACTAAGTACGAAGAGCCCAGCAATAAGATATCCAAAAAGTTCAAAGTGGCTGCTTAGCATTGCGTAATTCTTAAGCCAATGCCATGGAAAAATAAGTTTGATCAAACCTGCCAAGTAGACACTTCCAATGAATCCTGCGACTAAAACCGTCATCCCTGTAGTTGCAATGTTGTAGTACAGAGTTCGGGCTGGATGACGGTAGGACCAAGAATAGGCACGCGTCATCAGCAAACTATCTCCCGTATCAAAGGCACTCATACCGGCCGCGAAAAGCAATGGGAGTGAAAGGATTGCAAGAATCGGCAATCCACCACTCGTAGCAGCCGAAGCCGACAGGGCCAAGAGTGTCACTTCCGAAGCAGTCTCAAGACCCAATCCAAAAAGAATTCCAACGGGATACATATGCCAACTTGATTTGATCAGTTTTCGCACACGACCGCCCAGGAGGCGGTTCATCAATCCACGGTCAAGTAGCAGTGCGTCTAGTCGAGTCTGATCCAATTCCCCTCTTGTCATTCGATGCCAGAGATCAACAATGCCACGAAGCACCAATGCATTGAGTATTGCAACCAAGAGCAGAAAAATCATGGCTACCAGCGTCGATAAGGTGGCACCGAAATGACGGAAGGCATTAACCTGATTTACGGTCGCACTTCTGCCAGCAAAGGCAACAATTAGAGCCAGCACCAGCACTACGGTGGAGTGGCCCATAGCAAAAAAGAATCCCACCCCAACTGGCCTCTTGCCCCGTTGCAGCATCAATCGCGTTGTGTCATCGATTGCCGCAATATGATCGGCGTCAAAGGCGTGGCGACAACCAAGCACATATGCCAACACTCCAGCTCCAGCAAAAGAACCTGCTGCCGTATAACTATGCGAATAAAGAAGGAACAAAGACCAGCCTGCTATATGCAATCCGACAATGACGGCCAAGATTCCAAATATGCGAGTCCGCTCTGTCGGAGTCCAACGTCCGATCGCAAGGGTGCTCTCAGACATGTGCGCTCCAAAGTGTTGTAGTGATGGCATTGGCAGGACAAATTTCAATACATTCGAGGCAGTCGGTGCATCGATCGAGAACGATGAGACGACCCAGAATCGGGCGCAGGGCGTGTTCTGGACAGGTGACAAGACAAGCGCCGCACGCTGTGCAAGCCGTTGTTATCGCGATCATGATTTCCAGTCATATCCACGAGGTGTAACCATTTGACCGTCAACGAACTTTGATGACGAATTGCCAACAACCACCAAAGTAAACATATCAACCGCAGCAGTACCGGTTGTTATAAGTTCGGCCAGCGTTGTAAGCGTGACACTTTCACTGCTTCGACTAGCGGCTCGTACCAGTCCGACGGGTGTTGTCGCCGGTCGATGTTCTGCAAGCAGTACAAGTGCTGAATCGAGTTGCCAAGCACGCCCTTTGCTACGCGGGTTGTAAAAACTAACAACAAAATCTCCAACGGCTGCTGCTTTAACCCGCTGTTCGATAATCGGCCATGGTGTGTGCAAATCAGAAAGGCTTATCGAACAGTGATCGTGCCCCATCGGCGCACCAAGCAGAGATGCTGCCGCGGTAGCCGCCGTAATCCCCGGCACTCCCACAACGTCGAAGGTGCCGTCAAAATCCTCCAGGGCCGGGCTTGCCATTCCATAAACACCTGCATCGCCAGAGCCAATAAGAGCCACTGCATAACCTTTTTTGGCTTCCACAATGGCAGATCTCGCACGTTCTTCCTCATTGCCTAAACCGGTGGCGAGTAACCGTGTTCTCGGGCGGAGCAGATCTTCAATCTGCTCTACATACTGGTCAAGACCAACAACCACCGAGGCTCTGCGCAATTCCTCTTTCGCACGGGGCGTTAGCAGATCTCGCGCACCTGGGCCAAGGCCAATAATGGCCAGGCGCCCGCGTGGACTATGGCGAGCAATTGCCGCAGTAGCCATCGAGACATTTCGATCAGATTTACTCTTACCAACCAAGAGCGAGCCACCGCCGAAAATCGCAGCTGCTTCTGCCACGCTTGCCGTCCCAACTTCTGCTCTGACTCTCTCACTAGGATTTGGGACACTTACTTCAGCGAGAGCAGATGCCGGATAAGCGTGCAGCGCCCAACCTCGTCGTTTTGCGGCCTCAACCAAGCCAACTTCATCTGCCTTCACGTCAATGGTTGCCAGATGTCTCACCGAGTGGATGGAAAGTTGCGCATCGGCGAGCAAGGAATCAATCAACTCAAGAATCTCATCCGCGCTTACTCCACGTGATGCGCCGACTCCCACCACGAGAGATGGTGGTCGCAGCACGGCTACTCGCTCTTGAAAATCAACCAGCCGGTCAGTTACTAGAAGTTGATTGGATGCTACGGAGTTATCTACAGCAACGTTTTCGGGCAATGCTGGAATCGGCCAGATGCCTTCACTAAGGAAACCGACAGGTTCACCATCGAGCATTGCCCGGCCCACGCCTGCGACATCTCCTTCAATAGGCCAGCCCAACTGGTCGAGAGCAGAAATTCCCACCGCATCGCTCGCTGTTGTAATAACTGGTTCGACTCCTAGAACATCCGCAACTCGTTGGGCCAAAGTGTTAGCACCACCTGCGTGGCCCCCAAGTAAAGAGACCGCAAAGCGGCGTCCTTCATCAACGCATATGATCGCAGGATCTTTCTGCTTATCTCTAAGCAGTGGCGCAACCAGCCGAATCGTCGCTCCTGCTGCAAGAAAGGCGACAATTTGCGAACACTCACCGAAGGCAGCCGGGAGTGATTGCGCTGCCGCACCTTCGTAAAGAATCGTCTCGTCTGGCCAGGCATTGGCAAGTTCTTGCGCTGCCTTCTTCCCGGCATTAGTTACCGCCACCAGTCCGATCATTGGAGGCCAACTTTTCGAGCCGAAAGCAGGAAGGTTGGATTTATCGCAACCAACCGAAACCCACCAGCAGGCAGATCAGCCATCCGCGAGGACTGCAACTGAATGCCTTCTACTTCATAACCAGCGCTCATCAATGTATCGCGTGCTTGCGTCATGCGATCAATGGCAGCATAAGTCGCAACTATTCTCGGTACATTTCGCGTAAGCACCGCATCAAGTACTGGTAAGCCGCCACCTCCAATAAAGACAGCATCAGGCATTGGCAAATCCAGAAGGAGGTTTTCGGCTGCTCCGATAAGTACTCGCACATCAACATCTTTCGCTAAAGCATTCGCCTCAATCACTTCTTTGGTTCTTGGATCTGAATCAATTGCAATTACCGCAGAGCGAAGTACTGCGCACTCCACGGCTATAGCGCCACTTCCAGCACCGAGATCCCAAATAAGGGAGCCGAATTTTGGAGCGAGCCTGGATAAAACAGCCGCCCTAACTTCCCATTTGGTAATCATTGAATCACGGTGAACAAACTCGTCCTCAGGAAGGGCGATGGGACCGCTGGTCGCGGCTGGTTGATTTGACGTAAGCCTGCGACGATTCAGGTCGCGACGCGTTGGGTCTACGACAAAGACAACATTTGGATCACTCCATTTCCGCGCCACTGCCACCGCGGGCGTGCAAGTAGTTACGGTCTCATCTGCATGCCCTAGACGTTCGCCGACGATCATCATTCGCGTCCATCCGAGGAGGTCCTCTCCCAATTGCGCGGGACCGTAGTCGGGAGAAGTAAGTACGAATACTGCAGGAAGCGCCCGTGCTGCGTTCGCCGCTTCTCGCGGGTCGCGACCATGTGCACTCAATACAGCGGCATCATCCCAAGGTTCACCAAGTCTGGCGGCGAGCATGGAAATTGGTGAGACGGTAGGAATTACTTTTGGTTGATATCCCAATGCGCGCAAAGTTCTGGTTAAACCAAAGAAGCCAGGATCTCCGCTAGCAAGTACGACCACTTCACCATCATGGGCTGCGATGGTCTCCAAGGCCGTTGCCAACGGCTGAATCGGAACAATCGTCGCACCTTCAGACATGGGCACGACAACAAGAAGGCGATCCGAACCAACAATCAAGGTCGCACTCGCTAACGCCTCGCTTGCTTCGAGCGAGAGCGCACTGCCGTCCCAGCCGATGATTGTGACCGTATCCGGGCTCATGAAACCCACTGCTCCAAAGTGGCAGCAACAATTCTTTTACCAGTGAAGTCCACCATCGCAACTTCCGCAACGAGTGCTTCTTTGTCTATAAGTTCAGCAGCAATACTTGCACCAAATCGAACAAGGACTTCTTGCACACGTCGGCAGAGCTCGTCGCCACATGCACGCAGCACGCCGGCTTCTTCCCATAGTTCGTAGGCATGCCTGCCGGTGTTTGCGACATCGATCGCATTGACTAGCGACTCATCGTTGGTAACGACGCGAGTAATTCGCCCCAACAGTCCAACGTCAACTTTAGATTTTGTGTAATGGGTCATCATCACACCAGAGGCAAGTTTGGTGAGTTTTCCCGCCATCCCGACGAAGACGACTCGGCGCAATCCCAACTCAACTGCTCTACGTAGTGCGGCTCCCGTAAAATCACCGACTTCTACAAAACAAACTTCAGGTAGTTCGGGAAGGATCGACATAGCGCCAGCTTCCGTACGCCCACCAGTGCAGAGCACAATGGTCGATTCTCCCTGTGCTGCCATCACACCAACAGCTTGAACCACACTGGCGCGCCAAGATTCAGTTGAAAATGGACGGACAATTCCAGTAGTGCCTAAGATTGAAATTCCACCAAGGATTCCTAACCGCGCATTTGTGGTTTTGCGCGCCATCCGCTCTCCCTCAGGAACCGAGATAACTACTCGCACCTGGCATTCGCCTACTGGCAATGCTTCACCCACTGCCGCCGCAATCATTCTCCTTGGGGTGTGATTGATTGCTGGACCTCCCACTTCAAGACCGAGCCCAGGCTTGGTAACCACCCCGACTCCTGGCCCGCCGAGAATTTGAATCGATTCCTCAGCGGGAGAGCACCAAGAAACAGTGGCAGTGATATGTGCGCCGTGAGTGACATCTGGATCATCGCCAGCATCCTTTACAACAACTGCCTCTGCGACGCCATCTGCTACAAATTCACAACGCTCGGGAACGAACTCAACTCGCCGTCCTGCAGGCAACCCAACCTCAACCACCGCTGGCGCTATTCCAGTAACAAGCAAAGTGGTAGCTGCTTTTGCAGCCGCCGAAGCGCATGTCCCGGTAGTCCAACCGGTACGCAACGCCCGCGGTCGCACCTTGGCGGTACGCGGTAAGTCGGGTTCGCGAAGTTCGGCTGGTTCGTCCTTCATTACGACTCGTTCCCACTTCGAACGCTCAGTACCTTCAATGCTTCAAGCCGAGACGCACGAAGTTGCTTGCGCGCTTGCGGTTCCGATTTACGAAAACCATGGAAGTGGCCAGGATGGTAAAGATGTGAACGAGTTCCACCAGCCGTTAACGCTGGGCCAACTAGAAAGAGCGTGTGTTTCCAGAGCTTTGCCTCTTTGACTTTTGTCTCAAGGGTCTCGATGGTGGCATGCAGAATCAATTCATCTGGCCACGTTGCTTGGTATGCAATCACAACTGGAGTTTCCGGCGGATAACCGCCTTCCAGAAGTTCCTCGACCAATTGACCTGACCTTGCAGCCGATAGGAAGATTGCCATGGTCGTGCCATGACGTGCGAAGTCACGTACCTCTTCGCCAGTTGGCATTGGTGTCTTGCCGCCGCCGAGTCTGGTCAAGATGACTGATTGGCCAACTTCTGGAATGGTGAGCTCGCGACCGATGATTGCCGCTACCGCCGAAAACGCTGAAACGCCAGCAACAATCTCGACGTCAAGTCCGAATTGAACACAGCGATCGTACTGCTCTTGCACGGCTCCCCAAAGAGATGGATCACCCGTATGGACTCGCGCAACCAACAATCCTTCGCTGGCTGCACGTTCATAAATCG
>CAKKQM010000089.1 GCA_919902125.1 Actinomycetes bacterium | reverse complement strand
GAGATTTTACTGGGCAAGTAGCGGTAGTTGTCGGCGCGGGAAATGGAATAGGGCGGGCCAGTTTAGGTCTGCTCTTGGCGCGAGGCGCGCGTGTTATCGCTATCGATAACAACCAAGACGCCCTTTCGCGCGTTCAAGCGGAGTTCTCTTTGCACGATGATCAAATTTTCCAATTGGATGTCTCCGATGAGAATAAAGTTCGCGAAACAATTGCAGCGATTTTTGGGGCAGAGAAGCGGATAGATGCCTTGGTAAATACTGCGGGTATGACGGGACCCACTAATCGCAAATTGGAAGATATTTCTTGGCAGGAGTTTGAGCAGACGCTTCGAGTCAATCTCTTCGGCGCAATTTGGCTAACTCAACAAGTTATCCCAATTATGAAGCAACAAAAATATGGTCGTATCGTGCATGTTGCATCTATTGCCGGCAAAGAAGGCAACCCTGGCATGGCCCCTTACAACACCTCGAAAGCCGGAATGATTGGATTTATCAAAGGGATTGCTAAGGAGATTGCTCCTGATGGAATCACAATCAATGCAGTTGCCCCAGCCGTCATCCGTACCCCCATGAATGCCGAAACTAGTGAAGAGACCCTTAAGTACATGATTGCTCGAATTCCGATGGGGCGGGTAGGAGAGGCTGAAGAAGTGGCAGAGACAATCGCTTTCATGGCCTCGAAAGCATGTTCCTTCACAACTGGCTTCACCTTTGATACATCTGGCGGTCGCGCAACCTATTAGTTCTTGCAAAGGAGAAGAGAATGCAGCAAGTGCGTGTGGTCTGCCCTGTACTTTCAGTGCCTTTCACTTTGAGTGGGGAAGTGGATTACGAGAGTTTCCGCAATCTGGTGCAATGGATTATTTCTTGCGGCGCCGAATCGGTTCTGATGTTTGGTGTTGCCAGCGAAAATGTTAAACTCTCTGATCCTGAACGTGAAAAACTGTTAGAAATATTGGTCGAAGAAAAGCGTAAAGCCTCCCTCACGATTGTTGCATCTGTCGCCGATCATTCACTCGAACTTGCAGTGATCCGGGCACGTAAGTACGAAGCGATGGGCGCGGATTTCATCAATATCTTGCCACCTTCATTCTTCGCTCCCTCAGCGGAGCAAATTCTCGAACATCTACGTGGAATATTGGCTGGTGTAAAGGTTCCCGTGATTATTCAACATCTGCCGCAAGCTGGCGGCATGGAAGATGTTGCCGTTCTCGCTCAACTTTCCAATGAGTTCCCGAATTTGTCGATGATTAAATGTGAGGCCAATCCACCCTCGGCTTCAATCGCCCGAGTAAAAGAACTGACCAATGGCGTTGTCGGAACTCTCATCGGGTGGGGTGGAATCTTCTGGGCCGAAGGTGTGCAAGCGGGTGCGCTTGGCGTTCAACCAGGCTGTGCGCTGACGGATGCATATATATGGGCCCAACGGGCTTTGGATACTGGGGACTTTATGGAATTCGAAAAGAGGGTGAACAGATTTATTCCTTGGATTTCGCTCTGGATCACCAACCTTGAACAACTTATTGCGATCGAGAAAAGTATTCTGCAGCGCCGAGGAATTATCGCCACTGGCTATTGCCGTCGACCCACGACTTCATGGGATGTTGCAATCGAGAAGACTATTGATGAGGCAATGATATTTTTAGAACAGATCGCCTGATAACCTTCAAGACTGGAGTGAATATGTTGCACAAGTGCAGAGCAGTTTTAGGCTTGCTGGTATTAATGATGTTTGTGGCAACC
>CAKKQM010000088.1:28440-39371 GCA_919902125.1 Actinomycetes bacterium | reverse complement strand
GCTGGTTTTCGGCTATGCCCTGTAGATGGGATTAACAATGAGTCAAAGACATGCTGTGACGAAAGTGAATGCCCGGGCCTATGCCCGTGCTAATCGGGTCACCAAGACTCGTATCTTGGATGGACTGGTTGTGTTAACGCCGGTGGCATCGTGATTGTCGCGCGGGCAGCGCTGCGTGATGCGTTGAAATTAAAATTAGTCTTCAGCCAGACCACCAAGACCACCGATATATGGGGAGCCGATTGTTGGCGCACTCATAACATGCTGGGCGGTGTTGCGAGCTCCGGCGGGAAAACGTTTAGCACCGATGTTGGCGACCTTAGTGCCAACTCTTCGCCGTGATAAAGAGAAAGAGTTGGTCTTAACTGATGAGCAGGCGGTGTTGTTGATTGGAATGAGTGCAGCAACGATTGATCGTCGCCTTGCTAGGGAACGGGCGAAGATGACCATTCGCGGCCGCAGCCATACCAAGCCAGGGAGCTTGTTGAAGTCACAGATCCCGATCCGCACATGGGCTGATTGGAATGATGCAGTGCCCGGATTTGTGGAGATAGATCTAGTGGGTCATGAGGGTGTGAACTGAACCCCAGAAGTTGGAGACTAAATAAAGAGTCCCAACCGAAGGGGTTCAGTTCATTTTCCTCAGTACGGCACTGTTATAACGAATGGAGTGTCCAAGTATTCGTTCCATACCGCTGTGGGTTGTAGGCGATATCTGTAGGTATGAACGCCGATGGATGTCGGCATGAGTTTGACGTCGTATGTATAGGGATAAGCGCCTGGAGGGTTTGGGTCTTTGTAGGCCGTAAAGGTTGCGAGCGTGATCCAATTCCCACCGACACTTTCCTGTAAGTCAAGCAGTTGTGCATTGGTCGACCAATATTTCGTTGGAAAGATGCAGAGTTCGCCCATGTAACACACATCGGGCAGAGGAATATGTCTCTCTCCCGTACCATCGCTCCATACTTTTAGAGAGAGAATATTGGCCCCTGATAACGAGCCTCCAACATAACGGGTATGGGTGGTGTCTATGGTGACTGCGCCCTTACGAACCAAGCTATCGGGACAACTATTGCCGATCATGATATCGCTTTGGTCAATACAGACGTGGGCGACGCCAAAATTATGGAGTAATTCGTGAATGATAGTGTCCGACATGTAATTTATTTTTAGACCAACTCCAAGATATGAAGAACTGCCTTGCCAGCACCGACCTTCTCCTAGATATCCGAGTGCAAGCGCACCGGGCATTTTGCCCCATCCGCAGTACCTAGGGTCCAAATTTGCATCTACGATAAAGAAAAGGTTCTTGCCAACTTTGCCTCCGCCGTTTGCTTGGTTGAATTCATTTGCAAGTTTCGGAAGCGAATCCGCGACTTCCTCTCCATCGATGATCTCCGTTGCTCCGTTACCGTGGGATAAGTCACTCGTCAAGTAATTACTCTTCAAAGTGCTGACATCGAGGGAGCCCTGGAATGTATCAAAGATCAATCTTTTCCCGATCTTCTCATATAGCCACTCCTGTGCCAGTGCAACCCAATTATTGATATCACCGGAGTTATAGAAATCATTACTTGGAGCATCTCTGACCGTGACATACACAACATGAATTTGAAAACCTTGAATATCGTCTGTCCTGTCTTGCGTAGTCTCTGGCAAAACTACCGGGTTTTCTAGAATATTGAATTGAAAGGAAATATCGGGATTGGGAGTCGATACCAGTTTGCTGTTTTCTGAGAGCCTAATCTTGCAGGAACCGGGCGCGAGAAGGGACAGCACATTTTTGGTCAAGTCTGTAGTGCAGATACTTGGAGTTTGACTCGTTACAAGGATGGGAATACCCAAATAATCTGGATCGAAGTAGTTCAAAGAAATGCTGCTCAGGCTTAGAGGAAGGGAAGATGCGATTTGCGGTGGTAAGAGAGTTAATTGCGAACTTGATTTGAGAGGGACACGCAATTGAATTGTCCCAGATCGACCGCATGTATTTCCTGCGTACGATACAAAGGAAATCTGTGAGTATTTGGATGTTAATTTACTTTGATAAATTAGATTTTTTCGATTTTTGGAGATCGTGAATTTCTTCCAAGCTGACCAAGGTTCCCACTTTTTGTTGATTTTATTGTAGAGGGATGTTGCCCACAAAAAATGTGTCGGCAGTTCTCCAGTTGGCGCAACCGTCAATTTAATTGCTGGACCACCAGTGCGTGCCCACGAGGTAAGGGATATCGGGCTCGCGGGCGGTTTTTTGCAGGCAAAGGCCGCAGGCAAGTCGTTAGTCAGAATTGGGAAGAGGCTCAACAAGAGCGTCAAGGCCACTAAATGTGTCAGGCGGAGAGAAATTCTAATTTCCATTCTTCATTCACCTCTAACTCTCTTTCATCCACAAGGCTAATTTGAAGTCGTTGGGAAGTCCATGGAGTAGGTGAGTGTCAGCACGAAGATTCACAATATGTCGAGAGCATAGAGAGTGCTCTTGATTGAAGTTCTTGGATTATTTGAGTCGAAATGAGTGGAACATTCACAACCGAGATTCAGTTCTTTGTAATCGCTTCCCGTAACTATGCCGATGAGTGAAGCGTATTTCTCAAATCGATGGTTGTCAATGTATGCTTTCGATGTGAGCCCTCGCCTTCTCTTGCGCCCATCATCAAAGAAACTTGCTCGATTGGCAGAGCAATACAAGGCACTGGGTGATCCCACTCGGCTGGGCTTAATACTTAAAGTTGCCTCATGTTCAGAAGATGCAGCATGTATCTGTGAATTAACTCCCGACACCAACCTTGCCCAAAGTACGGTAAGTCATCATATGAAGGTCTTAGTAGATGCCGGATTATTGATACGCACTCAACGTGGCAAGTGGGCTTTTTTCGCTCTTACTGAAGATGCAACCACTTTATTACACAACTTCTTGTAAGGATTCACTCGCTTATTTCACTCGAACTAACTTAAGTATAGGAATGGAATAAGAATGTCTGATCCGCGTGAAGCAACCGTTCTTGCCAAACTCTCACCTTTGGATCGGTTCTTACCAGTGTGGATTTTACTGGCAATGAGTAGCGGGCTTGCTTTGGGCCGCTTGGTACCTGCGGTGCAGACTGTGTTGAACTCAGTCAAGATCGGCCAGACTTCATTACCGATCGCACTTGGCCTATTGCTGATGATGTATCCGGTACTGGCCAAAGTTCGCTATGAAGATATGGGTCACGTCACCGGCGATCGAAAATTATTGTGGTTGTCATTGCTGCTTAATTGGATCATTGGTCCGGCATTGATGTTTGCACTGGCTTGGATTTTTCTCGCCGACCAACCGGCCTTTCGGACCGGGCTTATCGTTATTGGATTGGCTCGCTGTATTGCGATGGTTCTTATCTGGAACGACCTTGCATGCGGCGATCGGGAGGCAGCCGCACTTTTAGTCGCAATTAATTCAGTCTTTCAGATTCTTGCCTATGCCCTTCTCGGAACTTTCTATTTGAAAATTCTTCCCGAATGGCTTGGACTGGATTCTCAGGATGTGCAATTTTCTACCTGGGAGATCACCAAGGCCGTCCTCATCTTTCTTGGCATTCCATTAGTTGCCGGATTTCTTACGCGCCGATTTGGGATCCGCGCCAAAGGTCGCGAGTGGTATGAACAAAAATTCATTCCGCGAATTGGGCCATTGGCCTTGTATGGATTGCTCTTCACCATCGTTGTGATGTTCGCACTGCAAGGCGACGCTATCGTCAATCATCCTTTTTCAGTTATCCAAATCGCAATTCCGCTGCTGGTCTATTTCGCGCTTATGTGGAGCATTTCGTATTTTCTCGGCACCCGCATACATTTGGGTTATCCAAAAACAGCGACTTTGGCCTTTACTGCAGCAGGAAATAACTTTGAACTTGCCATTGCTGTAAGCATCGGCGTCTGGGGCGTGACTTCAGGGCAGGCACTTGCTGGAGTTATTGGGCCGCTTATTGAGGTGCCAGCACTGGTTGCACTTGTCTATTTCTCTTTATGGCTCCGTCGTTTATTTAATACGGAGCGAGTTAGTCACAACAAATAGGCTAGAAAAGGCCATCGCTCCTGCGGCATAGATTGGTCTTAAGGCACCCATCGTTGCAATAGGGATGCCAATGACGTTATAGGCAAATGCCCACACTAGGTTTGTGCGAATAATGTGCAAAGTCTTGGATGACAAGTCCAGCGCATCAATCACGCTGC
This sequence comes from Actinomycetes bacterium, assembly GCA_919902125.1. GTDB lineage: Bacteria > Actinomycetota > Actinomycetes > Nanopelagicales > Nanopelagicaceae > QYPT01. The sequence continues at coordinate 35,165 of CAKKQM010000088.1, read as the reverse complement.
TTAATTCTTGGCGCATCAGAGTGATATCTGCCGTTGCAATAGCGGTGTCAGTTCCTGTTCCCATGGCAATGCTCAGGTCGGCCGTGGCAAGTGCTGCAGCATCATTAATTCCATCACCGACCATAAGGACGCGATGGCCTTGTGCCTGCAGTGCTTGAACGTGCTCCACCTTATTTTGTGGAAGTGCGCCAGCAATGACATGGTCAGGTGCGATGCCAACGTGGTCGGCAACTCCTAGTGCTACCTCAACAGTGTCTCCTGTGACTAACCAGGGATCAATTCCATGACTTTTAAAAGCTGCGATCGTTTTAATTGCATCGGGCTTTATTTCATCTCCAACAGCGAAGATCGCCAGCGCAACGCCATCCCATGCCAAAACAGAGACAGTCAACCCATCTTTCTGGGCGGATTCGATCGCGAGAGTTAAATCTGGGTGAAAAGGCGTTGAACTATGCGCGACGGCTAGTGGTGATCCAATCAGTACAACCGGGGAGCGCAAGCCAAGATTTACTCGCCCGGCAGCCCCTGCGCCAGGTGAGGCCAAGAATTCAGTAACCATTGCGGTTTTGATTCCCTGTGCTGAGATATGGCTGGCGATTGCTGTTGCAACTGGATGATTGCTCTGGCTTTCAATGGAGAGCGCAGAAGAAAGAATGATTGGCTCGAGTAGTAATTCTGCGTAATTAGCGCCGAGTACAGCACCTGCAGCGGGAACGATCGTGATGTGCAGGAGGGACATATGACCGCTTGTCAGAGTACCTGTTTTATCAAGGACAACCGAATCAATCTTTCGTGCAACTTCTAATACACGTGGTTGGCGAATGACAATGCCGCGCTGTGCTCCGCGACCTGATGCCACTAGAAGTGCGACCGGAGTTGCAAGACCCAGAGCGCATGGACAGGCGATAACCAAGACTGCAATGGCAGTTGAAATCGATTGAGTGAGTGAGTGATCGGTGTAGCGCCAAGCAAAGAAAGTTCCTATAGAGAGCAGAGTTACGACAGGCACGAAGATCGCGCTAATGCGATCTGCCAAACGTTGGATGGGAGCTTTTGTTCCTTGAGCGCTCACGACCATCGCGGTAATCCGTGCGAGTTCGGTATCTGAGCCGACGCGCGTAGCGCGGATAACAAGATGGCCATTGCGATTAAGTGATGAACCAATAACTAGCGAGCCTGGGCCAACATCGATTGGCATGGATTCACCGGTGAGCATTGAATTATCAACTGCGCTGGTACCTGAGATAACAATGCCGTCAGTTGCAATTCTTTCGCCAGGTTTGGCGATGAACTCATCTCCTACAATTAAATGATCGATAGGGATAAGAACTGTTCCACCATCACGAAGGATCATTACTTCTTTGCTACCCAATGCCAGCAGTGTGGCCAGAGCGCTACTTGCACGTCGCTTGGCGCGAGACTCAAGAAAACGGCCTGCTATAACAAAGAGAATGATCGTTGCCGAAACTTCGGCGTAGACATCACCGACTCCGGTGCTATTTGCGTATATCGACCAACCAAATGCGGTGAGGGATCCAAGAGAGATGAGCGTGTCCATCGTGGGATGCTTGATATTACGGATCGCTGCTCGATGAATTGGCCAGGCAATAATGAGAACTACCGGCGCACACAATCCAATGACGAGCCATGAAGTTGGCGAATATTTTGGGTGTAGTAGTTGGAAGTTATCGAGTTGGCCAAGGATCCATCGGTCAATTGCTGGGTGCCAGTTCATAATCATTGAAATTGTCAGGATTGGCAGAGTAAAGATTGCTGCGAAAAAGAGCGCCCATGCCGATTTCTTACTATGAAGTGCTATTTGCCCAGAATCTGCAATCTCCCTGGCTGAGTAACCTGCTGATTTGATTGCGGAAATTAATTGTTTCGGATTCATCTCTGCTGGCGCCATGACATGTGCGGTTTCAGAGGCGAAGTTAACTGTTGCCGTGACGCCAGGAATTGCATTGAGGGTGCGCTCGATGGTGGCGACGCAGGATGAACATGTCATCCCTTCAAGGCTAAGAGTTATAGGTTCGAGAGCGCTATCGTTGAGTTGAATATCAGCCTGTGTTGCCATTGAGATGTTTCACCACCTGATCGTGAAGTAATCCATTTGTTGAAAGTCCACTTCGATGATGCGGACCTGGTTCGCCAGAGATACTGCTGAATTTTCCGCCAGCTTCACGGACAATTATGTCTAGGGCCGCCATGTCCCAGAGCGCAAGTGATGGTTCCACCGCAATGTCGGCAGCGCCCTCGGCAACGAGCATATGCGACCAGAAGTCGCCGAGACCGCGCGAGCGATCGCAGGAATCAATTAGTGAAGTGAATGCGGAGCGGCGTTCATTCCATCTAACAAAATCTGAGTAGGTAATGGATGCGTCTTTAATTTCAGAAATCTGCGAAACCGAAATTTTTCGTGGGGCTCCGTCATTGAAAGTCACGTACGCACCCAGTCCGTGTGCGGCATACCATCTCCGAGTTAATGCCGGTGCGCTGGCAACTCCAACGACGACTTCTCCGTCTTCCACTAAAGCAATGAGAGTTGCCCAGGTGGGAACACCGCGCATGAAGTTCTTGGTGCCATCAATCGGGTCGATTACCCAATATCGCGAACCAATATTTTCTGTTTCACCGAACTCTTCACCCAGAAGTCCATCGGTGGGGCGCTTAGCGGTCAAAATGGCCCGTATTGCCTGCTCGGTTGCGCGATCTGCATCGGTGACCGGAGTGTTGTCTGGCTTCGTCGTTATTATTAAATCGAGAGATTGATATCTGGATAATGCAATGGAATCTGCGGCATCCGCCAATTCCATGGCCAACGCTAAGTCTTCCGCGTGAGAATATTTTTCAAGTGTCATGAGACCCAAATCCTAGTCCAGCTTGATATCTAACAGGCTACGAAGGCTTTCGATGCGAGCCTGGCGCTTCGGAATTATCTCGCCATTGGGGGCGGCCCATTGCGTAAGGGCGCAGCCAGCTTCGGAATGTGAACAATTGGGCATGCATTGCGCAACGACGTCGCGAAGATCGGTAAATGAGGCGATGATGCGATTTGGGTCAATGTGAGCTAAACCAAAAGCTCGTATGCCGGGGGTATCAATAATCCAGCCATCACTCAATTTCAAATCCATTGAAAGCGGGAGTGCTATAGCGCTGGATGAAGTGTGGCGTCCGCGTCCTGTCACTTCGTTAACTTTTCCGATAACGCGTTCTGCATGGGGTACGAGAGCATTAATAAGTGTGGACTTTCCTACACCTGAGTGTCCGACAAGTACCGAAGTTTTCCCATGCAGAATCTCGCGCAATTGCGAAAGATCACCCCCTTTTTGTGTCATGAGTACTTGCACATTGAGATTGCGATATTCATTCAAAAAAGTTGGCGGCTCTCCAAGGTCGATCTTCGTCACCAAAATGATTGGAGTAATGCCTTCATGGAAGGCGCTGACCAAGAAACGATCAATGAGTCCTCGACGTGGTTCGGGGTTTGTGGCCGCAACGACGATGATGAGTTGATCGATATTTGCGACAATAATTCGTTCTACTTTCGCGACATCATCAACTGTTCGACTTAGTGAATTCTTACGTTCTTGCACGGTGACGATACGAGCGAGGGATCCAGCAGCGCCACTGGTATCGCCGACGATTCCTACTTGATCACCTACAACAACTGATTTGGGTCCGAGTTCGCGCGATTTCATTGCAATAACGATCGTGCCGTCGACTGTGATGCAGGTTGTTCTACCTCGATCTACGGTCGTCACCAAAGCGTTAATGGCATCAGAGTGCGATGGTCGATCTTTACTACGTGGGCGGGTACTCCGACTTGGCCGGATCCTTACATCAGACTCATCAAATTTGCGCGCAACCATTGTTATTCCAGGTCTCAAGCAATCAAACTTGACCAGAGGCCAGGAAAATCTGGCAATGTTTTAGAGGTTGTTGCAATATTTTCTACTTCGATTCCTGGTGTTGTAAGGCCGATTACTGCACCAGCAGTTGCGAGGCGATGATCGTCATATGTATGAAAGATACCGCCGTGTAATGGCGCTGGTGTTATATGAAGGGCAGTTTCTTCTTCCGTAACGTTTCCGCCTAACGCGTTGATCTCTCGAGTTAAGGCTGCCAACCGATCTGTTTCATGGAGTCGTAAATGCCCGATGCCACGAAGATGTGAAGGCGAGTCAGCAAGTGCGGCAAGTGCGGCAAGTGCAGGGGTTAACTCGCCAACATCATGTAGATCGATGTCAATGCCATGAATTGTGCCAGTGCCGGTCAGGGTTAGACCTTGATCGTTAAGTGAGATATCTGCGCCCATAGTTGCGAGAATTGATCTGAGTTGATCCCCTGGCTGCGTGGTGGGCGTAGGCCAATCTCCAATTGTGATGCTGCCACCACAGATCATCGCAATGGAGAGGAAAGGGGCGGCATTAGAGAGATCGGGTTCGATAACTAAATCTTGCCCATGTAATCGCGATGGGTGGACTCTCCAGATATTTCGCTCGAGATCAACCTCAACCTCGGCTCCGAAATCTCGCAACATTGCAACAGTCATTTCGATATGCGGCATTGATGGCAATGCGCCGCCGATATGCCGAGCAGTTATTCCCTTCAACGTTGCTGGACCGATAAGGAGCAATGCAGATAAGAATTGACTTGAGACTGATGCATCAATGTCAATTTCTCCTCCGCGTAGTTCACCGACACCGTTGACAACTAGTGGGAGGCAATAACGCTGTTGGTGGTCAATTTCAACACCCAATTCTTCAAGGGCGCGAATCACCGGTGCTAGCGGTCTTTCATGCGATCGAGGATCACCATCAAAAGAGATTGTGCCTTTGGCAAGCGCTGCTACTGGTGGAAGAAATCGCATCACAGTTCCGGCGTTACCGACGTCTACAAATGCAGGTCCAGTGAGGGATCCTGGCGAGATATGCCATTGATGTTCACCATTGACCAGTTCGTCCGTAGCGCCAATACCCATAGCGACCAGTCCATTTTTCATTAGCGTCGTATCCCGCGAGATAAGTGGACGGCGAAGGATTGATGGTGAATCGGCAAGGGCCGCGAGAACGAGAGCTCGATTTGTTACTGATTTCGAACCCGGGATCAGAACCCGGGCGGTGACTGGATTCTTCCCCCGCAGAGGTGCAGGCCAAAGCGCTCCCTGATTACCCTCATTTCTTTGCCCTGACATAGTCCGAGCCTACCGTTGCCCTTGCGCGGCCAGAGACCCTCTTCTAAGGGTAGCCTTAACGACAATGACATCGACGGATTTAGTAAAAGAGAGCACGCAGGAGCGCACCCTTCGGTTTGAACGTGACGCCCTCGCATTTACCGACCAGTTGTATTCGGCTGCCCTGCGCTATACCAAGAATCCGCATGATGCAAAAGATTTAGTTCAGGATACATATCTCAAAGCATTCGCGTCATTCCATCAATTTGAGCCGGGGACAAATCTCAAAGCCTGGCTTTATCGAGTTCTGACAACTACTTTTATTAATTCTTATCGCAAAGCGCAACGCCAACCACTGATCGCTAACGGCGAAATAGAAGATTGGCAGTTAGCCGCCTCGGCATCGCATACAAGCGATCAAGGAAAGTCTGCTGAGGTTGAAGCGCTTGAAAAGCTTCCTGATAGTGATGTTAAACGTGCGCTCCAAGAGATTCCTGAAGAATTTCGTATTGCCGTCTACCTGGCTGATGTTGAAGGGTTTTCATACAAAGAGATTGCCGAAATCGTAGGTGTTCCTACCGGCACCGTAATGTCTCGTCTGCATCGTGGACGCAAAGCGCTACGGATTCTCTTGACTGACTATGCAAAAGAACGTGGATACGATGGGGAGGTCAACCCATGAGTTGTGGCGAAGCCCATGCAACTCCTTGCGTAGAAGTCCTTAACGCTGCCGTCCTATTGATTGATGGAGAGATTGAAGAGACCTCACAGGTCCGTGCCATCGAGGTTCATTTACAAGAATGCCCACCTTGCCGCTCAGAGATGGATCATGAACGTCGGGTGCATCAGATATTGCACGAGATTTTAACCCGTTCTTGTTGTGAAACAGCCCCCCAGGAACTTCACGATCAAATTGCGGAGCAGATCGCTGCAATGGAGTATCAAACCACTGAGATATTCACGGAATTTAGAATGACTGAAATCTCGATTCAAGTCGATGATTTTGGTCAGATCGAACATCACGAAATTTATATTGAGAGCACTCAAGAATTTCGTTCGCCTCGCGAAGAGTAATCATGGAACGTGAGAGCGAGATTATTGGGGCGGTTGGATTCTCAGTAATGTCGATCCGGCCAGGAGATAGTGCAGTGGCAATGGGTATAGGAGATCTCCCAATTGTCGCAACATCGCATTTTATAAATCTCATGGAGAGCGCAGCACTTACTGCGATTAGCGAGTATCTCGAAGGTGGCGAAACAACTCGCATGACCTCGATTGATTTAGAAGTTATAGAGGCTGTTGCAATTGGTGCGCAAATTAGGGCAACAGCCACTTGTTCGGCAATTTCAGGGCGCGAACTGCACTTTCTTTGCGACATCTATGAAGGGGAGCGTCATATTGCTCACGCGCAAATGAAAAGAGCAACAGTGGAGCGAGTTTCATTCCTCGCCCGCACTGCCGCTCAATCCATAATTGGACAGTTACCGCAACCCTAAGGTCGTAGGTTTAAGTACGACTGACTACTTTTTTGTGGCCCAGAAGATTTCGG
>CAKKQM010000088.1:22167-28340 GCA_919902125.1 Actinomycetes bacterium | reverse complement strand
AAGGTCGTAGGTTTAAGTACGACTGACTACTTTTTTGTGGCCCAGAAGATTTCGGCAATCTCATCAATCTTGGCAAGCAACTTATCTGCTACTGCAACATCATTGGTGCCTTTTGTTCCTGCAGCGCCTGCAAGTTTCGTAGTCTCATTAAAAAGGGTGTTCAACTGCGGGTAGGTCTCGAAGTGATTTGGTTTGAAGTAATCGGTCCAGAGTACCCAGAGGTGTTCTTTCACCATATTTGAGCGAACTTCTTTGATTGCAACCGCGCGAGCCTTAAAATCGGGATCGCTACTTGCTCCGTACCTCTCCATACAAGCTTTAACCGATTGTGCTTCAAGTTTGGCTTGCATTGGGTCATAGATGCCGCAAGGAAGATCGCAATGGGCATGGACCGTGATCTTGGGGGTAAACATATTTCTCTCCTAATTTGTCTCTTGGGTCGTAAATCTTGGGTAATTCTATGATGCGTTAAATCCTTATAGATGTGAGACTACCGCCCATGGCCCGTTCTGGCATACCGAGGATCCTCTGGCGCTGGAGGAGCGTTGCCGTTGCGGGCGATTCCATGGCTCCCACATATATTTCGGGAGATTGGTTGATAGTGCGCTGGGGCGGGCGTTACAAAGTTGGCGAAGTTGTTCTGGTTGAACGTGAAGATCGCCCTGGAGTTTTCTTGGTCAAGCGCCTTGTGCGAATTGATGATGGGGAGTTTTGGGTTCAGGGCGACAACAAGAGTTCGAGTACTGATTCTAGGCAATGGGGCGCAATCACCAGCAAAGAGGTTCTAGGGAAAGTCGTTTTCCGTTTTCGAAAAGCGCGATCGGTGACATCCATCTAGCCAATATGAACCCACGCACATGAGTGAGCATTCACGTGTATCTCTCCATTCTCTGCTGCTATCGCGCCATCCGAGGAGATAAGCAGTTCTCCCAAACCAGAGAGAGTATGAGATGAATCCGAAGTGTTGAGGATTACTTCGACGTTTCCGCGCCGAAAAGAAATCAGGCCAGAGCCATCAGGGGTGTTGGTCCATCGAAAGTCATCCTGGTTTTTCAAAAAATGGTTTCGCAATTCTAGTATTGCGCGGTACATCTCTAGTGAACTGGAAGTGTCGCCAGTCTGTTTTTCAATGGTTAAGTCAACCCACTGCTCTGGGATTGGTAACCAAGGTTTGCCACTTGTGAATCCAAAAGGAGTATGAGGCCCACTCCATGGCAACGGGACTCGCGCCCCGTCGCGACCTTTCTGCGTACCGTGTGTCCGAAAAAATGCTGGATCCTGGCGATCGCGGTCGGCAAGTTCTGCATCGGCAAGTCCAAGTTCTTGACCTTGATATATGTAACACGATCCTGGCAAACCGAAAATAAAAAGAGCCAGTGCTCGCGCTGCTTCTTCCCCAATACGGGAGACTAGCCGTGGGGTGTCGTGATTACTCAACGCCCAAGTTGGTGAGGCGCCAACTCCGCCGATAATTTTTAATGTGCGATCGATGCAGTCAAAGAGGACTTGATCATTAAAAGGCGCAACCAGAAGGTCAAAATTAAAGACCTGTTGCAATTCATCACTTCGCACATAACGAGTTGCTCGCTCCGGTGGATGCACCCATGCTTCTGCCACTGCCATTACATCACGATTGTAGGAGTCAAAAATTATCCGCCACTGCCGGTAAATCTCATGCACGCCGTCTCTGTCAAAGAATGGAACTGTCGAAAGCAGAGTTTCTCGCGTTTTAGTATCCATCTCTACATCTAGACGTAAAGCATCGCTGAGTCCTTGCGGATCAGGATGATCTCTGAGAAGTCCCTCTTTGGCTAAACCATGAGCAACATCGATACGAAATCCATCAACCCCTAATTCGAGCCAGAAACGGAGTGTTTTTTCGAAATCTTTTCGGACTTCCGGATTCGCCCAATTTAGATCAGGTTGCGATGTATCAAAAAGGTGTAGATACCACTGGCCATCCGCAACTTGAGTCCAGGCTGATCCTCCGAAAAGTGAGATCCAGTTGTTGGGTGGCGTTGTCGAATCTGCTCCATCATAGAAATGGAAACGCGATCTCTCAAGCGAGTCCTTTGGTGATTTCAACGCCGCTTTAAACCACTCATGTTCGCTTGAGAAATGGTTGGGAATAATATCAACAAGTACTTTCAAATTTAGTTCATGTGCGTGTGCAATCAATGTCTTGGCATCGGTTAAGTTGCCATGGCGCGGATCTACACTACGCGGATTCGCAACATCATAACCGCCATCCTTATTAGGCGAGGTGTAAAACGGACTCAACCAAATTGCATCTACGCCAAGGTCTCGAACATAGTCAAGATGCGCGGTAATGCCTGGAAGATCCCCTTCGCCATCTCCGTTACTATCAAAAAAGGAGCGCGGATATATTTGATAGAAAACAGCATCTCTCCACCATGGGGATGTCCTCATTGAGTCAGTTCACTCTCTGTTCTCTGTCAAATAGTTCAAAATAGTTCAATGGTCTTGAAACGTATTCCCTTACTCTTGCTAATTCAACTGAAATTTGACTGCAACAGCGCAGCGTTAGTCACTATTTGATAACAATTATCAATTCACCGAAAATTGCCAAAACTGCCGAATTAGGCACCTATCGTGTTTAACGAGTAAACGCTTCCATCAACAAAGCCTTCTCTTCTTCCTCGTGAACAAAGTGATTGCCTGTTGCTGGGCTGGCAGTTGCGCGACGTGAGACGCGACGTAAAGTGCGACCATCAAATACTTCCAACGTGTTGAGGGCAATAAATGGCCAAGGACCTTGGTTTGCGGGTTCGTCTTGGACCCAGAGAAGATTTGCATTGGGATGCTTGGCAGCCTCTGCGGCTAACTCTTGTGCAGGCAATGGATAAAACTGTTCGACGCGAACGATCGCAGTATTCTCTTCACCAAGGCGGGCGCGCTCAGCGATTAAGTTGTAGTAAATGCGACCGGAGCAGAAGATGAGACGAGAAGCATTGGTGACAGTGTTATCAGTAATAACTGGCTGGAAATGTCCCTCTGTGAAATCAGATAATGCTGATGCGGCAGCTCGTAGACGCAACATTGATTTAGGAGTGAAGACAATTAGTGGGCGCTGGGCTGGATTCTTTGCGTGCCAGCGCAAGAGGTGGAAGTACGAAGCAGGTGTGGAAGGTTGAGCGACGGTCATGTTTGCTTCTGCACAGAGCGCCAAGTAGCGCTCAATGCGAGCTGATGAATGATCTGGACCTTGTCCTTCATAACCGTGGGGGAGTAAGAGAATTACACCAGAGCGTTCACCCCATTTTTGCAGCGCAGACGAGATGAATTCATCGATAATTGTTTGAGCGCCGTTGCCGAAGTCTCCGAATTGGCCCTCCCAGAGAACGAGAGCTTCGGTGCGGGCAACGGAATAGCCATATTCAAAGCCCATCGCTGCATATTCAGAGAGAAGTGAGTCGATGACGAAGAATTGGTTCTCATCTGAAATTAAACTGCGAAGCGGAGTCCATTCACTGCCATTCTCTTTGTCAATGATTACTGCATGACGATTACTGAAAGTTCCGCGACGTGAATCTTGTCCAGCCAGACGAATTGGCTTGCCTTCAAGAAGGAGAGAACCAAAGGCGAGAGTTTCTCCCATGGACCAATCAATAGTTCCGTCGTTGAGCATCGCAACTCGCTTATTAAGTTGTGGCGAAAGCTTTGGATGAACATGGAAGCCTTTCGGAACGGAAATCTGGGTCTGAGCAATCTTGCGAGCAGTTGCTTCATCGATGCTTGTGTCAACACTGTTAGGAGCTGGCGAGACAGGCGCTGCAAAGTGCGTATCGTTCTCTGGTTCGAGGTTATGTACAGCAGCGAATACGCCTTCTAATTGAGCTTGATAATCGCGAGCTACTTCTTCGGCTTCTTCAACAGTAATGTCCTTGCGACCAATGAGAGCCTCGGTATAAAGGGTACGAGTAGAGCGCTTTGCATCGATCAATTTATACATCATTGGTTGAGTGAAACTTGGCTCGTCACCTTCATTATGACCGCGACGGCGGTAGCAGAGCATGTCAATGACAACATCTTTATTAAACTTCTGGCGATATTCGTAAGCCAAACGTGCAACACGGACGCAAGCTTCAGGATCGTCGCCATTGACATGGAAGATTGGAGCCTGAATACCTTTAGCAACATCGGTTGCATACGTAGATGAACGCGATGCGCTTGGTGCGGTGGTAAACCCAACTTGGTTATTGACGATGACGTGAATTGTTCCACCAGTGCGATATCCACGTAGTTGAGAAAGGTTGAGTGTTTCAAAAACAACGCCCTGGCCCGCGAAAGCTGCATCGCCATGGATCAATATCGGCAGGACAGTAAAGGAACCTTTTACATTGAGGCGATCCTGTTTGGCGCGAACGACGCCTTCGAGCACTGGATTGACCGCTTCAAGATGTGATGGGTTGGCGGCGAGATAGATTTTGGTCTGCGCACCAGATTCGGCAGTGAAGATCCCTTCAGTACCGAGGTGATACTTCACATCTCCAGTGCCATGTACTGCATTTTTTGCGTAACGTCCTTCAAACTCTTGGAAGATTTGACTGTATGACTTGCCAGCAATATTTGCCAAAACATTGAGACGTCCACGGTGAGGCATGCCGATACAGACTTCCTCCAAGCCATTTTCTGCCGCCGCAGAAATAACAGCATCAAGTAGTGGAATTACTGCTTCGCCGCCTTCAAGTGAGAACCGCTTCTGACCCACGTATTTAGTTTGTAGGAATGATTCAAGGGCTTCCGCGCTATTGAGTTTGCGCAGGATACGAAGTTGCTCCTCGCGTGGGAACTTTGGCGCGCCAAGTTCAACGCGTTCTTGAATCCAGGTGCGCTCTTGCGGATCTTCAATATACATATATTCAACACCAACGGCGCGGCAGTAAGAGTCGCGCAAAATGCCAAGGATCTTACGCAGTTTCATAAATGTCTTGCCGCCGAAACCACCAGTTGCGAATTCGCGGTCAAGATCCCAGAGCGTCAAGCCATGGGTAACTACATCAAGATCAGGGTGTGAGCGCTGTTTGTATTCTAACGGATCGATATCTGCCATAAGGTGGCCAAAGGTGCGATAGGCATGAATTATTTGTTGAACACGTGCAGTCTTATTGATCTCTTCGTCGCGGGCAAATTCAATGTCATTGACCCAACGAATTGGTTCGTAAGGAACACGGAGCGCAGCAAAAATCTCATCGTAAAAGTTCTCAGCACCAAGGAGAATTTCATGAATACGCCGTAAGAAATCGCCAGATTGCGCGCCTTGAATTATACGGTGATCGTAAGTACTTGTGAGCGTTACGGTCTTGCTCACAGCAAGGCGAGCCAGAGTTTCTTCACTTGCGCCTTGGAATTCGGCTGGGTAGTCCATCGAGCCAACACCAAGAATCATTGCTTGGCCGACTACTAATCGTGGCACTGAATGAACTGTGCCGAGTGTGCCTGGATTGGTTAAGGAAGCAGTCGTGCCTGCGAAATCTTCGACCGTGAGTGCACCTGTGCGTGCTTTACGGACTGTTTCTTCGTAGGCGCCCCAGAACTGCGCAAAATCTAAATTCTCGCAACCCTTAATTGATGGAACCAACAACTGACGTGAACCATCAGCCTTTGCCAGATCGATCGCGATTCCAAGATTGATGTGCTCGGGATGTCCGATCGCGGGTTTGCCGTTGAGTTCAGTAAAGAAGGCATTCATCTCTGGCATTGCGCGCAGTGCTTTAATCATTGCAAATGCGATGAGGTGCGTGAAAGAGATTTTGCCGCCGCGGCCACGCTTGAGGTGATTATTGATAACGATGCGATTATCGATCAAGAGTTTTGCGGGAATTGCACGAACACTGGTTGCAGTGGGAACTGTAAGCGAAGCTTCCATACTTTGAACAACACGACCTGCAACGCCACGCAATGGCTCAACTGATGCAGCCGCTGGTGTTACCAATACGGGAACTGGTTTCACGATTGGATCAGCGGGCGTGGGTGTACTCAGTACTGATTGACGGACTACCTCTTGCTGATGCGCAATCCCAGATTGCTCCGCCTCCAGAGCAGAAACTTGTGGAGTTGCGATCGGTTCGGAGGTTGGGGATTGCGCAGCCGCAGGCGGAGTGGTTAGAGGTTGCGCAGCCGCAGGCGGAGTGGTTAGAGGTTGCGCAGCC
>CAKKQM010000088.1:0-22067 GCA_919902125.1 Actinomycetes bacterium | reverse complement strand
CGGAGTGGTTAGAGGTTGCGCAGCCGCAGGCGGAGTGGTTAGAGGTTGCGCAGCCTTAGGAGTTGGTGGTACTCCACCGCGAGGTGTTCCAGAAACGGGGGGTGAAGTATTTTCATGTGCTGAAGGCTTGAAGTCAGCAAAGAATGCGTGCCAGGCAGTATCAACCGAAGATGGATCTTGTAGGTAACGCTCGTACATCTCATCGACGAGCCATTCATTGGCTCCGAACTGATCACCAAAAGAAGAATCACCGGAATTTGGAGTCTTGGACTCAGATGCCGACACTGATGGTCTCCTTCTCAAAAATTCTTATTACTGATCATGATTAAGCGCGCTTAGCCTACCGACTCAACCTTGGAGCTATAAAACCGCCAAGGCGCCACTGAAGGCGAGATGCGCGCCCATTGGAGTGAGATGTAGGGGCAGATTCTCCCCTGGCGGCTACTCAGGAATAACCGAAAGCGCAACTATGAGCGTTACTAAGGCCAGTAGAGCCAATGGAATTGCGATGATCCAGAGATGTGCGCCCATTTGAAAGTATGCAACGCCCAAGGCGATTAAATTAGCCAAGACGGCAGGCGCTCGGCCGTAGTTGCGGTTTGTTCGAAATCCATGAGCAGCGGCAAGTAATCCCAACCCTCCGGCAAGAGCAAAGAGCACCTCCCCGATCAGTGCGCCAGGTGCTTCGAGCGTCGAGGTAAAACTTTTCACGACTAGAAAGCCGCCTAGGGCTAGCACCATCGCCGCTTCGAAAGAAAGCAGGGCTGCCGCGATAGTCCTGCGCCCCTGTTTCTTGGCAGCATTCTTTTCCATGAAGGACACGATAGCAATACTGGCTTATCTCAGTATTGATTGGCGTATTGGTTGGCGTGTCAATCGGAGTATTAATTGGCGCTGATCTTCTCGCATGATGGAATTAAAGACTCCCTTACGCAACTTGCGGCGCCTCCACTTTTTTACGAAGAGTTGCGCCGTGAATTATCGAGATTTGAGAGAAGCGGTAATCCATTTTCACTCGTTCGATTGGTCTTGCTAACTGAGACAAAGAATCAATACAGGCAAGAAAACAATGACGTATCAATATATGAGGTAGAGATTCTTAACTTTGCCGAAATTCTTATACGACTATCCCGTAGTGAAGATCTCTGCGCACGGATTGGTGAACGAGAGTTTGCGATACTTCTTCATGGATCTGAAAGTGTTGCTCAAAATTTAATTGAGCGTGTCGCTAATAAATGGTTGGCTGCAATTGCGGAGAATGTTAAAGAGAGAGGCAGGGCATATCCGGATTTTTTATCAGCACATCTCTCATCGCAATCTGGGGAGAACACACTGGATCTTCTCAACCGCCTGGATCGCCAACCTCTCATTCCCTTTTCTTGTACGTTTCCGGGCCAATGATCGCACCAGTCGTCACTAGAACTCCTGCAACTACCAGCAGCAGAGCAACTGCCAGTTGATTCCCGAGAGTTCGTTGCAGTGGCGGCAGATAGTACGGGTAGAGAGCGGGCAGAATGATAGAGATGCTGTATGCCACCCCGTATCCGCTTGAACGGACTGCAGTCGGGAAACGTTCGGTGAGATATGCAGCTATTGGTCCATACACGGGCACTGTAATAATCTGCAACAAGAGAACGAGCAGTACCAACGAGGTCAGTCCGCTCTGCTGGAAGATTGCTAAGTAGACAATCGGCGCGCCAATTGCAGAGAGAGCGCCGAAGGCGATGAAAAAAGTTCGCCGCCCGATAAAAGTGGAGAGATGGCCGCAGGTTGCCATTGCGATAGCAGAGGCCGCAGTTGCACACATCATGGTGAAAGAGAGGTCTCGATCGTTGAGGTGACCACTGGTTTTTAACTGACCGGTAAGTACGGCGATCGCCATATAGGTAAAAAGCCACAATCCACTCATCAATATAAATACTTGCCAGAGTGCTCGCCGATCTGTACCGAGAAAAATATCCTTCAGTGGATTCGACGCCTTCGTACTTTCTTTCCATAGCGGTGAATCAGAGACATAGGTGCGGTAGTAGATCAGCATGGCAAAGGCCATTGCTGCGCCGAGAATAAAAGGAATCCTCCAACCCCATTGGTTGTACTGCTCTGGATTTAAAACGCCAAGCAGAATAAAGACCAAGGCAGCTATTGAGGCGTTAGCCCACGGCGACATCCACATGATCAGACCACTGACAAGACCACGACGGCGCGGGAGAGTCCACTCCATCGCTAGTGGCACGGCGGAGGTGTACTCGCCACCAATGAAGATGCCGCCGAGGAATCGTAGAGCGAGAATCAAAAAGAGCGTTCTGCTGCCAAGCGAACCTGGTACTAGTCCAATGAGAAGGGTGGTGATGGCAACACCCAGGATGGTGATTTTTGTTGTGGTTGTTCGGCCGATTCGATCAGCTATCGGGCCAAAAATTCCAGCTCCAAGGGGGCGCCCGATGAGTGTGGCGATAAAAATAAGGCCTGCATTTCTTGCCATATTCTCGGCGCCGTAAAGATATGCGGCGGCAGGAGCAAGAGCGATGATCGGCAGAAAAATGTCGAACTGGTCGACGTAGTTGCCCAATATTCCACCTCGCACAGCTCGCTTGGCATTAAGTGGCATCGACTCAAGACCCGTCACTATTACGCCATTACGTAATGGACTCCTCATGATGGCCAGAGCGCATGAAAATGATGGACTGGGCCGCTACCGTGGCCAACTTTGAGAACCTCTGATGCCGCTAATGCAGTCGTGAGATAGTTTTTAGCATCAGATACGGCGCTGACCCAATCTGGTCGTTGGGGGCGAAGTGCAGCAATCCCCGCTGAGAGAGTACAACCAGTGCCGTGGGTATTCTGCGTTTTAACTCGCGGTGATCCAAGACGAGTGGTTGTTCCATCAATCATTAGGAGATCCACACTTTCATTTCCGTGCAGGTGGCCGCCCTTGATGAGAACGCCTGCACTGAGTCGATGTAACTTTTCAAGTTGGTCCAACATCTCCTCTTCACTAGTTGCCTCATTTTCACCAAGCAGGCGGGCTGCCTCGGGAAGGTTTGGCGTAATCAGATCAACAAGAGGTAACAACTCATCTCGAAGCACTGCAACAGCGTCGGGGGCAAGTAGTCGATCACCACTAGTGGCAACCATGACAGGATCTAGCACGATATATGGAGGCCGATAGTGCTTTAACGCACCAGCCACTGCTCGAATAACTTCCGTATTTCCGAGCATGCCAATTTTCACTGAATCGACACGAACATCATCGAAGAGAACTTCCAACTGCTTGGCGACAAAGTCTCCAGAAATCTGATGAATCCCAGCAACTCCCTGCGTGTTCTGTGCGAGAAGAGCGGTGATGACACTCAGGCCGTAAGCGCCTAAAGCAGAGAAGGTTTTCAGATCGGCCTGCATACCTGCACCACCACTTGGGTCGGTACCAGCAATGCTGAGCGTATTGACGATCATGGGCGACTACCCCGCAGGGTTGCGGCAGCAGTTTCTGGATCAGCGGCGGCGCAGATTGCTGATACGACAGCGAGTCCATCTAGCCCAGTCGACCATGCCGATGGAGCATTCTCAAGAGTGATGCCGCCAATTCCAATGCACGGCAAATCAGTAGATCGGCATAACTGCGCCACTGCGTCGAGTCCTAATGGATCTAGCGCATTCGCCTTGGTTGAAGTGAGGAAAACTGGTCCAACCCCGAGGTAGTCCACGGTTCCGATTGGCAGAGCAGCTACCGCTGCGATCTCTTCGGCCCGCGAGACAGTCAGACCGATCATAAAATTCGCTCCGACTAAACTCCGTAACGCTTTCGCAGCTAAGTCGGATTGACCTAGGTGAACGCCATCCGCACCTACCGCCAGCGCAACATCAAATCGGTCATTGATCAACAGCGGGATTCCGGTTTCCTTGAGAACACCAAGAAGCGCGATGGCCAGTTGCGCCAGTTCGCGGGCAGAGGCCCGCTTATCTCTTAACTGCACGGCACTTACCCCACCACGCACAGCTGCTTCGACTGTAGCAACAACTCCGCGCTCGCCACAGAGTTTCGGATCTGTTACGAGATAAAGGGAGAGATCACGTTTCATGACTTGGCACGAAGGTGTGCGTGAATGGTGGACGCATCTAATGCATAAAGAGAGTCGAGCAGGGCAACTGCGAAACTACCTGGTCCCTGACTATTTTCGATTGCGACCTCCGCCGCGACAGTAAGGATCGTTGTGGCAGCACTTGCTGCGATGAGTGGCGAGGGTTCCACTGCAGAACATGCGGCTACAAGCGCGCCAAGTGCACACCCGACTCCGGTAACTCGAGTCATCATTTTGTGACCAGTGCGTACTTCCACCGTTGAAATTCCATCGGTGATGTAATCAATCGCTCCACTTAGAGCCACGACTGTCTGCTGCTTGCGAGCAAAATCAGAGGCTGCCGCAAAGGCGCTCAGTGAATCAGCGGTGGAATCGACTCCACGGCCGGCTGAGTTTGCGACGCCAGCGAGAGAGAGAATCTCGGAGGGGTTGCCTCGGATCACGGTGGGGTTTTCGGCCAGCAAAGATGCAGCGAACCGGGTGCGATAGCCAAGGGCCCCAACTGCCACAGGATCGAGAACCCAGGGCGTCCCGGTTCGGTTGGCGGCAGCAACTGCTAACCGCATTGCCGAAACTTTATCCGGAGAGAGAGTGCCAAGGTTTATCAGCAGGGCATCGGCAATCGCTGCAAACTCTGCTGATTCTTCAGCATTTTCTACCATTGCCGGTGAAGCACCGATTGCTAAGAGAACATTCGCAGTAAATCCGGCAACGACGATATTTGTCATGCAGTGTACGAGCGGGTTTGCGCCACGGAGAGCTGCAAGAACTCGGATTGTCTCTTGCGCGGATGCGGGAACAGGAGGAGATGTTTGCACTGAGCGACCTCCGCAGTCTTTAAAGGGCGCTGACTGGCAGATAGACCGAGTTGCCCATCCGAATGAATTCGGCAGATTTCTCCGCCATACCGGCTTCTATCGCTTCTAAAGTTAAGAGTCCGTTCTCTTGCGCATACGTTCTTACATCGGCAGAGATACGCATGGAACAGAACTTTGGTCCACACATGGAACAGAAGTGAGCGGTCTTTGCTGTTTCTGCGGGGAGGGTTTCATCATGGAAACTGCGCGCTGTATCTGGGTCTAGTGATAACGCAAATTGATCATTCCATCGAAATTCAAAACGAGCTCTGCTTAGAGCGTTATCGCGTTCTTGGGCGTGCGGGTGTTCTTTGGCCAAGTCGGCAGCATGAGCCGCGATTTTGTATGTGATGACTCCAGTTTTCACATCGTCGCGATTAGGCAGACCTAGATGTTCTTTCGGAGTGACGTAACAGAGCATGGCGGTTCCAGCTTGCGCGATCATCGCCGCACCGATGGCTGAGGTGATGTGATCGTAGGCTGGTGCAATATCAGTGGTTAGAGGACCGAGCGTGTAGAAAGGGGCTTCTTCGCAAAGCTCCTCTTCCATACGGACATTTTCGACGATCTTATGCATGGGTACATGTCCAGGGCCTTCGATCATTACCTGTACGCCATAAGATTTTGCAATCTTTGTCAGTTCCCCCAATGTTCGCAGTTCGGCAAATTGGGCTTCGTCGTTTGCGTCCGCAATGGATCCAGGGCGGAGTCCGTCACCTAAGGAGAAGGCAACATCGTAGCGACGAAGAATCTCGCAGAGTTCAACGAAGTGCGTATAGAGAAAACTCTCCTGATGATGGGCTAAGCACCAGGCTGCCATGATCGATCCACCGCGTGAAACAATTCCTGTGACGCGTTTGGCTGTCAGCGGGATATAGCGCAAGAGAACTCCGGCATGGACAGTCATGTAGTCGACGCCCTGTTCGCACTGTTCAATAATTGTGTCGCGATAAATTTCCCAGGTCAATGCGGTGGGGTCGCCTTTAACCTTCTCTAAAGCCTGATAGATGGGGACGGTACCCACCGGAATAGGTGAGTTCCGTAGGATCCACTCTCGGGTTTCGTGAATATTCTTACCGGTCGACAGATCCATGAGCGTGTCCGCACCCCAACGGGCAGCCCAGACCATTTTCTCAACCTCTTGCGCAATAGATGAAGTGACGGCTGAGTTGCCAATGTTGGCGTTGATTTTCACCGCGAACTTCTTGCCGATGATCATTGGTTCAGATTCGGGATGATTATGGTTGGCAGGGATGATTGCACGACCACGTGCGACTTCGTCTCGAACAAGTTCGGTCGACACTCCCTCTCGGGCTGCGATATAGGCCATCTCGGGAGTGATGATGCCGGCTCTGGCCCAGACTAGTTGGGTGGCGGCACCATCAATGGGTGCAGGGCGATCCCATCTATCCCTAGTCTTTGGTAGGCCGACTTCTATATCGATCACGGCACGCTCATCTGTGTATGGTCCGGAGGTGTCATAGAGGTCGAAATGCTCCCCATTGCTCAAATTCACTCGCCGGAGAGGGATCCTCATTTCTGGAAATCCTGCAACAGGTTCATATCTTTTTGTGCTGCCCTGGATCGATCCAGTGGTTACAGCGGATGGCTTTGCAGAGTCGTTTTTTAGCACTTTAAATCCTCCCTACGCCGGCATTACCCGGACAGGTTCAACGGTCGACGGCCCTAGCCGTCCTCTCAGTCCGCTAGTGCGAACTCCCGTGTGTTGGTTAGTCCATGCAACATATAGCACGTGAAATAAATCTGCAACACGCAATGGTTTTAAAGGTGCGCTCACCCGATTTGCAATGCCACCATGGCATTTTTATCCACCGATGAGAGAACTCTGATTTTTTCGCGGGAGCATTACTCTTAAAGTCGGCTACATGTCCGTACCAGACCTTGCAATGACCTTTGGGCCTTTGGCCTCCTTTATGAGCGATAACGAAATTGAAGAAATTTGGATCAATACTCCTGAGCGGATTTTTATCGCGCGGGCGGGAAAAAACGAACTAACAAATCTTCTACTCACGAGTGATGAAGTAAGAAATATTGTTGAGCGCGCTCTGATGTGGAGCGGACGACGGCTAGATCTGTCGCATCCATTTGTTGATGCGCGATTGCCAGATGGAAGTCGACTACACGTTGCAATCCCTGAAATCACTCCCGAACATTGGGCAATTAATATCCGTAAGCATCTGTTACGGAATCTATCATTACGCGATTTGGCAGAGCGCAATGCAATGTCGCCTCAGATTGCCACTTTGCTTATTAACTCAGTACGAGCTGGTGTGAATATTCTGGTGAGCGGTGGTACGCAAGCAGGCAAAACCACGATGCTTAACGCTTTAGTTTCGGCAATTCCAGTTCAAGAACGAGTAATCACTATCGAGGAGGTTTTTGAACTCAAGCCAAATCTTCCAGATGTAGTGAGTTTGCAGACTCGTAGTGCGAATCTGCAAGGCGAAGGGGAGATTCCATTACGTCGGCTCATTAAAGAGTCACTTCGTATGAGGCCCTCTCGCATTATTGTTGGCGAAGTTCGCGAAGCAGAGGCCCTTGATCTTCTCATCGCGCTCAACTCTGGTCTGCCTGGAATGGGTACCATCCATGCAAATTCCACGCGCGATGCCATTGTTAAGTTGCAAACTCTTCCTTTGCTAGCTGGAGAAAATATTTCGCAGAAATTTATTGGGCCAACTGTTGCATCAGCAATTGATTTAGTAGTGCAAGTGGCTCTTGATATTTCCGGTCAGCGACGGATTACAGAAGTTTCTACAGTCACGGGGCGTATCGAGAATGATCGCCTCGAAGTTGAAACGCTATGGCGTTGGAACGGTGATAAATATGAGCGCGGCCTGGGCGCCTTGGCCCATGCCGAGAAATATGCAATCGCCGGAGTTCCCTTAACGAATTGGTGGCCAGAATGACCGAAGTAGCATCCGCAGCACTCGGAATTACAACCATAGTCGGAGAACCATTTCTAATCGCACTTTTAGCGAGTTCGCTCTGTGGGCTTGGTCTAGCTTTTTTGAATGAGCAATCATCAGGATCGAGTGCCAAGAGCTCAAAGTCTCACATTGGTATTCTCTCTCGAATCTTTATCACCCATCGTCAAGAAATTGTTTATGCATCAATTTCTGGCAGCGCAGTGACTGTTCTCGTTCTTCTTTGGACAAATTCACTTGTCATCACACTTCCATTCTCATTTTTTTCGCTTGTTATTACTTGGGTCTATCTGCGCAATAAATCTGCTCGCGTCGATGCAGCAATGATGCAAGTGTGGCCAGAGGTAATAGACCATCTCATCTCAGGAATTCATTCTGGGCTATCCCTCTCTGAAGCAATGGTTGGTTTAGGGAATCGAGGTCCTGAACTTTTGCGTCCTGCTTTTCTTGAGTTTCATCAAGATCTACTACGGAAAGGTGATTTTGCCGAAGCGACTCAGAAGTTGAAAGTTCGCTTCAATGCGCAAGGTAGTGATCAGATTCTTGAAGCAATACTTCTTGCCAAGTCTTTAGGTGGATCGGAGTTATTGCAGATTTTCAGAACCTTGGGAGATTTTTTACGGCAGGACCTTGCTTTGCGTAAAGAGATTGAGATTAAGCATGGCTGGATCAAGAACTCAGCACATCTTTCATCTGCTGCGCCCTGGTTGTTGCTGCTCTTGCTTTCGAGCCAACCTGGGACGGCGCAAGCATTTGCTCAACCTGGGGGAGTTGCAATCCTCTTTCTTGGAATCTTTCTGACAATATTGGCGTATTTCTGGATGGGGCGTCTTGGACGTCTACCAAGAACGCCACGAGTTTTTGGTTAAGGGGATAATTTCATGACTACAGAAGTGCTGATCGTCCCTGTTCTTCTTGCCAGCATGGGGACGATTCTCATTTTCACTGATGCGAAAGAAGATTCTTCTCGTAAATTTCTCGCCCAATCTCGGGAGCAATTCGCACACTTACCCGACAGAACCAACGTGCGTCAGCGGTTGGCGCATATTGGCCGCGAAAATGAGTATGAGAGCTTTCGCATAAGGCAGGCGAGTTACGCGCTTCTTTCTTCAGCGATTATTTTTTTTCTAGCTTTTATGGCGATCAGATCCTTCTTTTTCGCTCTTGTTACCGCAATCTTTACTTGCGCTGGTGCGTATTTTTTTATCGATCGACAATTAAGTGGCGAAGTTGCGAAGTATCGGTCAGTTATTGAGAGCGAATTTCCCGCAATAATCGAAATGTTCACTCTGGCGCTCTCTGCAGGCCAGACCCCTCTGGGCGCAATGACTCGAATCTCACAACGCTCACACGGGTTACTTGCCAATGAGTTCGGCCTGGTGATTGCCTCTGTGCGATCAGGAGCACCATTCCACGTTGCGCTAGATGCGCTGGGCCGTCGAGTGGAGTCAGTTGTTATCCGTCGGTTTGTTGATGCGCTGATCACGGCAATGCTCCGCGGGGCACCGCTGATAGATGTGCTGCAGCGCCATGCCGCAGAGGCAAGGCAGATTCAACGCAATCACCTTATGGATAAAGCTGGAAAGGCAGAGATTTCCATGATGGTGCCAGTGGTTTTTCTTATTCTGCCTGTTTCTATTCTCTTCGCCCTCTGGCCATCGGTGATACATCTCAATCTCTTCGCCGCCTAGTAGGTCCGCTTGAGGCGTTAACCACTCGCCTGCGATTTACACAGCCGCGATTTCTTTTGAGAAGTGGACCCTCTTTTCGTCCAAGAATTCTCTACGTAAACGCATTCTGCGTTGCTCTTCCATTGATAAGGAGCCATACCGTGAAGTTCTTTAAGCGTTACATTGAAATAACCACCGCTATCTCTGATCGTGCATATTTATCCTTTTTGCATCTCTTAGCACGCTTACGGTCCACAACAAAAAGTCTTTTGGAATCAAAGTTCTCACGCAAATTGCTTGAGAGTGAAGAAGGCGATGTTCCTGGTTGGGTGCTGGTGGTCTTGATGACAACAGGATTGGTGACTGCTATTTGGACGATTGCCGCTCCTCGTCTGACAGCAATTCTTCGCAACTCATTGGATTCGATGAATGGCATTCGTTAAGAAGTTTTGGCGCAGCCAAGAAGGCGTAGTCGAAAGCACGCTTGTCATCATTCCCTTGATGGTGCTTTTTTTGATTGCAGCCCAATTGATCCTCGCTATCAACTATCGAAATTTGGATTTGGCTTACGCCCAAACAGATGCAACCACCGGCGCAATTACTTCGGTGGTATCTGGCGACGATGAAGTTATCTCCTTTTCTCCCCCTTATTCATTTGATGCGCTACGTCTTCTCATTACTCATCGCAGAAGGACTCTTCCGAGCCTTATCCCGCACTTGCCATTTCTGAGTGGAGAAAATGGCCGTTCGACCGATGTCACAGGAATTGCTGTCATGGAGCGGCAACCATGAAACTGCGTGTTCACCGGAAAATTGTGAAGAAAGAGGAATCGGGTAGCGCAACAGTGGAGTTTGTGTTACTCGCCATCCCACTTTTTTTGCCAGTCTTCATTTATCTCACACAGTTTGCTGAAGTCAGTAATAAGGAAATGAGTGCCCGAACATTGGTGCGAGAAGCGGTTCGGGCTTATGTAGCAAGTGAAAACTTGAGGGTAGCCGAGCAGCGAGCCAATGTGGTTTTGCAATATGGTGCTGACCGTCTTGGTTTTAGCCAGGCCGAGATTTCATCAATGTCGCTCATATTCTCTTGCTCGACCTTTAGTTGCCTCACTCCGGGCGAGCGAGTGCGGGGGGATCTGCGACTTCGGTTGCCAATTTCCCACCGCCAGGTACATGTGTCGGCGCAAGAGTATGTATCACCATGGCAATGAAATCACTGAGATGGAGTGCTCGTGCGAACTTAACTGCAGCGAATCGACACGATGGCCAGGACTTGCGGGATGGAGAGAGAGGCTCAATCTCTGTTTTAACAATCGGGCTTTTTCTCATCACTATCTCCTTGCTTATTTTGATCACAGATATTGCCACTATTGCAGTTGCAAAGCGTTCACTTGTTCATGCCACAGAATCAGCTGCGCTACGTGCAGTGCAGAGTCTTGATCGAGCGGCTTACTATCGTGGCGACACAGGGATTGATATACCTATCGATTGTTCAACTGCCAGGTTGCGAGTTATTGAGGAGTTGGGACTCTGGATGCAAGGTAGTGCAGACTTAAAACGGCCAGAATTGCAAGAAGTCGGGCTTAATGATTTCTACTGCTTTGGCAATTTTGTCAAAATTAAAACAACCGCCCGCGCAACACTTCCTTTTCGATTGCCACAATCATCGCTTATTGATGTTGAACTCCACGCTAGCGCTGCGGCACAGAGTGATCGTGATCGCCAATAATGGGTACTCTTTCCCCGTGGCCGCGCGTGAATATGATCTCGAGATTGCTGGCCTTGATGCCACCCTTGTTTCCATTGAAAAGGTCTTAAATCTTCCTAAACTCCGCCAAGATGCCCAAGTATTTGAAGAGGCCGCTGGCGTGCCGAATCTCTGGGACGATCCCGAAAATGCCCAGAAGGTAACGAGCAGACTTTCTCGAGTGCAGAGTGAAATTAAGCGCCTGGTTGACCTACGCCAGCGTATCGAGGATCTTCCAATCCTGATTGAATTGGCTCAGAATGAATCAGACCAAGTTGCATTGGCTGATGCTGAGCGTGAACTTGATTCAGTGAAAAAAGCCATTGGCGAATTAGAGGTGCAGACTTTACTAAATGGTGAATATGACGAACGCGATGCGCTGATCACGATTCGCTCAGAAGCTGGTGGCGTCGAAGCTGCTGACTGGGCAGAGGCGTTAATGCGTATGTATCTGCGTTATTGCGAACGCCACAACTTCAAGGTCGATGTTCTGGAAACTTCCTACGCCGAAGAAGCGGGGATTAAGTCCACAACCTTCCGCGTAAGTGCTCCATATGCCTATGGCACACTCTCGGTTGAACAAGGAACTCATCGCCTCGTGCGTATTTCACCGTTTGATAGTCAGAGTCGTCGCCATACATCCTTTGCAGGTGTTGAGGTTGTGCCTGTCGTCGATCAGAGTGATCATATCGAGATTGATGATAAAGATATTCGTGTAGATGTATATCGCTCATCGGGACCTGGCGGTCAAGGTGTCAACACAACGGACTCTGCGGTACGTATAACACATATGACGACCGGGATCGTGGTCTCATGTCAGAACGAACGCTCGCAGATTCAAAACAAAGCCACAGCAATGGCAGTACTGCAATCAAAATTACTTGAACGTCGTCGCCAAGAAGAGCAAGCGAAGATCAATGCACTCAAGGGCGACAACAGCGGTTCATGGGGTAATCAGATGAGGTCGTACGTGCTACATCCGTATCAAATGGTAAAGGATTTACGGACCGACCATGAAACGGGAAATACCGCTGCAGTTTTAAATGGCGAGATTGATGATTTCATCGAAGCGGGTATTCGTTGGCGCCGCAGTAGTGCTCCTAGCGATTCTCAATGATTCTCAATGATTCCCAGATATCCAGATATCCAGAGATCTAGGGTAGTCTCGAATAATTGGTGATATATCCCAACAAAAAATCGAGCTGGAAAGGGGTTATTTCCCTGGTTGGGGAGAGTTGTCTACCTAAACTAGGCTAATAGGTGTCCACATCGATCGTTTTGGAGTTTTAGTGATCCGCTTTGAGAATGTTAGCAAGCTTTATTCTGGACAAGAGAAGCCTGCCCTCGATAGCGTCAATCTCGAAGTTATCAAAGGTGAGTTCGTTTTTCTTGTAGGTCTATCTGGCTCTGGTAAATCCACTTTCTTGCGTTTAGTACTGCGCGAGGAGCGCCCGTCTACGGGCACAATCCATGTTGCAGGGAAAGACTTGGGTTTGCTTGCCAATCATAAAATTCCTCAGCTTAGGCGCCAGGTTGGAACGGTCTTTCAGGATTTCCGACTACTCCCTAATAAAACAATTTTTGAAAATGTTGCTTTTACGCTTCATGTTCTTGGGTTTTCAAAGAAGGAAATTAACCGCGAAGTCCCCGAAGTTCTTGAACTTGTTGGCCTTGAAGATAAGGCTGATCGTCGACCCAGTGAGATCTCTGGCGGTGAGCAGCAGCGAGTCGCAATTGCCCGCGCTTACGTGAGTAGACCGGCGATTCTGATTGCGGATGAACCAACCGGAAATCTTGACCCTGCAACGAGTGTGGGGATTATGAAATTGTTAGATCGCATCAACCGTGAAGGCACGACAGTCATAATGGCGACCCACGATTCTGGAATTGTGGATCAGATGCGTAAGCGAGTTATCGAATTAGATGCCGGGCATGTCATTCGCGATCAAGTCCGCGGTGTTTACGGGTATACGGGTTAAGGGAGAAGCGATATGCGTGCTCGGTTTTTATTGAGCGAAGTCCGAATCGGACTTCGTCGCAACCTCACAATGACATTTGCGGTCGTTGTTACCGTCGCAATCTCCCTGTCGTTACTCGGTATTGGCTTGTTATCTAATGCTCAAGTCAGCGCGATGAAAGATTACTGGTACGACAAGATCGAAGTCTCGGTCTATCTCTGCGGTACTTTGTCGGAATCACCATCTTGTTCCGCCGGCGTGGTTACGCCAGGACAGCGACTCCAGATTCAGCAAGATCTAGAAGCGTTGCCAGTTGTAGATAGTGTTTATTACGAGTCGCAGGCAGAGGCTTTTACACGTTTCCAAGATCGGTTTAAAGATTCGGCAATTGCTCAGAACGTAACTCCTGATCAATTGCCAGAATCTTTCCGTGTAAAGTTAAAAGATCCCACGCAATTTCCTGTTGTAGTTAGTGCATTCTCGGGTCGCCCCGGTGTTGATGTGGTGCAAGATCAGCGGAGTATTTTGGAGAAGTTCTTTAGGCTTCTAGGAGTTCTTCGCAACGGCGCGCTCTTGGTTGGCCTGGCCTCAGTACTTACCGCTGCGCTCTTAATCAGTAACACTCTGCGCATCGCAGCTTTTAACCGTCGCCGAGAAACTAGTGTGATGCGGCTTGTTGGCGCGACCTCTTTCTCGATTCAATTGCCATTCCTTTTGGAGGGCGTCATCTCAGCAATTCTTGGATGGGCAATAGCCACCGGATTGCTGGCAGCTCTAAAGAGTGTCATTGATACTAGGGTTGCTCCGTTGCTCTCCTTCACCAAATTCTTCGGCTGGAGAGAGGTCTGGGTCTCCTCCGGCTATCTCCTTGCTACAGGCTTAGTCGTCTCCATCTTCGCTTCTGTATTGACGCTTCGCCGCTATCTCAAGGTCTAAACTCCACTTTATGTGGAGTTCACCAGGAATAGATATTGCGGCTGCGCAACCTTTGATCGCTCCGCCTTCGGCTGCGCAACCTTTGATCGCTCCGCCTTCGGCTGCGCAACCTTTGATCGCTCCGCCTTCGGCTGCGCAATGGTGAAAGAGGTCGGCCGTAAACTCATCGCGCAGAATAAGAAAGCGCGTCACGATTATTTTATCGAGGATGTTTTTGAATGCGGGTTGGTTCTGACGGGCACCGAGGTGAAATCCCTCCGTCAAGGTCGAGCATCTTTAATTGACGGCTTTGCCATGGTGCAAGATGGTGAACTCTGGCTCAGCGGAGTTCACATTCCTGAATACACGCAAGGTACCTGGACCAACCATATTCCGCGTCGCGATCGTAAATTATTAGTGCACCGCGAAGAGCTTAATAAGTTAATCGGTAAGATAAAAGAAGGTGGTTTTACGCTCATTCCGCTCTCGCTGTACTTTAAAGATGGAAAAGCGAAGATTGAATTGGCCATTGCTCGAGGAAAAAAATCCTACGATAAACGGGCGGCCCTTTTGGAGCGCCAAGCAGGGCGTGAAATCGAGCGTGAGGTATCTCGTCGCCGTTCCGGTAGGTCTTAGCGTTCGCTAAACTTCCACTTTAGACTTGCTCACGCTCAGTAACTTCGAGAACGACGATATGTGCGCGTAAATATTCCCCAGATAGCGCGTAAATATTCCCCAGATAGCGCGTAAATATCTCTCAAATAAATTGAATTACCTAATTGGGACGTCATA
Organism: Actinomycetes bacterium; assembly: GCA_919902125.1. GTDB lineage: Bacteria > Actinomycetota > Actinomycetes > Nanopelagicales > Nanopelagicaceae > QYPT01. Next base: position 7,101 of record CAKKQM010000088.1, on the reverse strand, counting down.
TTCTATAATCGGCTTGTAGGAGTGATCCTATTGATAGGGACAATTACATAGTGATGAAGTAACGCTTCAATTCTCATGCTAAAACCATGGGGGTGAACGGTCTCGACTTTGGATGTTGAGGCAGGAGAAGCGGGCCGAGGAAGCCAGGATGATCTCGTTAACCAATAACCTGTGCAAAAAACTAAACGCCGATAACAATCGCGTTGACTTCGCTCTCGCTGCATAAGCGAGCTCCCTAGTCCGTTAGCCCGAGTGAGCCTTCGATTCGGAATCTAGCGTCGCCAGAGGGCTTTTCATGGTGTTGGCGTTACGGACGACACCAGAGAACAGTTCCGTAAATGAGTTCGTCGAATACTCGTGTGTAAGAGATTCGGGACTGAGAAAACGATAAACACACTACGCCCGTAGAAGCCCTGTTTTGATACCGAAGGACCCGGGTTCGATTCCCGGCACCTCCACTTGCTTTATTTACGGTCCCTTATGAACCTAGTGCTCTCTTTTATTTGCGTTCTCTTATGAACTTAGTGCTCTTTCAACTTTCTGGGTCCACCGAATTCTTTTTTTACTGCGATTATAGAAATTACAAGACCCGCAACTCCAATTAGGCGCGGAAATAATGGAACTGCGGCTAGTGCAAATTGCAAACTGGTTAGCGAACCCCAGATCGCAAAGAGGCCGACCGCAATTCGTCTCAGACGTTCACCGTTTTTTGAGCGCACATGTAGGTATGTCAATCCCAGTGCAATAGGTCCACAGAAAATTGCGGAGAGAAAGAGGATGGCAACAACGAGCGCGAGTGATTCCATTATTGATTCACTTTCCCAAAGAGCGCCATATCTTTCTGACTTCCATCTGCGCGTGTAACTTTCTGGCGCATGATGCCTTCTAATTCATAGCCTGCAGATATAAGTAACATCTTTGATGTCTCATTCGCAACATCAACGAGTGCTTCGATTCTGCGAAAACCCATTGTCACAAAGCCATACTCGGTAATCATTTTCGCAGCCGTTGTGCCGATTCCTTTTCCTCGGGCGGGCGCCGCAATCCAATAACCGAGTTCTGCCACATGGTTACCAAGATTGATTGTGTGAAAAGAGATAACACCGCAGAACTCTTCGTCAGGGATATGGCCATCTGTAATCACAAAGAGCAGTTCTTTCTTCTGTGCAAAGTGCGTCGGTCCTTTTTCGCGGATAAAGAACTCCGCATCAGCCATTCTGTAATCAGCGGGCACCGTTGTAAATCGCGGAATCAACGGGTCCTGGCAAGCTTCATAAACCTTTGGAATATCTGCCTCGCTGGCTAGTCGTAACGTAATAAGGCCATGTGTCAGTATTGGTATCTCAGTAGGCCACCAGATCATGGAAGAAGTATTACCTACACAGCCTCAAGGATGTCGCGGGCAGGAACGAAGTAGTTCTTGCCTTCGGGCGAAGTCCATACGCAGGACCCATCACTCTTGCTCTCCAACTGCCATCCGCCATGTGTCTTGAGTCGATGATGGCGCCGACAGAGCGCCCCGAGGTTCTGTGCCGAAGTTGCTCCGCCGCTTTCCCAACTCTGTGCGTGATCAATATCGGCCAGGCGTGCTGGCGCTCTACAACCTGGAAACCGACAGGTTCGATCGCGCGCTAGAAGAAAATCAACGAGCGGTTGCGGAGGTTCATAACTCTCACGTCCGAAATCTAGGAGTGCACCAGTTATGGGGTCGGTAATAAATCTGCGCCATTTACCCTCAGATGCCAGTGCGCGCGCAAGCGATGCGGGAATTGCACCGTAACCTGCCAGCTGTCCTGGATTTTCTGCAAGCCCCATAAGTGTCGGTAGATCAATGGTGACATTGATAGTGATTGGTCGGCGATGGGGGCGCACATCATCGCTAGATTGCCCAAGCGCCCAAGAAGCAAGCGCGGTCAAAGCATCTGCACGCTTCATATCCATATTTCTGTCATCGTTATCGACGGAATCTCGCAGAACAAAACTCTCAATTGCCGACATCACAATCTGCGCATCTTCGGCGGGAAGTATTGCAACGATGGTCGAAATACCATCACTCTCGCGGTAGCAGGAAACGCGCCGAGTATCGCGCGCTTTTGAAACAGTACTTTCAAATTCTTCAGGTGCAATCCTTGCCAAGGTGGTACGCACTTTATTTGCTACTTGCGCCGGCGTATGGAATTCAGCATGCGAGAGCGCACGTTCCTCGATTTCATATAGTGCCAACGGCGACAATCCATCACGGATAGCAGATGCGGTTTCGCGGGCAATCACGGTTGCATGAGCAGGGGAGATTTCTCCGCTTGCCAACGCCGAACAGGTATTAGGCAGATGATTAACGAGGGCGCGTGCGACATCAATGCGCATCTGTGCGGTGGGGCCTGACAGGCGCAGAGCAGATGCAACATCTTCGCGTTCGGCATCATCGACACCCGCCCAGAGATCTTCGGCACGCGTGGGTTCATCTCCAGCTACAGCCACAATCGCTCGTTGCATAGCGGCCTGAAGCCAACTTGTTTGGCGCTCAAGAGCGGCTAAATAATCGATCCGTGCCCCGCGGATCAATGTAAATGGATCGATGGTCAATAATTCAGTGAGCACTGTAATTCCCGGGGTTGCGTGGAGTAACTGCGCAATGCGATCAGCAAGGATCTCGTCTTGTTCGAGATGAACAGTGATTTGAGCCATGGATAGAGCGTTCTAGATAGCACTGACAATCTATTTACGTTATCCCCAGAGGGATTATCCCTCCACTACATTCCGCGGCGCATTGTGCACATCCAAGATATCTGTGTTGGAAACTTTTGTAGCCGAGCCCAATTTGGCACCCTCGCCAGATCGATTTAACGGACGCCCGCTTTTATCAATCGCTGGCACAGTGCCCAGCAGACCCTTCTGGAAATCTTCAAAAGCCTGCAGAACTTCACGGTTAGTATTCATAACGAATGGCCCCATCCATGCAACAGGTTCCTTAATGGGCTGGCCACCTAAAATAAAGAGCTCAAGTTCAGGTGAACGGCTTTCTTGCATATCGGTCGCACGGACGACAATCATGTCGCCTTCACCGAAAACGGTTAATTGGCCCATCTGTACCGGTCTGCGCTCTTCGCCAACAGAGCCGCTTCCGGCAAGTGTGTAGACAAGCGCGTTGTAATCACGGCACCATGGCAAACGTAATTCCGCACCTGGTTGAACTGTTGCATGAACCAGAGTTATTGGCGTCTGTGTTGAACCTGGACCTTGATGTCCATCAACTTCGCCTGCAATAACCCGGATCAGTGCCCCGCCATCATGTGATGATAGAAGTGCAACATCACTTGCACGTAAATCCTGATAAGCAGGCGGAGACCATTTCTTTGCTGCGGGAAGATTCACCCAGAGTTGAAAACCATGGAACAACCCGCCACTCATTACTAAATGCTCTGGCGGAGTTTCAATATGCAAAATTCCAGCGCCCGCGGTCATCCACTGTGTATCGCCATTGGTGATGGTGCCGCCGCCACCATTGCTGTCGTGATGATCGAAGATGCCATCAATAATGTATGTAACAGTTTCAAAACCGCGATGTGGATGCCATGGAGTTCCCTTTGGTTCACCGGGTGCATATTCCACTTCACCCATTTGATCCAGGTGAATGAAAGGATCAAGTTCGGCGATATCAACGCCAGCAAATGCGCGCCGTACCGGGAAGCCTTCACCCTCAAATCCTTGCGGCGCGGTGGTGATGCTCTTTATGCCGCGCGCACGCAAAGTTGGTCCTGCGATTACGCGCGGAAGAAGGGTGATCTCTTTGACGGTTACTGCTGGCACAGTTCTGCTCCCTTGGCTTTGCTAAACCAAGGGTAGTTGAACTTTCAACTACCAGCAACTTCTGCATGGGCTCGAAAGAGTGCACCGAGTCAGCCCAAGAAAACGAAGCAAAAGCGCGTGACGAGACTGTGTAGTTATCTTTTCAGTTGAGGATGCGCTTTTTGCGAAGTGATAGCTGAATCGCCCTTTTATGCTCGGACTTGAATCAGTAACTCCTACGCGGGCTCGAAAGAGTGCAGAGTCGGCTGAAAGGATTACGCCTCCTCACGCACTCTTTTCATCGCCTCGGAAACTGGGAGCAGAGCATAAAGTGAATGAGTCGACGTAATCTTTTCAGTCGCCGGTTCACTTTTGCGCAGCGATCATATGATCGCTGCAGAGGGAGAGCTAGAGGTTTTTGAGCGCGCTGACAACCTTGGTGAGTGTGTCCTTTGCATCTCCGAAGAGAAGAGTGGTCTTGGGGTCGTAGAGAAGTTCGTTCTCGATACCAGCAAATCCAGGGCGCATGGAGCGCTTAAGGAAGACGACGTTGGCAGCGTCAGCAACTTCCAGGATGGGCATTCCATAAATTGGACAACCAGGGGAGTTTTTGGCAGCTGGGTTTACAACGTCATTGGCGCCGATAACTAGTGCAACATCGGTCTGTGCAAAAGTTGGATTAACTTCTTCCATCTCGACCAATTGCTCGTAAGGGACATTTGCTTCAGCCAGCAAGACGTTCATGTGCCCTGGCATACGACCTGCAACGGCGTGAATACCGTATGCGACATCAATTCCTTTGGCTGCCAAGACATCGGCCAATTCACGGACGGTGTGCTGTGCTTGCGCAACGGCAAGACCAAAGCCAGGAACGATAACAACGCGACGGGCATAGTTAAGCAAAATTGCAACATCTTCAGGAGAGCCAGATTTCACCGAACGAGTCTCTTGTCCAGCCGATATAGCTTGTGGCTTTGCAGTAAATGCTCCGAAGAGTGTCTTAAAGAGGGAGCGTCCCATGGCATCTGCCATTAATCGAGTGAGGATTGTTCCACTGGCACCGACCAAGGTCCCAGCAACAATTAAGAGCGTTGTCTGCAACACATAACCACTTGCAGCAACCGTGAGACCAGTAAATGCGTTTAAGAGTGAGATAACAATGGGAACATCTGCTCCACCAACTGGAAGCACGAAGAGAATTCCAAAGAGGAGAGAGAGCCCACCAAGGACTGCAAGTGGGGTATTTCCACCGGAGTTAACGACCCAACCTGCAGCCACAAAAATACCCGCCAAGTTGGCAGCAATTAAAAATCTTCCACCAGGGAAGACGACAGGGCGAGTAGTCATCAACTCTTGAAGTTTGGCGAAGGTGATGCAAGAACCAGAGAAAGAAACGCTACCGACAATAACTGTAAAGACAGTGGCGATTACTTCCGCGGTAGTGGCTTCGCTTCCAAGTTTTAAATACTCAACGATTGCTACAAGTGCAGCAGCACCGCCGCCAACTCCATTGAACAGTGCTACAAGTTGAGGCATCTGAGTCATCTGGACTTTGCGCGCGGCAGGAACGCCGATGATTAGTCCGATAGCGACCGCACCCAGAATGAGCGGAAGGTGATTTAAGGGGAGTGAATGCCAATTCTTTTCCGATGGATTACCAGTGAAGAAGAAGACGAGGAGAGTTGCCACTGTGGCACCAAAAGCGCCAATCAAATTGCCGCGACGGGCTGTCTTGGGATGTGAGAGACCCTTTAACGCAAGAATGAAACAGACTGCCGCTGCTAGACCAATTAAATCGTAGAGGTTTCTACTCATTTCTTCTTCGCCTTAAACATCTCGAGCATCCGATCCGTGACTACAAATCCGCCGACCATGTTTATGGTGGCGAGAACGATTGCGACTAAAGCCAGAGTTAATTCCAGATTATTGGATGAGTGGTCGGCCACAACAATGGCTCCAACCAAGATGACACCGTGAATTGCATTTGCACCGCTCATAAGGGGAGTGTGAAGAGTGGAACTCACTTTAGAAACGACTTCAAATCCAACGAAAATAGAGAGGGTAAAGATAGCAAGCAGGGCCATGCCATTACTCATCATTTTTTGATGACCTCTTTCTTTAGTTCTCCGTTATGCGTGACGACCGACCCAGCAATAATTTCATCCTCAAAATCAAGCGTTACGACGCCCTCTTTGGTCATCAAAGTCAGAAGGTTGACAACATTTCGCGAGTAGAGCATAGAAGCGTGGAAGGGCAACTGGCTTGGGACATCTTTACCGCCCCAGATACGAACGCCATTGGTCGTTGTGAGAATCTCACCTGGCTTAGAACCTTCAACATTTCCGCCAGTTTCGGCAGCTAAATCAACAATGACCGCGCCTGGTGACATTGAATCAACCATCGCTTGTGTGACCAGTCGAGGTGCTGGGCGACCTGGAACCGCAGCGGTAGTGATCAACACGTGCGATTTAGCAATGTAAGGAGTCAGTAATTCGCGCTGCTTTGCCGCGCGATCTTCGGTCATTTCACGGGCGTAACCGCCGGCGCCTTCCAGGGATTCCAATTCCAACACAATAAATGTTGCACCCATGGACTTCACTTCATCAGCGGATGAGGGGCGCACGTCATAGGCAGATACAACAGCGCCAAGGCGACGAGCAGTTGCAATTGCCTGCAATCCAGCAACACCAGCGCCAAGAACTAAAACTTGCGCTGGTGTAACAGTTCCTGCCGCGGTCATTAAGAGTGGGAAGAACCGTGGTGAAAGTTCAGCACCTACCAGAGCCGCGCGATATCCCGCACAGAGAGCTTGGGAAGAGAGAGCATCCATTGATTGAGCACGAGAAATACGAGGCACGAGTTCGAGAGAGAAAGCGGTAACACCAGCTTTGATCGCGGCGTCAATCGAATCTTGTGCAGCTGTAACGGAAAGGAAAGAGATAGTGATCGCGCCTTTTTTCAGCGTTGCCATCTGCTCTGGGGTAAGAGGTTGCACTGAAAGAACTACATCAGCGTCCTTAAGGACATCGCCTGCAATTACTTTTGCACCAGCGGCTTCGTACTCCGCATCAGATGCTTGAGCATGGATCCCGGCCTTGGATTCAATCGCAACGTCCAACCCAAGGCGGGTCAATTTATTAATGATGTCTGGTACGAGGGCTACTCGCTTCTCGCCACTTCGAATTTCAACTGGAACGGCTACGCGCATAGCCGCTACCGTAGTGGTTTCTTTAATTGCTTGTCACATCCTTGGACTGTGGCATGGCTAACGTCCTTTAATTTCGCCCCTTACTAGGTGGTAGAGAAGGGATTGAA
>CAKKQM010000087.1:30735-31565 GCA_919902125.1 Actinomycetes bacterium | reverse complement strand
CCGATGTACTTGGTTTCCAGGAATTCGTGGATTCCATCGAAGCCACCCTCACGACCAAGGCCACTCTGCTTCATCCCACCAAATGGCGCGGCGGGATCTGAAATTACGCCACGGTTGATGGCAACCATGCCGGATTCCATTGCCTCAGCTGCGCGGATGGCACGACCAAGTTCGCCCGAATACACATAACTAATAAGACCGAAGTCAGTGTCGTTAGCCAGTGCAATTGCCTCTTCGTCGGTGTCAAAAATAACAACTGGGGCAACCGGACCAAAGACTTCGTTTTGCAAGATTGAATTGTCGCTCTCGCACGTCAGAACAGTTGCGGGATAAAAAGCGCCAGGGCCATCTGGCGACTTTCCGCCCGTTGTAATTTTGGCGCCTTCACTTACTGCGCTATCAACCAATCCTGCAATCTTATTCCGCTCTTTCAGTGAAACGCTGGCGCCCAAATTAACTCCCGCATCCATTCCAGGTCCCATAACGAGACTGGCCATAGCTCTGGTGAATTCGGCAGTAAATTGCTCGGCAATTGGACGCTGTACATAGACGCGGTTAGCTGCGGTGCATGCCGAACCGCCATTACGCATCTTTGCCACCATTAAACCTTGAACTGCGGCAGAAATATCGGCATCATCAAAGATCACAAATGGCGCATTGCCGCCAAGTTCCATGGAACAACGGATAACGCGATCGGATGCTTCACGTAATAGAACGCGGCCTACTTCAGTGGAACCGGTGAAAGAGAGATTCTTTACTCGCGGATCGTGGAGAATCTTGCTAATAAGTGACCCAACCGGGTTGGGAAGAATGAGGTTAACGACACCCTT